>NZ_CP119145.1:4800000-5138379 GCF_029167625.1 Streptomyces sp. AM 4-1-1
CGGCGCCTGGGTTACAAGGACCTGGCGTGGATGCTGCTGCACCGGGCACGTCCCGGCACGCGCGAGCCGCTGCCGGTGCTGGTCGAGGAGGTGCGCCTGCTGATCGACTTCGGCCTGCCGGAGTACGCGCTGGCTCGCGCCGAACGCGCCGGCGCCGACTTGGAGCTGCCGACACTGGCCGCCGTCGCCCAGGCCATGGCCGGACGCCGCTCGGAGGCCGAACGCCTCCTTGCCACGGCCGCCGAACGGGCCGCTGACGCACGGGAGGCGGCCCTGGTGATCGCAGCCCGCGCTGCCGTCGCTGCCGAAGTAGGCGACGCGGCCGGGGCCGCCGACCACGTGCGCGCGGCGGATCATGCCGCGCTCGACGGCGCCCACCGCTCCAGTCTGCTGGTGGTCGCCGCGGCCGCCGAGGCCCGCCAGGACCGCGCCGACCAGGCCGCCGTCCGACTCGTCGAGGCCGACGCGGCGGCACCGCTGCGGCTGCGGCTGGACCCCTTCGCCCGGGACCTGGTCGCCGCGCTCACCGACCGCACCACCGTTCACACCGCGGCGGTACGGGACCTGGCCGAGCGGGCCGGACTGCGGACCGGTGAGGAACACCGTCGAGTTCCTCACCGACCGGCAGCTGCCGGCCCACGCAGCGCGGGACCTGCGGGGCTTGGCCCACCGCATCGGCTTGCCTCTCTGACCAGCGGCGCCTCCCTGATCCCGCTGAGCGCATAAGTCCGTACGCGGCCGAGACTGTCGGTACGTGACTTCTACGCGGACGCCATGCGCGGTTGAGCACGTTGGTCTGTACGCAACTCCCGCGCCAGAGCCGGCGCGACCGACCCTCATTCGGGCTCGGGGATCGCGGGTTCACCGTCGTGAACACCTCTGCCCGCTGGGTCCCTTACCTTCGGTCACGGTCCGGGCGGCTGCCGCTCGGAGGAAGGGTGAGTCCCGCGATGTCCTGAACTGTGATGCGCCACGACTTCCAGGTGATCTCCGAGGCCGAGTACGTCCCACTGGCGCGCCATGAGACGGCCAAGGTCCTTGCTGACTGGGACATGTCCGAGGAGGTCGTAAGCACCGCCTGTCTGATCATCAGCGAGCTGGTGACGAACGTGGTGCAACACGCGGCTGTGCCTTCGCGCACCGCCGCGGTCAGCCTCGCTGTCGACGAGCAGCCCGCGCTGGTGCCGGCCGTCGCGGATGCCCACCCGCTCAAGCCGAAGCCACTGCCCGCCGCCCACGACCTCGGTGGCCGCGGCCTGTCCCTGGTCGACGCCCTGTTGAGGGAAGGCCACGGAAGAGCCGAGGTCCTCCCGGAGACCGCCACGGGCGGCAAGCGAATCTCCATCCGTCTTCCCTTGGCTCCCGTTGCGGCCTGATCCGTCTTCGGCGTCCGGACGACAGCAACAGCGCCCGAACGACAACTCCGAGAGCCCCAAGAGAGAAGGACTTCCGCGTGTTCATCGACATCCCGCGCCAACTCGAAGCCGCTCTGATCGACCGTTCTCTCCCGCCCTGGGAAATGGACGGTTCGTTCCTGGCGAAGTCCACCATGGAGGAGTACCGGGCCGAGCTGACGGCCACCCCGTGGTTCGAGGAGACCGCCGCTACGCTGCGCCACGCGCTGACCCGGGAGGGCGACGGATACGCCGTGCTACGCCTGGGGAACCTCGCCAAGGCTCTGGGGAGCGGCGACCGGTTCCGGCGGCTGGCGGCGGCCTTCGCGGCCGAGGTGGCCGCCCCTTTCTCGCCCTTTCCGCGGTGGCCCCTGTGGAAGGACATCGGGGTCAAGGTCGACAAAGATCCCGGCAAGTCCAGCGGCATCGGGTACAATGCGTTCCACATGGACCTGGTGAACGCGACCCGGCCCCCGGAGTACACCACACTCCTGTGCGTCCGCCCCGACCCGCTCGGCGGCGGCCCCAGCATCCTCTCCGACGCCCACGCGGCGGCGTCGCGGCTGTCGGAGAACAGCCGCGCCCTCCTGGCCGAGACGGCCTACAACTACGGGACCTTCTTCGACCTGTACGGCGTGGGCGAGGAGTACAAGCCGTTCCCGATCCTTGACGGCTCCGACCCGGGCGAGGGGTTCGTCCGGTTCACCGCCAAAATGCTGGAGCGGTCTCCGCTCGACCGCCCGCACGCCGAGGCCGCCCGGGAGCTTGCCGAGGAGCTCGTCCGGGGGCAGGTCTCCTTCATGCTTCAGCCCGGGGACTACCTCATCGTGAACCAGCGCCGCTTCCTGCACGGACGGGCGGCGCTCCACAGCGGTCAGGAGACTGCCCCTGACGCCGACAGGCGGCTGCTCCTCCAGTTGTTCCTGCGCGACGCTCAGGCCGACGACGGCCTGGCCGCGTAGCCAGGAGACGGCACCGGTGACCCGCCGAGTCCGGCCCTCCGGTTCAACTCCCGAGTACGCGGCGCGGCCACGGGGGCGGGGCCCGGCCGGGCGCCTGCGAAAACGTTCGCGCACCGGGCCCCCCGGGCCCGTGCGGGGAGCTAGATGCGCGAGTTGCGCAGCGACTGCCAGACGGCTCCCGCCAGTGCTCGCGTTGCCCGCGGGACCGACAGATGCTCGTGCTCGCGGTAAAGCGACCAGTTGTACTGCACGAGGGAAAGTTTGTTGGAGGACAGCGATCCCGCCTGGTGGGCCCGGTAGACCGCCAACGGTTCGGCCAGGCCCCGGGCGTCAGCGCCGTCCCGCATGATGCTCAGCCACAGTGCGTAGTCCTGGCGTTTGCGCATCTCCGGCATCAGCCTCGTGCCCAGGACGTTGCGGTCGTACATGGCGGTGAGGGCACCGATGTGGTCCTGGGCCAGCATCGCGCGGTAGTCCACGTGCTCACGCGCGCGAATCACCCGGCCGTTCGGGACCCAGTCGGTGCTCTCGCCAGGATAGGCGGCGTCCATCTTGTAGTACGAGGTGAACGTCAACGGTGCAGTTCCTTCCGCAGCGAAGGCGAGTTGCTTCTCGGTCTTCTCCGGAAGCCACATGTCGTCGCTGTCGAGGAAGGCGATGTAGCCCCCGCGGGCTCGCTCGATCGCGAGGTTGCGGGCCCGACCCGCGCCTCCCCGCTCGGGTGCCGACCGAGGCAGGACGCGCTTGTCCTGCGCGGCGAACTCGCGCAGCAGGTCCATGGAGCCGTCGGAGGACTGGTCGTCCGTAACGAGCAGCTCCAGGTCGCTGTGGGTCTGAGTGAGCACCGATCGGACGGCTGCGCCGAGGGTGGCCGCCGAGTTGTACACGGGCATGACGACAGACACCAAGGGCACAGCGCTTCTCCTTGCAGACCAGGAACGACCGGTCCATTCAAGCACCGCCACCGAGTAGGAGCTGCCATGCAGATCGTTGTCGCGGGTCAGGGCTACGCAGGTCTTCCGCTGGCCGTACGTGCCGCAGAGGGGGGTCACCGCGTTGTCGGCTACGACGTGAACGCGCACCGTGTCCGGCAGCTCGCCGCCGGTCAGTCCTACGTGGAGGATGTGGCATCCGACCGGCTGCGCGCGGTGCTGGACTCCGGGGTCCACTCCGCGGCCGCCGACGCTGCCGCACTGGCCGGCTTCGACATCGCGGTGATCACCGTGCCGACCCCGTTGCGAGACGGCGTGCCGGACCTGACCTACATCAAGACCTGCGCCCGGACCCTGGGCGGGCACCTGCGCCCCGGTGCGACCGTGGTTCTGGAGTCCACGACCTATCCCGGCACCACAGAGGAACTGCTGCTGCCGATCCTGGAGGAGGCATCCGGCCTCAAGGCCGGGGAGGACTTCCAGGCCGGGTTCAGTCCCGAGCGCATCGCCCCGGGGAACAAGCGGTTCTCGTTCGAGGAGACGCCGAAGGTGGTGTCCGGGATCGACGCCAAGTCACTCGATGTGATCAAGGCGTTCTATGACGGCGTCTTCCGGACCACGGTCCCGGTGTCCGGGCCCAAGGTCGCAGAGCTGGCAAAACTGCTGGAGAACACCTTTCGGCTCGTCAACATCTCGATGGTCAACGAGTTGGCGACGCTGACCGAGCGCCTCGACGTGAACATCTGGGAGGCGATCGACGCCGCCGCGACCAAGCCCTTCGGCTTCACACGGTTCACCCCGGGGCCGGGAGTCGGCGGGCACTGCCTGCGTCCAGGAGCGTTCCGGGCCGGGAGCGCGGTAGCTGGAGCGACGACCGGGGCCGCCACCCCCCACAGGAGAGGCCCCGATCGTCTTCCACAGGGCCGTGGAACGGCCCGTACTCATCTCAGCGTCACGACCGCGTTTTCTGTCACACCCGCGAGCGCACCGCACTCACACCGCGCGGGGTCGACACAATGTTGCGGGTTGTACAAGTCATGGACGCGGCGCCCGCCGAGCACGTAGCGTGCTGAGTCGCGCAGGGCGGCGCAAGAGTGTGGCCGGCTGCGGTTCTTGACAGCGGGGCGGGTTGGGGAAGTGCTGGGGGACGACGCGGAGCTGACCACCGCGGTGCTCGCGGCGCAGGACGGGGACGAGGATGCCTTCCGTACTGTGTACCGCGCTACGCATCCACGGTTGTTGGGTTATGTCCGGACACTGGTGGGGGAGCCGGACGCCGAGGACGTGGCGTCCGAGGCATGGCTCCAGATAGCACGCGACCTCGGGACGTTCCGTGGGGACGCGGACCGGTTCCGGGGCTGGGCGGCCCGGATCGCCCGTAACCGCGCCCTCGACCATCTGCGGATGCGGGGCAGGCGTCCCGCGATCGGCGGTGACGAGACCGCGCTCTCGGGCAGGCCCGCCGAGTCCGACACCGCCGACGAGGCCATCGAGGCCCTGGCCACCGACCGCACGATGTCGCTGATCGCCCGGCTGCCGCTGGACCAGGCCGAGGCCGTCGTGCTGCGGGTGGTGGTCGGCCTGGACGCGAAGAGCGCGGCGCGGACGTTGGGCAAGCGGCCGGGTGCGGTACGGACGGCAGCGCATCGGGGGTTGAAGCGGCTGGCGGACCTCCTCGGTCCGGAGGACGAGGACCGGACCGACGCCGTGCACGGCCCGGCCGGGGCGGGGCGTGCCCAGGGGAGTGCGGAGCGGGGTTCCGGTGCGCGGGGGAACAGGGCGGGCCAGGCGCCCGAACTGGGCGCCGTACCCACGCAGCGAGCCGTCCGTCAGCATGGTCTGGCGGCGCCCGCGGGAGTGGCGCACGCGCTCCCGTGGACGCAGAAGGACGTGTGATGGCCGACGAGCGGTACGCGTGGCTCGACCAGGACGCGGCGGACAGACTGCTCCGCGGTGAACCGGTCGACCCGGTCGGCGATCAGGCCCGCGAGGAAGCCGAACGGTTGGCCGCGGCACTCTCCGCCGTGGCGCCCACCGGGCGTGGTGCGAAGGGCTCGGGTGGTGTGGGTGTTCGGGGCGGCTCGGGTGCGCCCGGTGGTGTGGGTGGGGCGGCGGTCGTCGGTCGATCGAGTGGTCCGACCGGGTCGGGCGGTTCAGCCGGTTCGGGCGGTTCGGGCGGTTCGGTCGGTTCGGTCGGCTCGGTCGGTGAACTGCCCGGTGAGGCCGCCGCGCTGGCCGCGTTCCGTGAGGCGCGGTCCGGGGGCCGGGTCCCGGATCTTTCGGACGGCTTCGGTCCGGTACGCATCGGTGGCGCACCCCGCTCCGGCTTCTCCGCCGGCCCTTCCGCGTCCACTCCACTCCGCCCCCGTGCACCGCGTCGGGGTCGTCCCGTCAGCTTCGGCCTGGTCGCGTCGCTGGCCGGATGCGCGCTCGGCGGGGTGGTGGTCGTTGCGGGCGCGGGCCTGCTGCCCGTCCCGTTCGGTGGTCACTGGGGCCCCGCGCCCGCGACCTCCGTCTCCGCCTCCCCGGAGGCGCTGGGCCCGACCCTGCCGGACGGCGGCGGACCGTCCGACCCGCCGCCCTTCACCGTGCCCGGGACCGGTGCGTTCCCCGACGCCTCACGGTCGTCCGGCGCCCCGACGGTCGGCCGGGGGGCCGGGGATCACCCCGTGCCCGGCGGCGTCACGGCGGAACCGGACCAGGGGCGGGAGGGCCAGGACCGGGCCGGTGACCGGGGCAAGGACGGCTCACCCGACAGCGCCGGGACGGAGGGCATCGAGCGGGACGGCACCGACCGGCCTGAGCCTGACGACTTGGCGAAGGGCCGGTCCGACGGCGAACGGTTCACCGGGACGCGCCGGGCCTGTCGCGCCTACCGCGAGGGCAGCCTCGACGAACGGGACCGGCACCGCCTCGAAGCGCTGGCGAGAGGGGCCGGGAAGGTGGGCCGGTTCTGCGACCGTGCGCTGGACGGCCGTGGCGACCGGGACGGACCTGGCGGTTCGGGCGGTGGGCATGGTCACGGCGGACAGGGCGGTTCCCACGGGCCCCCGGCCGGACACGGCGGTTCGAGGGGGTCGGAGGGCTCGAAGGGGCCGGAGGGATCGAAGGAGTCGGAGAGGTCGCAGGAGTCGGAGGGGGCGAACAGGACCAGCGGTTCGAACGGCTCACAGAGTGACAGTGGCGGTGGCCGCAGTGGTACGGGCGGCAGCGGTGCGGGTGCCAGGGGCGGTGGCGGTACGGGAAGTGGTGATTCGGCGGCGCCGCCTTCGCCGGGGACCACCTCGGGCCCCGTCCCGACGATCCCTTCCGACGTCTCGTAGCGCGCCCTTCGGCGCCGTACCGATTTCCCCCCGGAGCCCACCAGGCCCGGAGCCCCGCCGAGCGGCGGGTGTGACACTTTTCGGGGTACGGGCGCAGTAGTGAGTGAGCCGACTGGTCATCGGCCGCGCAGTGAGCCGGGGTTCCCCCCGTACCTTCGGCTCGGCGCATCCGGCGCGGACGGGGCTTGTTTCCCCGGTCCCGTCCGCGCCCCTTTCGCTTCGCCCTCCTCAGCCGTGGACGACGGCCACTCACCCGTAGACGACGACCTTGTCGCCGGTACGGACCTGGTCGAAGAGCGAGGCGATCTTCTTCTCGTCGCGGACGTTCACACAGCCGTGCGAGGCGCCGCTGTAGCCCCGGGCGGCGAAGTCCGAGGAGTAGTGCACCGCCTGACCCCCGCTGAAGAACATCGCGTACGGCATGGGGGAGTCGTAGAGCGTGGACACATGGTCGCGGGACTTCCAGAAGACGGAGAAGGCGCCCTCGCGGGTCGGTGTGTACTCCGATCCGAACCGCACGTCCATCGACGAGACGACCCGCCCGTCGATCATCCACGACAGGGTGCGGCTGTTCTTGCTGATGCACATCACCCGGCCCGTCAGACAGCGCTTGTCCGGCTTGGCCACGGGACGTTCGGTCGGTGGCCGCAGCTCGTCCGCCGTCGGCGTCCTCGTCATCGCGAGCAGCCTCTGCCAGGTGACGGGGTCCGTCGCCCCGGTACGCGGAAGGTCACGCTTGCCCTGGAAGGACTTGACCGCGGTGACGGTGACCGAACCGTAGTAGCCCGTGGGACTGCGGTCGAAGTGACCGATCTGCCGGAGCCGGGCCTGGAGCTCCCGCACCTGGTCGCTCCGGGAGCCGTTCGCCATCAGCGCCTTGGGCGGCGCGGACGGTGTGGACCGCTCGGGCTCGGGCCTCGGCTCCTCGCTGCTCCCGGCCGTCGGCTCCGCGCTCTCGGCGCTCGGAGTGGCAGTCGCCGGAGAAGCGGGCGCCGACGGGACGGCGGACGGGGTGTCACCCGGCTTGGCGTCGTCGGACGGTGCGGCCGACGACGCGGCGCCGCCGGGCGGTACGGACGGCGCCGACGCACCGACGGTCGCCTCGGACTTGCACCCGGCCGTGAGCGCGGTCATCGCGAGCACCACCCCGACGGCCGCCGTCACCGTGCCCGCCCTGCCGCCGGTTCCCCTTCTGCTGCCGGTCATCATCGGTCCCCCAGTCCTCTCCGTGCCCCGGTTCCCTCGTCCGCTGTCGCGGTCTCCTCCCCAGTGTCCCGGTGAACGCGCTCCTGGTCCGCCCTCTCACCGAAGTCCACGGAGGAGGCAGGGCGGGAGCGCAGGTCACGGCCCTCCGCTGTGAGGAAACTCCCAGTGATCCCGGGCATTGATCCCGGGCAGTGATGTGCGGGCCGTGATCCCAGGGAGTGGTGTGCGGAGGACCCTGATCCCCGTGCACTGATCCGGAGGGCCCTGATTCCCGGGAAGTGCTCCGGGCGGACCCTGCTTCCCGGGCCGTGATCCGCGGTCAGTGGTCTCTGGGTCGTGGTCCCCGGACTCGGCCCGGGAAGCAGGGTCCGCCCGAGGTCCCAGAAACAGTCCCGGACCTCAGGAGCACCCGAGTCCTGTGCCCCGCGCCCCGCGCCCCGAACTCCGCGCCTCGGACGGTCCCGGCCCCCGGAACCCCTGCCTCCCGGAACTTCCGAAATCCCCGCGCCGGGTGTCGTACGCGCATGCGACACTCCGTCCATGCTGGGTGTCACAGATCTTCCGACCTACCTCGCCGGCCTGGTGCTGATCATCCTGCTGCCGGGGCCGAACTCGCTGTACGTGCTCTCGGTCGCCGCCCGGCGCGGCACGCGCACCGGCTATGTGGCGGCGGCCGGTGTGTGGACCGGGGACACGGTCCTGATGACGCTCTCCGCGCTGGGCGCGGCCTCCCTGTTGCGGACGACCCCGTTCCTCTTCTCCGTCGTGAAGTTCGCGGGCGCGGGCTATCTGACCTGGCTGGCGATCGGCATGCTGCGGGCCGCGCTGTCGATGTGGCGCGAGCGGCACCGGCGGATGGCCGATCTGACGGACGAGAGCGCCGAACCGGTGACGGAGGGACTGGAACGTCCGTACCGGCGGGCGCTGGTGGTCAGCCTCGTCAACCCGAAGGCGATCCTCTTCCTGATCTCGTTCTTCGTGCAGTTCGTCGACCCCGGATACGCCTACCCGGCGCTGTCCTTCCTGGTGCTCGGCACCCTGTTGCAAGTGGCGAGCTTCCTCTACCTCTCCACGCTGATATTCGGCGGCACCCGGCTGGCCGACGCCTTCCGCCGTCGCAAGCGGCTTTCGGCGGGGGCCACTTCGGCGGCCGGGGTGCTCTTCCTCGGGTTCGCGGCGAAGCTTTCGCTCAGCAGCGTGTGAGCGCGGTGGCGGCATCTTCGCCGCGCGCTGGCGCCCGCAGCGCTCGGGCGCCCCGCCGCACCCCTGTCATGGCAGGTTCCGCCGGTCCGTGCCCCGGCAGTCCCGGCGTCGTGGCTACCGCGTGAACCGTGCCAGATAGCCGGTCAGCCCCGTCACGTCCTCGCCCGCCCAGCCGATGTAGCCGTCCGGGCGGACCAGGAAGATTCCCCGTCCGTACGCCTCGTACCGCCCTGTCCGATGGATGTGCACCAACTCACTCTCGGCCACCGGGAGTTCCGTGTCGGTGTCGACGGTCAGCAGGGTGAAGTGCGGGCCCCGGAAGACGTCGAACAGCCGTCGGCCGTCGCCCGAGGGGCCGTCCGGGGCGCGGTCGCCCGCCTCCAGCGCGCCCGCCCGGCCCACCGACAGCGGACCGCCCCGGTAGCCGAGCCCCAACTGCTGCGCCTCCGCGCCCCGTTCCTGCTGGCCCCGGTGAATGCGGGTGGACATGCCGAGGACGCCCGCCGCCACCGGTCTGCGCTCCTCCTCGTAACTGTCCAGCAGCCCGGCCCCCGCCCCGTGCCGCAGCACCTGGCCGAGCTTCCAGCCGAGGTTGTACGCGTCCTGCACGCTGGTGTTCAGGCCCTGACCGCCCGCAGGTGAGTGGACATGCGCGGCGTCACCCGCCAGGAACACCCGGCCCTCGCGGAACCGGTCGGCCAGGGCGGCGCGCGGACGGAAGTCCGACGCCCAGCGCACCTCGGTGACGTCCTCGGCGGCGAGATGGGTACGCGCCGCGACCAGCGCCCGTACGCCCTCCGGGGAGGTGTCCGGCTCGCCGTCCTTGAACTGGGAGACCAGCTGGAAGTCCGCGGTGCCGGGCAGCGGGCAGATCGCGGTGTAGCCCGCCTCGCCCCCCATCAGGTGCCAGTTGAGCCGGTCGAGCGCCGGCTCGGCGATCCGCACATCGGCCACCAGCATCGGTGACGGGTCGACCGTCTCGCCGGTCATCGGGATGCCCAGCGCCCGGCGGACCGTACTGCGGCCCCCGTCCGTCGCGACCAGGTACGCGGCTCGGACCGCCCCGGTCGACAGCCGCGCGGTGACCCCGTCGGCGTCCTGGTCGAGCCCGGTCAGCGCGGTCGAGAAGGTGATCTCGCCGCCCAGTTCCCGCAGCCGCGCGTGCAGGATCTCCTGGGTGCGCCACTGCGGCAGCAGCCAGGGCTCCCCGTACGGCTCCGCGTCGGTCGGCGCCGACCTGCGGAACATGTCGTGCTCGCCCTGCCGCTTCCCGTCCCGCCAGGCCAGTCCGACCGGCGCCGGGCCCCCGTGGGCGCGCACCGCGTCGCCCACCCCGAGATCGTCCAGGACCTCCCGGGTGCGCGGCTGGACGCCCTTGCCGCGCGAGCCGGGAAAGAGCGCAGCGGCCTGTTCGACGAGGAGCGCGGGCACGCCACGCCGGGCCAGGTCACAGGCGAGGGCGAGCCCGCTGGGCCCGGCTCCGACGATCAGAACCCCAGTTTCCTTAACGTTGTTAAATTCCATGGTGCCGGAGTCTGCGCTTAACGCTGTTAGGTTGTCAAGGTGGGAACGCCGAAGATCGACCGTGCGCGGGTCGCGGACACCGCGCTGAGCGTGCTGAACGAGGTGGGCCTCGACGGCCTCACCCTGCGCGCCATCGCCAAGGAGCTGGACGTCAAGGCACCCGCCCTGTACTGGCACTTCAAGGACAAGCAGGCGCTGCTCGACGAGATGGCCACGGTGATGTACCGCCGGATGCTCACGGACGGACTGCTCGGCCCCACCACGGGGCGCTGGCAGGACCAGATGGTCGGGTACAACAGTGGGCTGCGCGCCGGGCTGCTGCGCTACCGCGACGGGGCGAAGGTCTACAGCGGCGCCCGGTTCACCGGCACGGACCACGCGGCCGGACTCGAAACCCATCTGCGGACGATGATCGACGCGGGATTCGAGCTGCGGCAGGCGGTCCGCGCGGGCACCACCGCCTACGCGTACACGATGGGCTTCGTCACCGAGGAACAGGGCGTGCTCCCGATGCCGGACGAGCGGCGCGAGGGTTTCGACATCGGGGAACGGGCGGAGCGGATGACGCGCTTCCCGCTCGCCGCCGCGGCGGGCGCGGAGATCTTCGCCGGATACGACGAGCGGTTCGACGAGGGGCTACGGATGATCGTGGCGGGCATCGAGGCGCGGTACGGGGCGCGGGGCTCGGAATGACCGGGCTGGGGTGCGGGGTGCGGGGTGCGGGGCTCGGGATGACCGGGACGCGGCACGGGCTGTACGGGGTACGGGGTACGCGGCCGTGGATGCTCCGGGCGCGGTACGGGGCACGCCGGGGGCCTCCGACCGGACCGGTCCCGACCACGCACGAACCCGGATCGACCAGGACCGCGCGAACCCGGACCGGTCCCGATCAGACGAACCCGGACCGGTCCCGACCACGCACGACCCCGTGCCGGCCCCGATCAAGTGAGCCCGGATCGGCTCGGACCACGCGAACCCGGACCGGTCCCGACCACGCACGACCCCGTGCCGGCCCCGATCAAGTGAGCCCGGATCGGCCCGGACCACGCGCACCAGGAACGGTCCCGACCGCATGAACCGGGACCGGCCCGGACCGTGGGCGTCCCATCACCGGTCCCGCCACACACACCGGAACCGCCTCCGGCGAAGGGTGTTGAGGCCGCTGTCCGGCCCGCGCGGACCCCGGAATCGGCGCTGTTCCCCTGTGTGGCTGAAGTTTTCCTGTTTCATGGCCAGTTGAAGGGGGTAGCGCCCTACCCTTGAACGGGTGAACCAGTTGATGTCCCGAGATCCCGATGCCGACCTGCCCGACGATACGGCGCTGCCCGGCACCCTGCCCGAGCCCCTGCGCGTGGAGCTGGTCGCCTTCCGGCGCGACCTGCACATGCACCCCGAGCTGGGGAATCAGGAATTCCGTACCACCGCCGCGCTCAAGGCCAGGCTGGAGAAGGCGGGACTCGAACCACGCGTCCTGCCCACCGGCACCGGACTGATCTGTGACGTCGGCCGGCGCGACGGCGACCGCCGTCCGATGCTCGCCCTGCGCGCGGACATCGACGCCCTGCCGATTCCGGACACCAAGTCGGGCGTCCCGTACCGCTCCACCGTCCCCGACCGGGCGCACGCCTGCGGACACGACGTCCACACCACCGCCGTGCTCGGCGCCGGGCTCGTCCTCGCCGAGCTCGACCGGCAGGGGCTGCTTCCGGGCCCCGTACGGCTGCTGTTCCAGCCGGCCGAGGAGGTGCTGCCCGGCGGCGCGGCCGACGCCATCGGGGCCGGGGTGCTCGACGGGGTCGGTCGGATCATCGGAGTGCACTGCGACCCGAAGGTCGACGTCGGCCGGATCGGGCTGCGGGTCGGCGCGATCACCTCCGCCTGCGACCGGGTGGACATCACCCTCGACGGGGCGGGCGGCCACACCGCGCGCCCCCATCTGACCACCGACCTCGTCACCGCCGTCGCCAAGGTGGCCACCGAGGTGCCCGCGCTGCTCGCGCGCCGGGTCGACGCCCGCTCCGGGCTCGCCGTCACCTGGGGGCGGCTCCAGACCGGCCACGCCCCCAATGTCATCCCGCAGCACGCCGAACTGTCCGGCACGGTCCGCTGCCTGGACCTCACCACCTGGCGCGAGGCGCCCGACCTGGTGCACGCGGCCGTCGACGAGGTCGCCGGGATGTACCGGGCCAAGACGGTGATCGACTACGTCCGCGGGGTCCCGCCGGTCGTGAACGACGCCGCGGTGATCGATCTGCTCGGCGCCGCGATGTCGGCGCGGCGGGGCGCGGAGTCGATCGAGGACACCGAGCAGAGCCTCGGCGGCGAGGACTTCTCCTGGTACCTGGAGCGGGTGCCCGGCGCGATGGCCCGGCTCGGTGTGCGGACCCCGGGCGACACCGCCCGGCTGGATCTGCACCGGGGGGACTTCGACGCGGACGAGGAGGCGATCACGGTGGGTGTGGAGCTGTTCACGGCCGCGGCGCTGCTGGACGGCGATCGCGTACAGGGCCTTCTTCCGGACGGCGATCGCGTGCAGAGCCTTCGTCCCGACGGCGATCGCGTATAGCGCCTCCGTGCCGGACGGCAATCGCCGACAGGGCCTGTCCGGAGGTGACCGCGGACAGGGCCCTTCGTCCGGACGCCCTCCGCGGGTACGAGCCCTTCGTCCGGGCGGTATCCGGGTACGGGGCATTCCCCGGGCACCAACCGCGTCCGGCCAACCGCGTACCGGATGGCCTTTCGTCCGGATCGTGCCGGCCCGCGTGCCCCGTGTCCGCGCCGTCGGACCGGCCCCGGTCGGGGCCCGGGGCCCTGGGGCGACGGGCGACGGCAACCGGGCGTAGCCGGACAGGTCGCCCGCCGTTCACGACGATCCGATAACGGCTTCCGTACAGGGCTTTATCTGACATCTACGCGCGTTACGATCGCCGCGAAACCAGCGCCGGAAGAGGCGCTTCGGTCAGGTTTGAAGGAGCCTTCCCTTGCGCCGGATCACCAGGATTGCCACTGTGGGCATCGCGTCAGCGGCGCTGGCCCTCAGTGCCACCGCATGTGGCGGAAAATCATCGTCGGAAGCCGGTTCCGACTCCAAGGACGGCAAGGTCGCCCTCGCGTACGACATCGGCGGGCGCGGCGACCAGTCGTTCAACGACGCCGCCTACGCGGGACTGGCCAAGGCCAACAAGGACCTCGGCGTCAAGGGCACCGAGGCGGAGCCCTCCGACGGCGAGGCGGACGCCGACAAGGTCCAGCGGCTCACCGAGCTGGCGCGGGCCGGCAACAACCCGGTGATCGGCGTCGGCTTCGTCTACGCGACCGCCATCAAGAAGGTCGCGCCGAAGTTCCCGAAGACGACCTTCGGCATCATCGACGACTCCTCGGTGACCGGTAAGAACATCGCCAACCTCGTCTTCAACGAGGAGCAGGGTTCCTACCTCGCCGGCGTCGCCGCCGCCAAGGTCACCAAGACCAAGACCGTCGGCTTCATCGGTGGTGTCGAGACCCCCCTGATCAAGAAGTTCCAGGCGGGCTTCGAGCAGGGCGCCAAGGAAACCGACCCGTCGGTGAAGGTGCTCTCCCAGTACCTCACCCAGCCGCCGAACTTCGACGGCTTCTCCAAGCCCGACCTCGGCAAGGCCGCCGCGCAGGGTCAGCTCGACAAGAAGGCCGACGTCGTCTACTCGGCGGCCGGTCTCGCGGGCATGGGTTCGATCGAGGCCACCGCGAAGGCGGGCAAGTGGGCCATCGGCGTCGACTCGGACCAGTACAACCAGAAGGGCCTCGCGGCGTACAAGGGCCAGATCCTGACCTCGGTCACCAAGGACGTGGCGGACTCCGTCTTCGAGCTGATCAAGTCGGTCAAGGACGGCAAGCCGCAGTCCGGTGAGATCCGGTACGGCCTGGACAAGGACGGGGTCGGCCTGGCCGCCTCCAACCCGGCGTACGGCAAGCTGACCGACGTCACCGCCGCGGTCGACAAGGCCAAGAAGAGCATCATCGACGGCAAGATCACCGTTCGGACCACTCCGTAACGGTCCGGTCGTACGACTGGTTTCCCACCGGCCCGGAGCGCGCTGCCGCCGCTCCGGGCCACCGGGTGTCCCGCGAACAGGACCCGCCCCGCGCGGCGCCCTTCCCGCGCAGATCCACGAGCGAGCGGCGCACGGGTCCATGGTCCAGGAGCGAGTGTTCGGGGCCCTGATGTGCGCGTACTTCAAGACTTCTCGGCACTACGCGTGTAGACCGCCCATCGGCGCGATAGCTTCACCCCCGCCCGCCCCCCTCCGCTCCTTTCCGGTCAAGGAGAGTGCGTCATCAACGCGTCCAGCAGTCCCCCCGCAGTAGAACTGCGCGGCATCACCAAGCGCTTCCCCGGGGTCGTCGCCAACCACGGCATCGACATCACCATCCGGAAGGGCACGGTCCACGCCCTCGTCGGTGAGAACGGTGCGGGCAAGTCCACCTTGATGAAGATCCTCTACGGCATGCAGAAGCCGGACGAGGGCACCATCACGGTCGACGGCGCCGAGGCGGTGTTCGGCAGCCCCGCCGACGCCATCGCCCGCGGCATCGGCATGGTGCACCAGCACTTCATGCTCGCCGACAACTTCACCGTCCTGGAGAACGTCGTCCTCGGCGGTGAGAAGGCGCACGGCATCGGCGCCGGCGCGCGCCGGAAGATCGAGGAGATCTCCGACGCGTACGGGCTGGGGGTGCGGCCCGACGCCCTCGTCGAGGAACTGGGCGTCGCCGACCGCCAGCGGGTGGAGATCCTGAAGGTCCTCTACCGTGGCGCCCGCATCCTCATCCTGGACGAGCCGACCGCCGTGCTCGTCCCGCAGGAGGTCGACGCGCTCTTCGACAACCTGCGTGAGCTGAAGGCCGAGGGCCTCACCGTCATCTTCATCTCGCACAAACTGGGCGAGGTGCTGTCGGTCGCCGACGACATCACGGTGATCCGGCGCGGCACGACCGTCGGCACCGCCGACCCGGCCGACACCACCACCCGGCAGCTCGCCGAGCTGATGGTCGGCAGCGAACTGCCCTCCCCGGAGACCCGGGAGTCCACCGTGACGGACGTCCCGATGCTCCGGGTCGAGGGCCTGACGCTCACCGCGGCCGACCCCGACGGCTCCGTGCGTGACGTCCTGGCGGGCATCGACCTCACCATCCACAAGGGCGAGGTGCTGGGCATCGCCGGGGTCGAGGGCAACGGCCAGACCGAGCTGATCGAGGTGCTGATGGGCATGCGCCGGGTCGACGGCGGGACGATCCGGCTGGACGCGGACGACCTTTCGCAGACCCCCACCCGCAAGCGCCGCGAGAGCGGCATCGGTTACATCCCCGAGGACCGGCACCGGCACGGTGTGCTGCTGGAGGCCCCGCTCTGGGAGAACCGCATCCTCGGCCATGTCACCGAACGGCCCAACAGCCGGGGTGGCCTGCTCGACATCAAGGCGGCCCGCGCCGACACCGAGCGGATCGTGCGCGAGTACGACGTCCGTACCCCCGGCATCGACGTCACCGCCGCCTCGCTCTCCGGCGGGAACCAGCAGAAGCTGATCGTCGGCCGCGAGATGAGCCACACCCCGAAACTGCTGATCGCCGCCCACCCCACCCGGGGCGTGGACGTCGGCGCCCAGGCGCAGATCTGGGACCAGATCCGCGAGGCGCGCCGCGAGGGACTGGCGGTGCTGCTGATCTCCGCCGACCTCGACGAGCTGATCGGCCTCTCCGACACCCTGCGCGTCATGTACCGGGGACGGCTCGTGGCGGACGCCGACCCCGCCACCATCACCCCGGAGGAACTGGGCTCGGCCATGACCGGCGCCGCCACCGGTCACCTCGAAGCGGCTCCGGAGGACGAGGCCCGATGAAGAAGTTCGACAAGGACCGGCTGATCCTGGCCCTCGCGGGCCCGGTCCTCGCCCTGGTCGTCGCCGTCGCGCTCACCTCGGTGGTGCTGCTCGCCTCGGGCAAGAGCCCCTTCGAGCCATACCGGCTGATGTTCGAGTCGGCGTCGTACACCGATGTACAGGTGCTGATCGTCAATCAGGCCGGTACGTACTACCTCGCCGCCCTCGCGGTCGCCATCGGGTTCCGGATGAACCTCTTCAACATCGGGGTCGACGGCCAGTACCGGCTCGCCGCCATGATGGCCGCGCTGGTCGGCGCGGCCGTCGATCTCCCCGGGCCGCTCCAGATCGCGGTGATCGTGATCGTGGCGATGCTGGTCGGGGCCTTCTGGTCGGGCATCGCGGGCTTCCTCAAGACGACCAGGGGAGTGAGCGAGGTCGTCTCGACGATCATGCTCAACTCCATCGCCACCGCGCTGGTCGCGTGGCTCATCCTGCCCAAGAACTTCGGTGTGCAGCCCGCCGGGTCCAACAACCTGACGACCGGTGACATCCCGGAGTCCGGCTGGTTCCCCGGCCTGTCCATGGGCGCCGAGGCCGGTGAGATCTACGGTTTCACGTTCGTCGCCGCGGCCTGCGGCGTCATCTACTGGTTCGTGCTGAACCGCACCCGGTTCGGCTTCGACCTGCGGGCCACGGGCGCGAGCGAGAGCGCCGCCCAGTCGTCCGGTGTGGACGCCAAGAAGATGGTCCTCACCTCGATGCTCATCTCCGGGGCGGTCGCCGGGCTCGCCGGAATGCCGACGCTCCTCGGTGACACCCACACCTACAGCCTCGACTTCCCCACCGGTATCGGCTTCACCGGCATCACCATCGCCCTGCTCGGCCGGAACAACCCGCTCGGCATCGCCTTCAGCGCGCTGCTGGTCGCCTTCCTGGACAAGTCGTCGGCCTCTCTCGACCAGTTCGGTTACGAGAAGGAGATCGCCACGATCATGCAGGGGCTGATCGTGATCTCGGTCGTCGTCAGCTACGAACTCGTCCGCCGTTACGGACTCCGCCGCCAGCAGCAGAAGGTCGGCGAGGAACTCGCCGCCGGGCGCGCCCTCACGACCGAGAAGGAGGCCGCACTGTGAGCACGAGCAAAGTCTCCGCGACGGGCGTCGCCCCCAAGAAGAGCGGCGGACGCCGCAAGCTCACCCTGCCGGTCGTCCTGCTGGTCATCGCGGGCGCCCTCGCGCTGGTCTCCCTGGTCCGGCTGGTCAGCGGCGCCGACGACGTGACCTCCGTCGGGCAGGTCGCGGGCGCGCTGGAACTGGCCGTCCCGATCGGACTGGCCGGGCTCGGCGGCCTGTGGGCCGAGCGGGCGGGCGTCGTCAACATCGGCCTTGAGGGCATGATGGTCCTGGGCACCTGGTTCGGTGCCTGGGCGGGCTTCCAGTGGGGCCCGTGGATGGGGGTGCTGTTCGGCATCATCGGCGGCGCGCTCGGCGGGCTGCTGCACGCCGTCGTCACCATCACGTTCGGCGTCAACCACATCGTCTCCGGTGTGGCCATCAACATCCTCGCGGTCGGCGTCACCCGCTACCTCTCCAACTTCGCCTTCGACGGCGTCGAGGGGGGCTCCTCCAAGCAGTCCCCGCACATCGACCAGATCACCAAGATCACCGTTCCGGGACTCTCCGACTGGATGCAGGACCTCCAGCAACGGCACTGGTTCCTGGTCTCCGACATCGCCGGGATCGTCGGCGGCCTGGTCACCGGCATCTCGCTGCTGACCGTCGTGGCCCTGCTGCTGATCCCGGGCACCTGGTGGCTGCTGTGGCGCACGGCCTTCGGACTGCGGCTGCGCTCCTGCGGCGAGAACCCGGTGGCCGCCGAATCGCTCGGCGTCAACGTCTACCGGTACAAGTACATCGCCGTCACCGTCTCCGGCGGACTCGCCGGACTCGCCGGCGCCTTCCTCGCGATCGTCGCGACCGGCATCTACCAGGAGGGCCAGACCGGCGGGCGCGGCTACATCGGCCTCGCCGCGATGATCTTCGGCAACTGGATGCCCGGCGGAATGGCCCTCGGCGCCGGACTCTTCGGCTTCACCGACAGCCTGAAGCTGCGCGGCGGCGCCGAGAACGTCCACGCCATGCTGCTGCTCCTCGCGATCCTGCTGGTCCTGGTCGTGTTCTGGCAGCTGTACCGGAAGAAGTACGTGGCGGCGGTCGTGTCGGCCGCGGTCTCCGCGCTCCTCTTCACCTGGTACGCGCTGACGGACCAGGTGCCCAGCCAGTTCGTCGACGCGGCCCCGTACGTCACGACGCTGCTCGTCCTCTCGCTCTCCGCGCAACGGCTGCGGATGCCGAAGGCGGACGGCCTCACCTACCGCAAGGGCCAGGGCAAATGACGCCGCCACCCGTCGTGTCCGCCGTCCCCGGCGTCGACTGGGGCGCCCTGCGCGCCGCCGCGCGGGACATCATGAAGCGGGCGTACGTGCCGTACTCCCGCTACCCGGTCGGCGCCGCCGCCCGCGCCGACGACGGCCGTACGGTGGCCGGATGCAACGTCGAGAACGCCTCGTACGGCATCGGGCTGTGCGCCGAGTGCGGCCTCGTCTCCCAGCTGCACGCGACCGGCGGCGGCCGGCTGACGCACTTCACCTGTGTGGACGGGGCGGGCGAGATCCTGGTCCCGTGCGGGCGGTGCAGACAACTGCTGTACGAGTTCGGCGGGCCCGAGCTCGTCCTGGACACCCCGGACGGCTTCCGCACGCTCGACGAGATGCTGCCGCAGGCGTTCGGACCCCGGCACCTCGCGTAACGGAACCCCGTGGTCACCACCGGACCGCCGTGGCCCTCCCCATCCCGGGAGGGCCACGGCGGTCCGTACCCTCTATGCGCGTAGAGTCATCGAGGACTCTGCCGCACACACCGGCCGGAAGGACTCCCATGGACGCCATCTCCGTCATCCGCACCAAGCGGGACCGAGGCGAGCTGACCCCCGAGCAGATCGACTGGGTCATCGACGCGTACACCCGCGGCGAGGTCGCCGACGAGCAGATGTCCGCGCTGGCCATGGCGATCCTGCTGAACGGCATGAACCGTACCGAGATCGCCCGCTGGACCGCCGCGATGATCGCCTCCGGTGAGCGGATGGACTTCGCCGCGCTCTCCCGGCCCACCACCGACAAGCACTCCACGGGCGGTGTCGGCGACAAGATCACCCTGCCGCTCGCCCCGCTGGTCGCGGCCTGCGGGGCCGCCGTGCCGCAGCTCAGCGGGCGCGGCCTCGGCCACACCGGGGGCACCCTCGACAAGCTGGAGTCCATCCCCGGCTGGCGCGCCCATCTGTCGAACGCCGAGATGCTGGACGTCCTGGACAGCACGGGCGCGGTGATCTGCGCGGCGGGCGACGGGCTGGCCCCCGCCGACAAGAAGCTGTACGCGCTCCGCGACGTCACCGGCACCGTCGAGGCCATCCCGCTCATCGCCAGCTCGATCATGTCGAAGAAGATCGCCGAGGGCACCGGGGCACTCGTCCTGGACGTCAAGGTCGGCTCCGGCGCCTTCATGAAGACCCTGGACGACGCCCGCGAACTCGCCTCCACCATGGTCGCGCTGGGCACCGACAGCGGAGTGCGCACGGTGGCGCTGCTCACCGACATGGCCACCCCGCTCGGACTCACCGCGGGCAACGCCCTGGAGGTCCGCGAATCCGTCGAGGTGCTGGCGGGCGGCGGCCCGAAGGACGTCGTCGAGCTGACCCTGGCCCTCGCCCGCGAAATGCTCGACGCGGCCGGGCTGAAGGACGCCGACCCGGAGAAGGCCCTTGCGGACGGTTCGGCGATGGACGTCTGGCGCCGGATGATCTCGGCGCAGGGCGGCGCCCCGGACGCCCCGCTGCCGGTCGCCCGCGAGCAGCACGTGGTGACCGCGTCCGCCTCGGGCGTGCTGACCCGCCTCGACGCGTACGACATCGGCGCCGCCGCCTGGCGCCTGGGCGCGGGCCGGGCCCGCAAGGAGGACCCGGTCCAGGCCGGCGCGGGCGTGGAACTGCACGCCAAGCCGGGTGACCAGGTGACCGAGGGCGCGCCGCTGCTGACCCTGCACACGGACACCCCGGAGAAGTTCGCGTACGCGCTGAAGGCCGTGGAGGGCTCGTACGACATCGCGCCGGCGGGCACGGAGTTCCGGGCCGCCCCGGTGGTGCGCGAACGCATCGCGTAGCGGACGCCCGGCGGGAACGGCCCGCCCGGGAACGGCCCGCCCGGAAACGGTTCGCCCGTCCGGACGGACCGTTTCCGCCGGACGGGCGCGGTTCAGGCGGTCAGGCTTCCGTCATCCGCTCACGTCCCCGGCTTGCGCCCGTACACGTACACGTCGTCGCCGTTGCGCAGCAGGTTCCAGTACGTCTTCGCGTCCGCGGCGCGCATGTTGACGCAGCCACCGGACCCCGGCGGGTTGTACATGCTCTTCGTGACGGAGTGGAACGCCTGGCCGCCGTCGAAGAACTGCGCGTACGGCATCCACACCTTGTAGAGCGTCGACCAGTGGTTGATGTGCCGCAGATAGACCTTCTTCGCGCCGGTACGCGTCTCCGCCCCGTCCCGCCCGGTCCGCACCGGCACCGGACCGAACTTCAGCTTGGCGCCGTCCTGGACCCAGCTCAGCTGGCGGGTCAGGTCCACGCAGGCGATCCGGCCCTTGTTCGTGGGGCACTTCTTCGCCTTGTTCGGGTTCTTCCCGGCCGCCTTCTGGGCGAGCATCGTGTTCATGGTGCGCCAGGTGATCTCCCCCGCGTAACCGATGGTGGGGGTGATCCCGTGGGCCCGCTGGAACGCCTGGATCGCCTTGCAGTCGGCGGCCGACTGCCTGCCGTCGGCCGGACGGTTCAGGAACTTCTCCACCCTGGCCTGGTACGGGCCGGTCGATGTCGTGCAGCCCGTCGCCGCCTGCGCGGACGTGCCGCTGCCCAGCACGACGGCCGGCGGGATCAGCAGCCCCGCGGCGGCCAGGGCGAGGCCCCGCCCGCCCCGCGAGGCCCTGAGCTTCCTACCTATGCGCATATGCCAACTCCCCTTCGCGTACGCTGCGTTGTTGATTACGCGTGCTCGTGCCGCTCCCGGCAGGCTTTGCCCCGTCGCGCCGCCCAGCACTTCCCCGAGCTCTCGGCTTCGCTCGACCAGGGGTGGCTCCATCCTCGCCGCGTTGGCCGAAAGCCCTGGTAGCTCCCCCAAGGTCTTGAGGACCAGGGAGGGCCCCCTCCAGGACTTCCGGCCGCCTTGCGATCGCACGCACCGGACGACGCTCCTTCGGGCAAACATTGCCGGTCATGTCACTAGACACGTGCCGGGGAGCGGCGGTTGTGCGGGTGTACGTCTCGGTTCGGTACGGCCGTACGGCGGCGCGGCTGTACGGCTCCGCGCCGCGCACCGGTCCGCGCGGGCCCGTACGGCTCCGCGCGGACCGGGTTCTCAGGGGCGCACGGCCCGCGCGGGATGGGCGGCCATGGCGGACGCCACCCGCCGCTGCGCGCGGGCGCACTTCGACCCGTACACCGTGATCGAGACGACGCCGAGGACCGCCAGCAGTCCGAGGGCCACCGTCGCCGCCCACCCTCCGGCGTGGAAGGCGACCGCGCCGAGCGTGCCGCCCGCGCTGCTGCCGAGGTAGTACGCGGACTGGTAGAGCGCCGATGCCTGGGCGCGTCCGGTGGTGGCCGTGCGGCTCACGGACGACGAGGCGACCGCGTGCCCGGCAAAGAATCCCGCCGTGATCAGGACCAGTCCGAGCAGCACCGCGGCCAATCGGTCGGCGAGCGAGAGGAGCAGACCGGCGGCGGTGGTGGAGACGGCGAGGTAGAGCGCGCCCCGGCGGCCGAGCCGGGCGACCAGCCGGCCCGCGGCGGCCGAGGAGACCGTACCGACCAGATAGACCAGGAAGATCGAGCCGACGACTCCCTGCGGCAGACTGAACGGTTCCTCGACGAGGCGGTAGCCGATCACGGTGTAGACCGCGCCGAACACCGTCATGAACAGCGCGCCGATCCCGTACAGCCTGCGCAGCAGCGGATCGGCGAGGTGCCCGCCGACGGTCCTCGCCAGTGCCTTCGGGTTCAGCGAGCCGGGGGTGAAGTGCCGGGCCCTCGGGATCATCAGGTGGAAGACGACCGCGCACACCGCGGCCAGCGCGCCGACCGCGCCGAGCGCCATCCGCCAGCCCCACAGCTGGGCGACCCAGCCGGTGAGGACGCGTCCGCTCATGCCGCCGATGCTGTTGCCCGCCACGAACAGGCCGATCGCGGCGACCAGCGACTTGGGGCGCACCTCCTCGGCCAGGTACGCCATCGCGGACGCGGGAAGTCCGGCGAGGGCGGCGCCCTGCACGGCGCGCAGCGCGATCAGCCAGCCGAGCGAGGGTGCGAACGGGACGAGCAGTCCGACCAGCACGGCCACCGTCAGTGAGGCGGTCATCAGCTGCCGCCGCCCGAAGCGCTCCGAGAGCGCGCTCAGCGGCAGCACACAGAGGGCCAGCGCACCGGTCGCGGCGGACACCGTCCAGGACGCCTGTCCGGCCGTGGCGCCGAACTCGGCGGAGACGGCGGGCAGTAGGGCCTGGGTGGAGTAGAGCAGCGCGAAGGTCGCGACACCGGAGGCGAAGAGCGCGAAGCTCATCCGGCGGTAGCCGGGGCGGCCGGGTTCGAGACGGTCCGGCAGACCGGTCGGGGAGTGCGGGTACGACGGCGGGGCTGCGGCGTCCACCGTGCGGATGGACGCCTCGGTACTGGCAGGAGACATGGGTCGAAAGTAGGCTGATCGGTTTCATGCGTCCAATGCACGGACTCGTCATAATCGTTCCCATGGCGCATGAACGCAGCTCACAGCCTCGGCTGTCACCGAGTAGTTACGAAGAAGACATTCGCGCGGTACTCGCGCCCCGGCTGGCGTACTTCGAGGCGGTGGCCCGGCACGAGCACGTCACCCGGGCCGCGCACGAGCTGGGCGTACCGCAGTCGACGCTGTCGCGGGCCATGGTCAGGCTCGAACAGGACCTGGGCGTCGCGCTGTTCGCCCGCAAGGGCCGTACCGTCTCCCTCACCCCGGCGGGACGCACCTTCCTGGGCTCCGCCGAACGGGCCCTGACCGAGGTGGAGAAGGCCGCCGACTCGGTACGCGCCGACGCCGACCCCGCCACGGGCCGGGTCTCCTTCGGCTTTCTGCACACCATGGGTTCGGAG
Source organism: Streptomyces sp. AM 4-1-1 (assembly GCF_029167625.1). Classification (NCBI taxonomy): domain Bacteria; kingdom Bacillati; phylum Actinomycetota; class Actinomycetes; order Kitasatosporales; family Streptomycetaceae; genus Streptomyces; species Streptomyces sp. AM 4-1-1. The sequence continues at coordinate 4,823,627 of NZ_CP119145.1, forward strand.
ACCGTGCCCGCTCTGATCCGCGCCTTCCGCGCCGACCACCCCCGGGTCCGCTTCCAGCTCGTGCAGAACTACGGCGAGGCGATGATCGAACGCCTCCGGGCGGGTGGCCTCGACCTCTGTCTGACCTCGCCCGTGCCGGACGCCCCCGATCTGGTCGCCCGCCGCCTCGACGAGCAGCGGCTGCGACTGGTCGTCCCGGACGACCACCGGCTGGCGGGCCGCAAGAGGGTCAGGCTGGCGGAGGCCGCCGAGGAGGCGTTCGTGACGCTGGAGCCGGGGTACGGCCTCCGGCGGATCACCGACGACCTGTGCGCGCAGGCCGGCTTCCGGCCGCGTGTCGCGTTCGAGGGGGAGGAGGCGGAGACCCTGCGCGGCCTGGTCGCGGCCGGCCTCGGGGTGGCGCTGCTGCCACCGCCCGCGGTGGCCCGCCCGGGAGTCGTCGAGCTGACGGTGACGGCTCCGCGCGCGGTCCGCGAGATAGGGGTGGCGTGGCTCGACGGACACCCGGACACGGCTCCGGTGGCCGCGTTCAAACGGTTCCTGCTGTCGCGGCGGGGACATCTGCTGCCCGACTGACGCATACCGCCCGGGGCGCACGGGCACCCGGAGGCGGAGCGGCACCGCCGGTGCCACGATGAAGGGGCAGGTTGCCCATCCGTCGACACACGTGGGCGGGTCCCGTGACGGGGCCGGTCCACCGGACCGCGTCAGGAGAAGCGATGTCCAAGGAGAACCGACCGCAGGGCTCCCCGCAGCACGGCCGCCCCGGCGGGATGCCCCGGCGCCCGGACGACGAGGCGCTGACCCGCCGTACGGAACAGGAGCGGGTCGACGCCGGGCTCGACGCCTACGACCCGGACGACGTCCCGGCCGCGACCGACACCCCGACCCGGGCCGGGGTCACGGACTCCGACGTCTACCGGGAGGAGAAGGCGGAGATCGACCGGGAGGTGCGCAACGGTGAGATGACCCCGGACCAGTTGCAGGCCCGGAAGGACCGCGACCCCTACCCGCCGACCCGCCACGACGAACGCTGAGCGGCAGCGACGAGCTGGAACCGCCATGACGGGACCTGACGGGACCTGAGAGCAGTCATACGGTCATGACGAGCTTGAGCTGCCACGGCGGGCCCCGGACCGTCATGACGAGCCCTGAGCCGTCACGACGGCCATCGGGCTCATCGGGTCACTTGACGCGGGGAGGCCGGGCCCCGGCCTCCCCGGCCCGTCCTCGCCAGATCCCTGCCCTGCCCTGCCCTCCCGTACGGGCGGCGCCGTCATGGCCGCAGTGAGCGCCCGAACCCCGCCGCCAGCGGCATCCGCAGCCCCAGCGGCGGCGGCGCGGCGAACGCGTCCGCCACCGGCCGCGCGTACCCCCGCCCGAACAGCGACCCCCGTACGAAGTCACCGGCCAGCGCCACCACCTCGGAGCGGTGCTGGCGCAGCGCGTGCCCGTCCGAGTGCACCTCGAACCGGCAGATGTCCCGGTTGGCCTTCTTGGCCCGCGCGGCCAGCCGGAACGACAGCTCCGGGTCGACCCGGGTGTCGGTGGTGCCGTGCACCATCAGCACCCGCCGCCCGACGAGCTGTCTCACCGGCTCCGCGTCGCCGCCCGCCGCCCCGTCGTCGGGCAGCCAGGGGGCCACCGCCAGCACGGAGGTGACCGCCGGATGCCCCGCGGCCCGCAGCGCCGCCCGGCCGCCCATGCCGTGACCGGCCAGGCAGACGGGCACGTCGCCGTAGCGCCGTACCACCTCGTCCGCCGCCCACTCGGCGTCCGCCGCGGGAGCCGCGTCCGTGGCGTCGGCGTGCCAGCCGCGCCAGCGGTAGCGCACCACGTGCACGGCGAGACCGTCGTCCTGGGCCGCGCGGGCCAGGGTCCGGGCCATGGGCAGCTGGGCCACGTACGACAGAGGGGAGGGGCGGCGGTGCGAGTCCGCCGAGCCGTCGGGCAGCAGCAGCACGACGCCACCCACCGCGGATTGTGCTCCGGCCGTTCCCACGGCCCGTCCCAGCCTCGCGGCAGGCAGGGGGAGTGCGCTCTGTGCCATGACAGAACATTGTCAGAAGATGGGGCGTCCCCGACCCGTTTTCACCGTCACTGTTACGCAGCGGCAAGGAGCGCTCTACGCGCGTAGGAGTTAGAGTGCCCAGATGACGAGCCAGACCCTTCACGTGCCAGGGCCGGAGCAGATCCGGCGCGCCCCCAAGGTGCTTCTCCACGACCATCTCGACGGCGGCCTACGGCCGGGCACCGTCGCCGAACTGGCCCGCGCGATCGGTTACGACGCGCTGCCGGAGACGGAACCCGACAAGCTCGGCGCCTGGTTCAGGGAAGCCGCCGACTCCGGGTCGCTGGAGCGCTATCTGGAGACCTTCGCCCACACCTGCGCCGTCATGCAGACCCGCGAGTCGCTGGTCAGGGTGGCCGCCGAGTGCGCCGAGGACCTCGCCGAGGACGGTGTCGTGTACGCCGAGGTGCGCTACGCCCCCGAGCAGCACCTGACCGAGGGCCTCACGCTCGAAGAGGTCGTCGAGGCGGTCAACGAGGGCTTCCGCGAGGGCGAGCGCAGGGCCCGCGCGGCCGGTCACCGCATCCGCGTCGGCGCGCTCCTCACCGCGATGCGGCACGCCGCCCGTGCCCTGGAGATCGCGGAACTCGCCAACCGGTACCGGGACCTCGGCGTCGTCGGTTTCGACATCGCGGGCGCCGAGGCGGGCTTCCCGCCCACCCGGCACCTGGACGCGTTCGAGTATCTGAAGCGCGAGAACAACCACTTCACCATCCACGCGGGCGAGGCGTTCGGCCTGCCGTCGATCTGGCAGGCGCTCCAGTGGTGCGGCGCGGACCGGCTCGGCCACGGCGTCCGCATCATCGACGACATCGAGGTGGCCGATGACGGCGGTGTGAAGCTGGGCCGGCTCGCCTCGTACGTGCGCGACAAGCGCATCCCGCTGGAGCTCTGCCCGACGTCCAACCTCCAGACCGGCGCAGCCGCCTCGTACGCCGAGCACCCGATCGGACTGCTGCGCACACTGCATTTCCGCGCCACGGTCAATACGGACAACCGGCTGATGAGTGGCACGAGCATGAGCCGGGAGTTCGAGCACCTGGTCGAGACTTTCGACTACACGCTTGACGACATGCAATGGTTCACCGTCAATGCGATGAAGTCGGCGTTCATTCCTTTTGACGAACGTCTGGCGATGATCAGTGACGTCATCAAGCCCGGGTACGCCGAGTTGAAGTCCGAGTGGCTTTTCCGGCAGACGGCCACGACCAGGGGTTCTTCCGTCACGACGGACTGAGTCGGCGCCTTCGCGGGAAAAGGCCGGAACGGCGGGTTCCGGCCTTTTCCCGCGTGCGGTGTGTTTGCGGGAGGCCCCGGGGGCTGCTTACGTTGCGTGGCCTCCCCCATCCCCTTCCCCAAGGATGAATTCCCCATGAAGCAGTCTGTTGTCAGGACTCTCGGCGCCGCCGCTCTCGGCGCCGCGTTCGCCGCCGCCGCCGGAGGCACCGCCTCCGCCGCTCCGCTGCCCATCGACGTCGGCTCGGCCGGTTCCACGCTGAAGACGGTCACGCAGACCCTGCCGCTCCAGGCGACCGCCGACAAGCTCCTCCAGGGCAAGCAGAAGAACAAGGCCGACAAGGGCACCACCACCGCCGGAAAGCGGAAGACGAGCAACGACGCCACCGACCCCGTCAAGGGCCTGCTCGGCGGTATCTCCACCAACGGTCTGACGACCAGCGGTCTCACGGCCAACGGCATCCCGCTCGGTCGCTGACCCCTCACCGCCCGGTACACGTCTGTGGGGCGCGCACCCGGCCCGGGGGCGCGCCCCACAGACGTGTCCGGTGGCCACCGGACAGTGGTTTTACCGGGTAGTGGTCACCGGACAGTCGTTACCGGGTAGTGGTCACCACTCGCCGGTCGCCATGCCCCGGTCACCACGCGCCGGTCGTCGCCCGCTTCTCGGACGGCAGCAGTATCCACAGCCCGAGATAGAGCAGGAACTGCGGACCGGGCAGCAGACAGGAGGCCAGGAAGATGATCCGCATGGTCGTCGGGGTGGTGCCGAAGCGCCGGGCCAGCGCCGCGCACACGCCACCGATCATGCGTCCTTGCTGGGGGCGGGCAAGTGCGGCCATGGTGAGCTCCTTCGCGAGCCGTTGGTGGGGGAGCGGTTCCGTGTGCTCCCGTACGGGCTTTCCCCGTACCTCCATGATGACTCCGCGAACAGGGGCAAAGCGTCGCTCTACGGGGCGATGCCGACCCTGGAAATCGTCGGGGTCGCACCCTGAGGGACCCCGTCCCTGAGCCGGTGGCCCACCACCTCCGCCGACTGATGCCAGACCCGCGGTCCGCGTCGGCGCAGCCATGCCCGGCCCAGCGGGACGAACAGCAGGTGGGCGACGGTCACCCCGACGGTGTTCAGCAACAGTGAGTCGACATCGACGACCTGCCCCGGCACCCCGGTCTGCGCCAGTTCGATGGCCAGCGAGATCAGCGCACCCGCGGCGACGGTCCGCGCCAGCGAGGCCCACGGGGACACGAAGAGGCGGCCCCCGGCCATCGGCAGCAGGACGCCCAGGGGGGCCAGCAGCACCAGCGCCTCACCGATCCGGCGGACCGCCTCGGCCGGACCGAGGGCGAGATCCGCCCTGATCCCGGCGAACGGTCGGAGATTGGCGGCCGTCACCCAGGGCACGTCCAGCGGGCGCAGCGTCAGCCACCCGACGAGCAGCAGATGCGCGAGGAGGAGGAATCCTCCCACCGCGCGGAAGCGGATGACGGTCTGACCGCCCGAACCTTGACGCACGCCCCCCTAGACGACTCGACCGGCGGGAACGGTTCCGCTCCGCCCCGGATGGAGACGTACGCGACTCCGGGCCCGGAGGACGGGCGAGGACGGCCGAAACTCCCGGAGGCTCCTGGCCGGTCCTGGAAGCGTCCGGCCGGTTCCGGCACCGTCCGGCCGATTCCGAGGGGCTGCGAGCGGACCGCCACGGGCCCGGCACGCGGTCCGGCGAGCGGGCCCGCGTGGGGGGACCGGGACGCGGTACACCGTGTGGTCCGGCGAGCGGGCCCGCACGGGGATCGTCACGCGGAACGCCGGGCAGAACGCTGTGCGGACCGGCGCGCGGACCGTCGGACGGAATGCCGTGTGGACCCGCACGGGAGCCTGCCGGTTCCGAGGGGCCGCGAGCGGACCGCCACGGGCCCGGCACGCGGTCCGGCGAGCGGGCCCGCGTGGGGGGACCGGGACGCGGTACACCGTGTGGCCCGGCGAGCGGGCCCGCACGGGGACCGTCACGCGGAACGCCGGGCAGAACGCTGTGCGGACCGGCGCGCGGGTCAACAGCCGGACAGCACCCGGACCGCCATGTGTGCGTCCGGCAAGGGGCTCACGGCAGCCCCAGCGTGCTGGGCGTCGGCGCGGCCTCCGGCCGGGTCTTCGTCTCCGACGTGCACAGATAGCCGCGCGCCGGGTAGTCGCCCGGACCGCCGAGCACCACCGTCTCCTTCGAGACGAGCGCCTGGTTGTCCGCGTACGTGCACACGATCTGCGCCAGCGCCTCGGCCGGCAGGTCCTCGGGCTGGACGCTCAGCCGCAGCGTGCCCGCCGGATCGCCCTCGTGGCCCTCGCCGATCCGCAGCGTCGCCGGGACGTCGGTGGAGAACCCCGCCCGTCGCTCCTCGGACGAGGGCGCGGCCCGCAACTGGTCCAGCAGCGCCCGTGCGATCCGCAGCCGGCCGGACCTCGATTCGTCGATCTGGACCGTACGGTCCACGCCCACCAGCCGCGACGCGCACACCAGCTGGATCTCGACCGGCAGTCCGTGCCGCCCCAGGGCCGGGACGTCGTCCGCGGGCAACGAGCACGGCACCCGGGACGGCGCGGCCCCCGCGTCCACCGGCACGGACGTCGTCCTGATCCCGCACCCGGCGGCCAGCGCCGCGCACACCAGCGCGCCCGCGAGCGCGACGGCTCCCCGGCGCACCCTGCCTATGCGGTGCGCGTCGGACGCGCCTAGGTCGTCGCACCTCATGACACGCCACCCTCCGTGCCTCGGGAATTCCGGTCCGTCGCGTCGCCCCGGCCCCCCGCGCCACCGGTTCCGTCGCCGTCGGGACCATCGGGGCCGTCGTCCTCGTCGGACGCCCGGCCGTCCAGCAGGGCCTCGGCGTCGCGCGGCAGCCGCAGGACGAACACCGCGCCGTCGCCGTCAGGGGAGTTCGCGGCCGTGATGTCACCGCCGTGGATGTGGGCGTTCTCCATGGCGATCGACAGCCCGAGACCGCTGCCCTCGGAACGCGGCCGGGAGGCGCTGGCCTTGTAGAACCGGTCGAAGACGTGCGGCAGGACGTCCTCGGGGATGCCGGGGCCGTGGTCGCGCACCTCGATGACCAGCTCGTCCCCCTCGGTCCGCACCGCGACCCGTACCGGCGAACCGCCGTGCTTGAGCGCGTTGCCGATCAGGTTCGCCAGGATGACGTCGAGCCGGCGCGGGTCGAGCCGCACCATCATGCCGCGCTCCGCGTCCAGGTCGACCGCGTCCAGCCAGGCCCGCGCGTCGACGCACGCGGTGACCTGGTCGGCCACATCGACCGTGTCGAGGACCAGACGGGCCGTACCGGCGTCGAAACGGGTGACCTCCATCAGGTTCTCCACCAGGTCGTTGAGCCGCCGGGTCTCGCTGACCACCAGATGCACGGCGGGCGCGATCATCGGGTCCAGGTTGTCGGCCTCGTCCTCCAGCACCTCGGCGACCGCGGTGATCGCGGTGAGCGGGGTCCGCAGCTCGTGCGACATGTCGGCGACGAACCGGCGGCTCGACTCCTCCCGCGCGGTCATGTCCGCGACCTTCTTCTCCAACGAGTCCGCGGTCCGGTTGAACGTCCGCGAGAGATCGGCGAGTTCGTCCGTACCGGAGACCACGAGCCGGGTGTCGAGCTTGCCCTCGCCGAGCTTGCGCGCCGCGTCACCGAGCCGCTGCACCGGCCGCAGCACCGTCGAGGCGGCGGCCTGCGCGAGCAGCGCCGCACCGACCAGCGCCAGACCGGTGGCGATCCCCAGCGACCACGCCAGCGAGTTCAGATCCTGCCGCTCCTGGTCCAGCGACTTCAGCATGTAACCGGTCGGGCCGCCGCCGATGATCCTCGTACCGCCTACCAGGTACGGCGTGTCGCCGATCACGATGCGCTGCCAGAACAGGTGGTACTCGTACTTGTTCCCCGTCTCCACGTCGTGCTTCTTGTTCACCTGCTTCTGGAGCGAGGCGGGCACGTCGTCGAGCGTGAAGGTGTCCAGATCGGAGTTGCCGACGATCGGCTTGCCGCCGTCCCGCTCGTCGACCAGCAGCACGCTGTAGCCGGGGCTGCTGCTCGCCATCTGCGCGGCGGCGTTCTGGAGGTCGTCCTTGGTGGGGGACGCGGGCAGGGACGCAGCCCGGTTCTGCATCTCCTGCCGGAAGTCCCCGAGCGCCGAGTCCTGGGTGCGGGTGAGGACCGCCTCCCGGTTCAGCCAGTACGCGATCCCCGACGCGGACACCGCCGCGGTCAGCGCCACCAGCCCGAACACCACGACGAGCCGCAGCCGGAGACTGGTCCACCGGAGCCCCGCGAGGAGCCCCCGTCTCGCGACACCGCTCACTGAGGCGAGTCCAGCCGGTAGCCCACCCCGCGCACGGTACGGATCAGCGTCGGCGAGGACGGCACGTCCTCCACCTTCGCGCGCAGCCGCTGCACACAGGCGTCCACCAGCCGCGAGTCACCGAGGTAGTCGTGCTCCCACACCAGCCGCAGCAACTGCTGCCGGGACAGAGCCTGTCCCGGCCTGCGGCTCAGTTCGAGGAGCAACCGCAGTTCGGTCGGCGTGAGCTGAAGGTCCTCGCCGTCCTTGGTGACGGTCATCGCGGACCGGTCGATGACCACGCTGCCGAACGTCGCCGAGTCGGTCGACTCGCGTTCGCCACGGCGCAGCACGGCCCGGATACGGGCGTCGAGCACCCGGCCCTGGACGGGCTTCACCACGTAGTCGTCCGCGCCGGACTCCAGTCCGACCACGACGTCGATGTCGTCGCTGCGCGCGGTCAGCAGAATGATCGGCAGCTGATCGGTGCGCCGGATGCGTCGGCACACCTCGAAACCGTCGATCCCGGGCAGCATCACATCCAGCACGATCAGATCCGGCCGTTGCTCGCGCAGCAGATTCAGGCCGTCCTCTCCCGTCGCCGCGGTGGCCACTCGGTGGCCCTGGCGTGACAACGAGAGTTCGAGGGCCGTGCGGATGGCGTCGTCGTCCTCGATCAGCAGCAGGAAAGGCACGAGCGCCATTCTGGCCCATGGTGGAGCTTCAGTTCGACCGCTGGGGTCCCCTTCCGTCCGGCGGACGCCCCCGGAACCCCTGTGACAGGTCTGTGACAGATGGGGGACAGCGCGATGAAACTGCCCCGGCAAGCTCGGTGCCACACGGAACGAACGGACTCCACCGATGGGGGGCGCCAGATGAACGCACTGCACAGCACCACCTCAAGCGCAGTTGTCACACGGCTCCACGACGTCGGTCGGAGCACCGAGAAGGCCGGCGCCGGAGCGGGGACCTCGCTGCTGGAGCGGGGCCGGGAGCTCGGGGGCGGACGGGGATGCGTCCGAGGCATCGGGCGTCAGCACCCGTCCACCGCCACGGCGGAGCAGGGGCGCACGTCCCTCATGGCGATGCGCGACGCGCAGAAGGCGGTACGCGGGGGGAACGCGCACGGGGAGGGCACGGGGGAGCGGAAGGCCCCGGCGGAGACCGAGAGCGCCGAAGTGGCGTTCACGGCCTACGTCCAGGAGCGCCGCGCCTCCCTGTACGCGACCGCCTACCACCTGACCGGCGACCGGTTCGAGGCCGAGGATCTGCTCCAGAGCGCCCTCTTCTCGACGTACCGGGCGTGGGACAGGATCACCGACAAGGCGGCGGTCGGCGGATATCTGCGCCGCACCATGACGAATCTGCACATCAGCGCCTGGCGCCGGCGCAAGCTCAACGAGTACCCGACCGAGGAACTGCCGGAGACGGCGGGCGACACGGACGCGATGCGCGGCACCGAACTGCGCACCGTGCTCTGGCAGGCGCTCGCCCGGCTGCCCGAACTCCAGCGGACGATGCTGGTCCTCCGTTACTACGAGGGCCGCACGGACCCGGAGATCGCGTCGATCCTCGGCATAAGTGTCGGCACGGTGAAGTCGAGCATCTGGCGGTCGCTCCGTCGGCTGCGCGAGGACGAGGTCCTCAGCTTCGGCCGTGACGAGGAGGAGTCCTTCGGCGAGCTGGTGGCCTGAAGGCAACGGGGGAGCGGGGGAAGCGGGGGGAACGGGGGACGGGGGAAAGCGGGGGGATACGGGGGTGGGGGTACGGGGGAAGCGCTGTGGGGCCGGACGGGCCGGGGGGTCCTGTCCGGCCCCACAGCGCGTCGCGTCGCGTCCCCGAACGTGCGCGTCGCGCACCCCGCCCAACGGTTCCTACCGGGACCGCCCGCGGGCCTGACCAGCCCGGCCCGACCCGCACACGGCCTCGGTCGGCCCGGCCCCGCACACGACGCCTGTCCGGACACGCACGGCGCCGTCCTCGGCCGACCCGGCCCGCACACGGCGTCAGCCCGTACGGCACGCGGCGGCGTCCGCCCCCACAACACACGGCGTCAGCCCGTACGGCACACGGCTCCGGCACAAGGCGCCGGCCTCGGCACAGGACGTCCACTTCACGACGAACGAGGCACGGGCGCCCGCCACGACGCACTCGCGTCCGCGTCACGACGCACGGCGCCGGCCTCACGACGCACGGCACGCACACGCGCCGTGGGCCGCCCCGCCCGTCAAGGCGCTCGCGCCGCCTACGCCGCCCCGCGGGCCGGGGCCGTGCGCCGGCAGCGGCCCGCCGCGGCCGCCGCCAGCCGTCCCAGGGCCTCATCCGCGCCGCACGGATAGGCGCCCAGCGCGGTCTGGCGGGCCACGATCCGGCGTTCGGCGCGCATCAACCGCCAGCCCCGGCGCAGCAGGAACGGCACCGACTTCCGGCCCTCCCGCAGATCCCGCACCAGCCGGCGGCGGAACGTCGTCGTCGGGCGACCGCGCAGACACAGGGCGTCCGCGAGCAGTCCCAGTTCCTGGCAGCGGTCGACGATGTCCGCCGCGAAGATGCCCTCGGCCACGAACAGCGGCGTCCGGTCGATGTGCAGGGTTTCGCGGTCGACCCGGGCGCTGGTGGCGATGTCGTACACCGGGACGTCCGTACGCCCCGTGCGGCACAGCTCCCCGATGGCGGCCACCGCGGCCTCCGCGTCCCAGGACCGCACGGAGTCCCAGTCGATGTCCGTACTCCCCGGGACCAGGGGCAACGACGGGTCGTCGCCCTCCTTGTAGAAGTCGTCCAGGCGCAGCACCGGCAGCCCGGTGCGGGCGGCCAGGGAGGACTTTCCGGAGCCGGAGGGGCCCGCGAGCAGCACGACACGGGTCGGGATCGGTTGGGGACTCACAGAACAGCAGTGTGAGGCATTGACCCGGGCAGGGGACCCCCGGGTCGTCCTGTTGGTACCCGGCAGCCCATCTCAACTACTCTGCGCATTCAGTCGATTACCGACCACACTCGAACAGGTGGGAAAAACATGGCACGTCACGCACTGTCCAAGCCCAGGCGCCGCGCTCTGCTGCGCGCCGGACTGACCCTCACCGCCGTGGGCGCGGCGCTCGGGGCGGGGGGTGCGGCGGCCCAGGCGGCGCCGCTCCCCGCCCTCTCGTCGCTCGGGACCGGCGGCCCGTTGGGCGAGGTCGGTGACACGGCCGGTTCCGCGCTGACCAGCGCGCTCGGGACATCGCTCGCCGGGAGCCTCACCCCGGTCACGCATCTGCGCCTCGACCCGCTGGCCGGGACCGGCACGGACCCGCTGAACAACACGGTGGGCACCCAGGTCGCCGACTTCAAGCCGCTCAGCACGGCGTCCCTCACCGACCCGATCACCAGCGGGGGCGCGTTGAAGGACCTGCCGCTGGTGGGCACGGTCACCACGCTGCTGACCGGGTCCCCGGCGAGCTGATCCGCGGAGGCCGGCGCGGCCCCTTCGGAGACCCTGGGGATGTCCGAAGGGGCCGAGGGCCGTCCCACGCCGACCGGGCGCCGGGGGCAGGCCGTGGGGCAGGCCGTGGGTCAGTACGACGAGCCGGAGACGCCGAGGGCCCCGGTGGGGTGCCAGACCGTCTTGGTCTCCAGGAAGGCCGTCAGCCGCGCCGTGCCCGGATCGGTCAACCAGTCGCCGTCGCCGCGCCCCCCGTCCTTGCCGTCCTCGCCGTCCGCCCGCCGCGGACGCAGGACCCGCTTGAGGTTGTCCGCCGCCGCGATCTCCAGCTCCTTCGCCAGCCCGGCGTCGGCGCCCGTGAGGTCGATCGCGTTCACGTCCTGGTGGGAGGCGAGCGGGGCCGCGATCTCCGCGGCCTTGCCGGACAGGACGTTCACCACACCGCCCGGCAGGTCCGAGGTGGCCAGCACCTCGCCCAGCGAGAGCGCGGGGAGCGGGGACCTCTCGGAGGCCACGACCACCGCCGTGTTGCCCGTCGCGATGACCGGGGCGATCACCGAGACCAGGCCCAGGAACGACGAGTCGCGCGGGGCCAGGACCGCGACGACCCCGGTCGGCTCGGGGGTGGAGAGGTTGAGGAACGGGCCCGCGACCGGGTTCGCCCCGCCCACCAGCTGGGCGACCTTGTCGGTCCAGCCCGCGTACCAGACCCAGCGGTCGATCGCCGCGTCGACGACCGCCCCCGCCTTGGACCTCGAAAGGCCCTCGGCGTCCGCGACCTCCCGTACGAACTGGTCCCGGCGGCCCTCCAGCATCTCCGCGACCCGGTAGAGGACCTGGCCCCGGTTGTACGCGGTCGCGCCCGACCAGCCGCCGAACGCCTTACGGGCCGCGACGACCGCGTCCCGGGCGTCCTTGCGGGAGGACCGCGGCGCGTTCGCCAGCCATGTGCCCTTGGAGTCCGTCACCTCGTACACCCGGCCGCTCTCGGAGCGGGGGAACTTCCCCCCGACGTACAGCTTGTAGGTCTTGAAGACGCTCAGTCGGTCGACCGTGCTCATCAGTGCTCGCCCTTCGGACTCGACGGCGCGAGGTACGCCTCCAGGCCGTGGCGGCCCCCCTCGCGGCCGTGACCCGACTCCTTGTAGCCGCCGAAGGGCGAGGTCGGGTCGAACTTGTTGAACGTATTGGCCCAGACGACGCCCGCCCGGAGCTTGTTCGCCACCGCGAGGATGCGGGAGCCCTTCTCCGTCCAGATGCCGGCCGACAGGCCGTACTGGCTGTTGTTGGCCTTGGCGACCGCCTCGTCCGGGGTACGGAACGACAGCACCGACAGCACCGGGCCGAAGATCTCGTCGCGGGCGATGGTGTGCGCCTGTGTGACACCGGTGAACAGGGTCGGCGCGAACCAGTAGCCCGCCGACGGCAGTTCGCACGGAGCCGACCAGCGCTCCGCGCCCTCCGCCTCACCGGTCTCGGCGAGCGCGGTGATCCGGGACAGCTGCTCCGCCGAGTTGATGGCGCCGATGTCCGTGTTCTTGTCCAGCGGGTCGCCGAGCCGGAGCGTGGTGAGCCGGCGCTTGAGCGCGTCCAGCAGCTCGTCCTGCACGGATTCCTGTACGAGGAGACGTGAGCCCGCGCAGCAGACCTGGCCCTGGTTGAAGAAGATGCCCGTGACGACGCCCTCGACGGCCTGGTCGATCGGCGCGTCGTCGAAGACGATGTTGGCGCCCTTGCCGCCGAGTTCGAGCGTGACGCGCTTGTCGGTGCCCGCGACCTGGCGGGCGATGGCCTTGCCGACGGCGGTCGAACCGGTGAACGCGATCTTGTTCACGTCCGGGTGCTCCACGAGCGCGGCGCCCGCGTCGCCGTACCCCGTCAGGATGTTGACGACGCCCTTCGGCAGCCCCGCCTGGCGGCAGACGTCCGCGAAGAACAGCGCGGAGAGCGGGGTGGTCTCGGCCGGCTTCAGCACCACGGTGTTGCCGGTGGCGAGGGCCGGGGCGATCTTCCACGCCAGCATCAGGAGCGGGAAGTTCCACGGGATGATCTGCCCGGCGACACCCAGCGGACGCGGGTTCGCGCCGTAGCCCGCGTGGTCGAGCTTGTCGGCCCAGCCCGCGTGGTAGAAGAAGTGCGCCGCGACCAGCGGGAGGTCCGCGTCACGGGTCTCCCTGATCGGCTTGCCGTTGTCCAGGGTTTCGAGGACGGCCAGCTCGCGGGAGCGCTCCTGGATGATCCGGGCGATCCGGAACAGGTACTTGGCGCGCTCGGAACCGGGCAGCGCCGACCACTTCTCGAACGCCCTGCGGGCCGCCTTCACGGCCCGGTCGACGTCGGCGGCGCCCGCCCGGGCGACCTCGGACAGCACCTCCTCGGTCGAGGGGCTGACCGACTTGAACACCTGGCCGTCGGCCGCCTCGGTGAACTCGCCGTCGATGAACAGGCCGTACGACGGGGCGATGTCGACGACCGAACGCGACTCCGGAGCGGGCGCGTACTCGAACGCTGATGTCATGGGGATCAGTCCACCGTCACGTAATCGGGGCCGGAGTACCGGCCGGTGCTGAGCTTCTGACGCTGCATCAGCAGGTCGTTCAACAGACTCGACGCGCCGAAGCGGAACCAGTGGTTGTCCAGCCAGTCCTCGCCCGCCGTCTCGTTGACCAGCACGAGGAACTTGATCGCGTCCTTCGCGGTCCGGATGCCGCCCGCGGGCTTCACCCCGACCCGCACCCCCGTACGGTCCCGGAAGTCGCGCACGGCCTCCAGCATCAACAGGGTGTTCGCGGGAGTGGCGTTGACCCCGACCTTGCCGGTCGACGTCTTGATGAAGTCCGCGCCCGCCAGCATCCCGAGCCAGGAGGCACGCCGGATGTTGTCGTACGTGGACAGCTCGCCGGTCTCGAAGATGACCTTCAGCCGGGCCGTGCCGCACTCGGCCCGGACGGCGACGATCTCCTCGTACACCTTGAGGTAGCGGCCCGAGAGGAAGGCGCCGCGGTCGATCACCATGTCGATCTCGTCGGCCCCGGCCGCCACCGCGTCGCGGACGTCCGCGAGCTTGACGTCGAGCGCCGCGCGCCCGGCCGGGAAGGCGGTCGCGACGGACGCGACCTTCACGCCGGACCCGGCCAGCGCGGCGACGGCCGTCGCCGCCATGTCGGGATAGACGCAGACCGCGGCGGTGCGCGGCGTCGTGCGGTCGGTCGGATCGGGATGGACGGCCTTGGCCGCGAGCGCCCGGACCTTGCCCGGGGTGTCCGCGCCTTCCAGCGTCGTCAGGTCGATCATCGAGATGGCCAGGTCGATCGCGTACGCCTTGGCCGTCGTCTTGATCGAACGGGTACCGAGGGACGCGGCGCGCGCTTCGAGGCCGACGGGGTCGACGCCGGGCAGCCCGTGCAGGAAGCTGCGCAGCGCACTGTCGGACGCGGTCGCGTCGGCGAATGCGTGTGCGTGGGTGGTGGGCATGGTCACCAGAGGAGCATATCTACGCGCGTAGCGACCTGTACAGGGGGCCGATGCCACCACCGTGGCCGCGCTGCGACCGCAGCCGGCGCCACCGCGGTCGTTCGTGCTGTGCCGGCGGTCGGCGCCACGGCGGTGGCCGGTCGGCGCCATGGCGGTGGCCGTGCCGTGACCGAGGCCGCTTCCGACGTCGTGGCCGTGCTGTGACCGGCCGCACCGCCGTTCGCCGTCCGCGTCAGGCAGAATCGGCCCCATGACGAGCCCCACTCCGCCCACCGAGCCGACCTACGCCGACCGGACCTTCCGGTCGCCCGCCGGGCTGGTCGGCGGTGGGCTGACACTTCTCCTCGTCGTCCTGGTCGGCGGCGACGCGCTGATCAGGGGCGACGGACGGGTTCCGTGGGTGGCACTGGCGGGACTGCTGTTCGCCGTACCGCTGATCGTCGCCTTCACCCTGCGCCCCGTGGTCTCCGCGGGGGCCGAGCGCATCCGCATCCGCAACCCGTTCCGCACGATCACGCTGCCGTGGACGGACGTCGCCGATGTGCGGGCCGGCTACTCCAGCGAGCTGTTCACGAACGACGGCGCCAAGTACCAGCTGTGGGCCGTCCCGGTCTCGCTGCGGCAGCGCAAGCGGGCCGCGCGGCGGGCGTCCCGGCAGTCCCAGGACGATCCGTACGGCAGGACGTCGGTGCACGCGGACATCCGCGACAAGGCCGCGCGCACCGCGGTCGCCGACCAGGCCGTGCTCGATCTGCGCGAACTCGCGGAGCGTGCGGGCCACACACCCGACGCGCCCCGCACGGAGGCGTCGGTCCGCTGGGCCTACGAGGTCATCGCACCGGCCGTCGCGGGCGCGGTGCTGCTCGTGGTGCTGCTCGCGATCGGCTGATCCGGGCCCTGGCGGGCGCGGGAGCGGAGCCGGGTTCGGCTCGCGCGCCAGGCCCGCGCTTCCAGGCCCGCGCTTCCAGGCTCGCGCTTCCAGGCCCGGGTTCCGTGTCCGGTTTTCCGTCTCGCGCCCCGGCTCGCGCTCCTCACCCGCGCCCCGGACCCGCGCCTCCGGGCCCGGCTTCCCGGTCGGCGTCCCCGGCTCGCGCTTCCCGGCCCGCCTTCCGGCTCGTGTCTCCGGCCCGCGCTCCTCGCCCGCGCCCAGGCCCGCCGTTAGGTCCGGGTCCGGGTCCTCGGTCCCGGGTCCCCGGCTCGGCTTCCCGGCCCGCCTCTAGGCCCGGGGTTCCCGGTCCGGCTCCCCGGCTCGTGCCTCAGACCCGCGCACCTGGCGCTTCAGGCCCGCGCTCCTTGCCCTCGCACCTGGCGCCGCAGGTCCGCGCCCCCGGCACGGCTTTCTGCCCGCGCCCCCGGTCCCGCGCTTCCAGGCCCGGGTCTCCGGCCGGGTCAGGCCCGGCTTCCCGGCCCGCGCCCCACGGCCCGGGTCCCCTGGCACGGCTTTCGGCCCGCGCCCGTCGCCCGGGGCCCCGGCCGACGGGCGCGCCCCGGGGCGCCGTGCGTGGTGGGGCAGCGGCAGCCGTAAGAGGACAGGAGCACGCGCGTCGCGTCCCCCGGCTTCCGGCGGCCCCGGCTCCTCGGCTTACGGTGGCCCCGACTCCTCCGGTTTCCGGCGGCCCCGACTCCTCCGGCTTCCGGCGGCCCCGGCTCGTCCGGTTTCCGGCAGCCGCTTCCCCCGGTTTCCTGAAGCCGCGACCTCCCCCTGCTTCCGCGAGCCGCGGCTCCCTCAGATTCCGGCAGCGGCCGCCAGGTCCCGCTTGAGCGCGGTGAGCAGTTCGTCGGCCTTCGCGCGGGCCGCGGGCAGTCCGGCCGCCGAGGTGACCGGGACCACCACTTCCAGGTAGCACTTCAGCTTGGGTTCGGTGCCGCTCGGGCGGACGATCACCCGGGCGCCCGTCAGCCGGTAGCGCAGGCCGTCCGTGGGCGGCAGGGACTCCGTGCCCTCGGCCAGGTCCTCGGCGGACGTGACGGCCAGACCCGCGAGCGTGGTCGGCGGGTGTGCGCGCAGCTTCCGCATGGCGTCCGCGATCAGCGACAGATCCGCCACCCGCACCGCCAGCTGCCCGGTGGCGTGCACGCCGTGCTCGACGGCGATGTCGTCGAGGAGTTCCAGGACCGTGCGGCCCCGCTCCTTCAGCGTGGACGCCAGCTCGGCCATCACGAGCGCCGCCGTGATGCCGTCCTTGTCGCGCACCCCGTCCGGGTCGACGCAGTAGCCGAGCGCCTCTTCGTACCCGTACCGCAGCCCGTCGGCCCTGGCGATCCACTTGAACCCGGTCAGCGTCTCCTCGTACCCCAGACCGGCCTTCTCGGCGATCCGGCCGAGCAGCGACGACGACACGATCGACTCGGCGAGCACACCGGTGGCGCCCCGGTCGACCAGATGGGTGGCGAGCAGCGCGCCCACCTCGTCGCCGCTGAGCATCCGCCAGTCCTCGTCGCCGTCAGGCACGGCGACGGCGCAGCGGTCGGCGTCCGGGTCGTTGGCGATGATCAGATCGGGCGCCGGATCGGCGCGGCGGGCGGTGGCGAACGCGAGGTCCATCGCGCCGGGCTCCTCCGGGTTCGGGAAGGCGACGGTGGGGAACTCGGGATCGGGTTCCGCCTGCTCGGCGACGAGCACCGGTGCGGGGAAGCCGGCCCGGGCGAAGGCGGCGGTCAGGACGGCCGTGCCGACGCCGTGCAGCGCGGTGTGGACGGTACGGGCGGTACGCGGCGAACCCTCGGCGAGCACGGCGTCCGTCCGGGCGAGGTACGCGGCCAGGACCTCGTCCCCGAGGACCTGCCAGCCGCTCTCCGGCCGGGGCACCTCGTCGAGCCGGCCGACCGAGGCGATGGCGTCGGCGATCCCGGCGTCGGCGGGGGGCACGATCTGCGAGCCGTCACCGAGATAGACCTTGTAACCGTTGTCGCGCGGCGGATTGTGGCTCGCGGTGACCTCGACGCCCGCGACCGCGCCCAGGTGCCGGATGGCGTACGCCAGCACCGGGGTGGGCAGGGGGCGCGGCAGCACGGCCGCCCGCAGCCCGGCGCCGGTCATCACGGCGGCGGTGTCGGACGCGAAGTCCGCGGACTTGTGACGGGCGTCGTAGCCGATGACCACGAGCCCGTCGCCCTGTCCGGTGGCCTTGAGGTAGGCGGCGAGTCCGGCGGCGGCCCGGATGACGACGGCCCGGTTCATCCGCATCGGCCCGGCCCCCAGCTCACCGCGGAGCCCGGCCGTACCGAACTGGAGCGTCCCGGCGAAACGCTCGCCGAGCGCGTCCCGGTCGCCGGACGCGATCAGCGCGCCCAGCTCGTCGCGGGTCTCGGGATCGGGGTCCTCGGCCTGCCAGGCCCTGGCCTGCGCGACGAGGTCGTCGTGATCGTGCTGCACGGTGTCCGCCTCTCGGGGGATGGGGTACGGGTGGAGTCGGGGGTACGGGCCCGGGTCCCTCGGCGCCCCGGGCCCGGCCCCGACCCGCCAGGGACCGCTCCGTCGGACGCGGCCGGACGCCGTCGGACGCGGACGATCGCTTCCGGACACGGTCAGGTACGGCCGGAAGCATCCGCAGCATCCGGAAGCATCCGGACGTGGACAGTCGCTTCCGGACGCTGCGGACGGACATGGCCGGGAAGCCCCAGGACGCGGTCGGACACGGCGTGGTCACGCGCGGTCGGGCACGGTCACGCGCGGTCGGGCGTGGTCAGATGCGGTCCAGCACGCGGGCCAGCAGCGACCCCATCCGGGCCGCCGAGTCGCGCCCCGCCTGGAGGACCTCCTCGTGGTTGAGGGGTTCGCCGGACAATCCGGCGGCCAGATTCGTCACCAGCGAGATGCCCAGCACCTCGGCGCCGGCCTCGCGGGCCGCGATGGCCTCCAGCACGGTGGACATGCCGACCAGGTCGCCGCCCATCGCCCTGACCATGCCGATCTCGGCCGGGGTCTCGTAGTGCGGGCCGGTGAACTGCACGTACACGCCCTCTTCGAGGCTGTCGTCGACCTCCCTGCACAGCGCGCGCAGCCGCGGCGAGTACAGGTCGGTCAGGTCGACGAAGTTGGCGCCGACGATCGGCGAGGTCGCCGTGAGGTTGATGTGGTCGCTGATCAGCACCGGCTGCCCGGGACGCATTCCCTCGCGCAGCCCGCCGCAGCCGTTGGTCAGCACGACGGTCCCGCAGCCCGCGGCCACGGCGGTGCGCACGCCGTGCGCGACGGCGGCCACCCCCCGGCCCTCGTAGTAGTGCGTGCGGCCGAGGAAGACCAGGACGCGCTTGGAGCCGATCCGGTACGAGCGGATCAGCCCGACGTGCCCTTCGACGGCGGGCGGGGGGAAGCCCGGGAGCGCGGTCACCGGGAACTCGGCCTCCGGGGTGCCGAGCGCGTCGCCCGCGGGCGCCCAGCCGGAGCCCATCACGAGAGCGACGTCGTGGGTCTCGACACCGGTCAGCTCGCGCAGGCGGGCGGCGGCGTCGGTGGCGGCGGCAAGCGGGTCGCCCTGGATGTTGTCCGGAATAACAGATGCGTTCACGCCGATGAGGGTAACCGCTGAAGCCCTACGCGCGTAGATGTTCAGGAGCAGAGCCTGGCCGAACATGTTCGTGCTTTCGCACACATCGTTCGCGCACACCGTTCGCACACGTCGAGGACCGGCGTGGCCGCGCACCGGCCCTACGGGACGGGTGGGAGCAGGGCGCCGACGCTCAGCAGGGGCGCTTGCGCAGCTCCATCGCGTAGTCGTGGGGCGCGCCCGCCGACTCCGCCGCGTCCGCGATCTCGCCCAGGTAGCGGGCGGACGGCAGCCCTCCCTCGTACCCGTTGAGCACGTACATCCAGGCCGGTTCCTCACCGTCCAGGGTGTGCACGCGTACCCGCATCCGCCGGTAGATGTCGAGGCCGACGCCCTCCCAGCGGTCCATGGAGTCCTCGTCCATCGGCGCGAGGTCGTACAGCGCCACGAAGACCTGTGAGCGGGGCGCCTCCACCACGGTGGCCAGCGCGCCTTCCCAGCCCATCTGCTCGCCCCCGAAGGTCAGCCGCCAGCCGTTGAGCCAGCCGGTGCCGCGCAGCGGGGAATGAGGGGCGCGGCGGGTCATCAGCCGCGCGTCGAGGTTGCCGGCGTACGCGGCGTAGAGCGACATGAGGTCGAGAGTACGGGAGGCGGCCCCGGGAGTGCCGATTCCTTTACCGAAGCCCTGGGACGGGAGTGAATCGGCGGAAGTCAGGTGCGCGCGGGCGCACGCCCCGGTGAGGGTATGCGGAGGGCGGGGGTCCGCCGCGCGGGAGGGTCCGGCCCCGTATGGAGGGCCCCGGGGCGAAGCCCGTCGGCGGGTGCGGGACAATGGAGTACGTACTGCATTCCCCCCGGGGCGACCCCCCGGACCCCCGGCCGGGGCGGCAGACGGCCGCGGGATGACAAACCGAGGCGGACTTTTCGTGACCCGGATCGTGATCATCGGCGGCGGACCAGGCGGGTACGAGGCGGCATTGGTGGGCGCCCAGCTCGGCGCGGAGGTGACCGTCGTCGACTGCGACGGCCTCGGCGGCGCGTCCGTACTCACCGACTGCGTACCCTCGAAGACCCTGATCGCGACGGCGGAGGTGATGACCACCTTCGACTCCTCGTACGAGGAGCTGGGCATCATCGTCGCGGACGACACACCCTCGATCGAGCAGGCGGCCCGGGTGGTCGGCGTCGACCTGGGCAAGGTCAACCGGCGGGTGAAGCGCCTGGCGCTCGCCCAGTCGCACGACATCACCGCGTCCGTCACCCGGGCCGGTGCCCGCGTGATGCGCGGTCGCGGCAGACTGTCCGGGCTCCAGGCGGCGGACGGCTCCCGCCAGGTCGTGGTGACCACGGCCGACGGTACGGAGGAGTCGCTGACCGCCGACGCGGTGCTCGTCGCGACCGGCGGGCACCCCAGGGAGATCCCCGACGCGCTCCCCGACGGCGAGCGCATCCTGAACTGGACCCAGGTCTACGACCTGGACGAGCTGCCCGAAGAGCTGATCGTGGTCGGTTCCGGTGTGACCGGCGCCGAGTTCGCCGGCGCGTACCAGGCGCTCGGGTCCCACGTCACCCTCGTCTCCTCCCGGGACCGGGTGCTGCCGGGCGAGGACCCGGACGCGGCGGCCGTGCTGGAGGACGTCTTCCGGCGTCGCGGCATGAACGTCATGGCCCGCTCCCGCGCCCAGTCCGCGAAGCGGGTCGGCGACCGGGTCGAGGTCACCCTCTCCGACGGCCGTGTCATCTCCGGCAGCCACTGCCTGATGGCGGTCGGCGCCATCCCGAACACCGCGGACATGGGGTTGGAGGAGGCAGGGGTACGGCTCAAGGAGTCGGGCCACATCCGTACCGACAAGGTCTCCAGGACCAGCGCCCCCGGCATCTACGCGGCGGGTGACGTCACCGGCATCTTCGCGCTGGCCTCGGTCGCCGCGATGCAGGGCCGGATCGCGATGTACCACTTCCTCGGTGACGCGGTGGCCCCGCTGAACCTCAAGACGGTCTCCTCGAACGTCTTCACCGACCCGGAGATCGCCACCGTCGGCTACAGCCAGGCGGACGTCGACGCGGGCCGGATCGACGCCCGGGTGGTGAAGCTGCCGCTGCTGCGCAACCCGCGCGCCAAGATGCAGGGCATCCGGGACGGTTTCGTCAAGATCTTCTGCCGGCCCGGCACCGGCACCGTGGTCGGCGGCTGTGTCGTGGCGCCGCGGGCGAGCGAACTCATCCATCCGATCTCGATCGCGGTCGACAACAGCCTGACGGTGGAACAGATCGCGAACGCCTTCACGGTGTACCCGTCCCTGTCGGGTTCGATCGCCGAAGTGGCACGGCAGTTGCACACCCGCAAGAGCGCCGACGAGGCCTAAAAAGCCGCGAACCGGGACAAGGGCATCGCTCACCGTCAACTCCGGTGGGTGTTCGGTCCGTACGGAACACCTCTCGCCAACAACGGGGCCGCCTATATCACTTGGCGGCCCCTTGTGTGCACAACTTCTGTTATTCGGCGCAAACTGCTGAAAACTGTCGAGCGGTCAGGTTACTGTCAGTTCCGTGTTCGCTGCAGAACGTCGTCAGTTGATCCTTGAAATGGTGCGCGCCAACGGGGCGGTATCGCTCCGTGAGCTCGCCCGCGTCGTCCAGACCTCCGAAGTGACCGTACGGCGGGACGTGCGGGCACTGGAGGCAGAAGGACTCCTCGACCGCCGGCACGGCGGTGCGGTCTTGCCGGGCGGTTTCACGCGGGAGTCCGGCTTCCCGCAGAAATCCCATCTCGCCACCGCGGAGAAGACGGCCATCGCCGATCTCGCCGCCGGTCTCGTCGAAGAGGGCGAGGCCATCGTGGTCGGCGCCGGTACGACCACGCAGGAGCTGGCCCGCCGGCTCGCGCGGGTCCCCGGTCTGACCGTCGTGACCAACTCGCTGCTGGTCGCCCAGGCGCTGGCCCACGCCAACCGGGTGGAGGTGGTGATGACCGGCGGCACGCTGCGCGGCTCCAACTACGCCCTGGTGGGCAGCGGCGCCGAACAGTCCCTTCAGGGGCTGCGGGTCTCCCGGGCGTTCCTCTCCGGGAGCGGGCTCACCGCGGAACGCGGACTGTCCACCTCCAACATGCTCTCGGCGAGCGTCGACCGGGCGCTGGTGCAGGCCGCCGCGGAGGTGGTGGTCCTGGCGGACCACACCAAGCTCGGCTCCGACACGATGTTCCAGACCGTGCCCACGGATCTGATCACCCGGCTCGTGACGGACGAGCCGCCCGGTCACGACGAACGCGCCGCCACCGAACTCCAGGCCCTGGCGGACCAGGGGATTCAGATCACGGTGGCGGGCTCGGGGGCGGGGGCCCCGGGCGGGGACACCGTCCCGCCGGGGAGGCCGCCCCGGCGCGAGATGCCGCTGCCGGGGCAGCGCCGCACCCATGGGGGTGGTGGTCCGGGCCCGCAGCTGCGCAGTGCGACCGCCTCCCTGGCGGACCAGATCCCGGCGGACCGCGCTCGGGTGGCCGACCTGCGCCGCCGCTGACCTCGTCCTCGAAGCCACGTCCGACGGACACGGGAGCGGTCAGGTCCGCCGCTCCGGTCGGACAAATAGCTGGTGTCACCTCGTTCGTTGCCTCGTCCGGGTGAGGATTCCTCGACGCTCTGGCGGGTCCGGTGCCGGCCGTGCCATAAGGGAGAAAACACCCAAGAACGAAAGAGGCAATCGTGAACAGGTCGCGCATCCAGCGTCAGGTCGCCACGACGCTCGCCGCACTCGTGATCGCCGGTGCGGGGGCCCTGGCCGCCACACCGGCCGTCGCCTCCACCGCCCCTGACACCATGTCGGGCACGCGCACGGCCCCGCTGCCGCAGCCCGTGCAGCCGGCCCCGCTCCACCAGCTCCCGCTCCACCAGGCCCCGCACCCGGCCGCGGTCCACCAGGCACCGCACCTGGCCCCGCTGCACCAAGCGCCGCAGACGGCCCCGCGGCCCCAGTCGCCCCAGGCCCCGCAAGCGGACCCGTCCGCGGCGTACGCCAAGGGCAAGGTCATCTCGAAGATCCCGCTCAATGTCCACTCGCGGCCGACCACCAGCTCCCCGGTCATCGGCACGATCCCTCCGGGCACGATCATCACCCTGGTCTGCAAGGTCCGTAGCGAGCGCGTCGACGGCAACGACATCTGGTACAAGCTCGGCGGCAGCCGGACCGGCTGGGTCACGGCCCGGTACGTCGAGAACCTCTCGCCGGTTCCGTACTGCTAGTGCCGCTCCCGGCGGGCTTTGCCCTGTCGCGCCGCCCAGCACTTCCCCGAGCTCTCGGCTCCGCTCGACCAGGGGAGGCCCCATCCTCACCGCGTTGGTCAAAAGCTCTGGTAGCTCCTCCCCCAAGGTCCTGAGGATCAGGGGGGACCCCCTTCAGGACTGCCGGTCGCCTTGCGATCGCACACACCGGACGACGCTCCTTGACGGACAAACAGCGCCGGTCACGGCACTAGCGCCGGAAGCGGCCCTGGCGTCATGACCGGCGATGCCTGCCCGGAGCGGCACCGGTAACGCTCCTGGCAGGCCGTGCCGGTCCATGGAACGGAGCAGTCGCCACACCCCGGAGGGGCCATGAACACCATTCATGGCCCCTTCCGCCTGCCCGCGCAGTGCCGCAAGGACCGTCGATCCCGGAAGCACTACCCCGCCGTCGGCGCCGCCGAGCCGGTGCGGAGGCCGTGGAGGGTCAGGGAGAGCAACCGGGTCGCCAGGGCCGGGTCGGAGGGGGACTGTTCGGCGGCCAGGGCGATGGCGTTCGTGAGTTGCAGCAGGTCGTCGATGGAGACGTCCTGGCGCACCGAGCCGCCGGCCTGGGCTCGTGCCAGGAGTCTCGCGCCCGCTTCGCGCAGCGGGACGTTGCAGTTGACCAGTGCCGAATCGGTGTCCCCGCAGGCCGACATGAGCGCCTGGGCGAGTCCACGGTAGGCGCCCGCGTGGGTGACGATCGCGCCCAGCCACTCCACCAGCGCCCGGCACGGTCTGGGTGCTTCCGCCAGGTCGTGGGAGCGGACCAGCAGGGCCGCCAGGGCGTCCTGGAAGACCGCGTTCATCAACGTGTGCCGGTTCGGGAAGTGCCGGTACAGCGTGCCGATGCCCACGCCCGCGCGGCGCGCGATGTCCTCCAGCGAGGCGTCGGTGCCGTGTTCCGCGAAGGCGGTACGGGCCTCGGCGAGCAGTCGGTCGTAGTTGCGACGCGCGTCGGCGCGCATCGGCCGGGCCGGCGTCGGTGCCGTGCTGGTCGCCATCGCGCAGTCCTCCCTGTCTCCGTCCCCGGGCTCCAGGATGCCACCGGACGGGAGCGGGGGCGGACCACGCTGCTGAGGGAGGGGCGGAACACGGACGGGGGCCCGCCGCCGGAGGTGGTGACACTTCCGGCGGCGGGCCCTCGGCAGTACGAACTACGGGGAAGGAGGTCAGTCCTTGATCTCGCAGATGACCGCGCCCGACGAGACGGAGCCGCCCACTTCGGCGGTGAGGCCCTTGACGGTGCCCGCGCGGTGGGCGTTGAGGGGCTGCTCCATCTTCATGGCTTCCAGGACGACGACGAGGTCGCCCTCCTGGACCTGCTGGCCCTCCTCGACGGCGATCTTGACGATGGTGCCCTGCATGGGGGAGGCCAGGGTGTCGCCGGAGACCGCCGAGCCCGCCTTCTTCGCCGCGCGGCGCTTGGGCCTGGCACCGGCCGCGAGACCGGTGCGGGCCAGGGACATCCCCAGCGAGGAGGGCAGGGAGACCTCAAGACGCTTGCCGCCGACCTCGACGATGACGGTCTCGCGGCCGGTCTCCTCGTCGCCGTCCGCGTCCGCGGGGGCGGCGAAGGGCTTGATGGTGTTGACGAACTCGGTCTCGATCCACCGGGTGTGGATTCGGAACGGGTCGGCGGTGAACGCGGGGTCGACGACGACGGCCCGGTGGAAGGGGATGGCGGTGGCCATGCCCTCGACCTGGAACTCCGCCAGTGCGCGGGCGGCGCGCTCCAGGGCCTGTCGGCGGGTGGCCCCGGTGACGACGAGCTTGGCGAGGAGGGAGTCCCAGGCGGGGCCGATGACGCTGCCCGACTCGACACCCGCGTCGAGACGGACGCCGGGGCCGCTGGGGGTACGGAAGGCGGTGACGGTGCCGGGGGCGGGCAGGAAGCCGCGCCCGGGGTCCTCGCCGTTGATGCGGAACTCGAAGGAGTGGCCGCGCACGGCGGGGTCGTCGTAGCCGAGTTCCTCGCCGTCGGCGATGCGGAACATCTCGCGGACCAGGTCGATGCCGGTGACCTCTTCGGTGACCGGGTGTTCGACCTGGAGGCGGGTGTTGACCTCAAGGAAGGAGATGGTGCCGTCCAGGCCGACGAGGAATTCGACCGTGCCCGCGCCGACGTATCCGGCCTCCTTGAGGATGGCCTTGGACGCCGCGTACAGCTCGGCGTTCTGTTCCTGGGTCAGGAACGGGGCGGGGGCTTCCTCGACGAGCTTCTGGTGGCGGCGCTGGAGCGAGCAGTCGCGGGTGGAGACGACGACGACGTTGCCGTGGGTGTCGGCCAGGCACTGCGTCTCGACGTGGCGCGGCTTGTCGAGGTAGCGCTCCACGAAGCACTCGCCGCGGCCGAAGGCGGCGACGGCCTCGCGGACCGCGGAGTCGTACAGCTCGGGGATCTCTTCGAGGGTACGGGCGACCTTCAGGCCGCGTCCGCCGCCGCCGAAGGCCGCCTTGATCGCGATCGGGAGGCCGTTCTGCTCGGCGAACGCCACGACCTCCCCCGACCCGGAGACCGGGTCGGGCGTCCCCGCGACGAGCGGGGCGCCGGCGCGCTGGGCGATGTGGCGGGCCGCGACCTTGTCACCCAGGTCGCGGATGGCCTGGGGCGGCGGACCGATCCAGGTGAGTCCGGCGTCGATGACGGCCTGGGCGAACTCGGCGTTCTCGGAGAGAAAGCCGTAGCCGGGGTGGATGGCGTCGGCCCCCGAGTCCTTGGCCGCCTGGAGCACCTTGGCCATGTCCAGATAGCTGGCGGCCGGGGTGTCACCGCCCAGGGCGAACGCCTCGTCTGCCGCGCGGACGTGCAGGGCGTCCCGGTCCGGGTCGGCGTAGACGGCTACGCTCGCGATCCCGGCGTCCCGGCAGGCCCGGGCAACGCGGACAGCGATTTCGCCACGGTTGGCGATGAGCACCTTGCGCACGATGGCTCCCTCCTTGGAACAAGCTGAGTTTAGGGACTGTCGACACGGCCCTACGACCCGTCCCCAGAGGTGAGCTTGCCCACACGGAGCGTGATTCGAGGCCCGCTCAAGTCGCAAAATCCTTGTCGCACCACGGTACGTCGGGATCTCTGACCGCACAGTAGCCACAAGGTGTGGCTCAGATCTCTGTGAATACGGGCAGTCGCTTCCGCCGATTCTTTGTGGGGTTCCTATGAACCGGCGAGCGATTCTTTGCCCGCCGGGCGCCCGGCCGGGAAGGGGCGCGCCCGGAGCACGGGTCCGCCGCGCCTCCGACGGGCGTCCGGAGGCCGCACGCGGGGTTCGGGTGCGGGTCCCGACGTTCGCGCGCGGGGGTCCCACGCCAGGTCCGCCGCGTGCGGGAGAGGACCGGCCGAGGGGCTCTCGGCCCGGCAGCCCGGCGGAACTCTCAGCCCCTCAGACCCACAGGTCCGTCACGGAGATCTCCAGCTCGCCCAGCAGGCGGCGCAGCAGCGGCAACGAGAGCCCGATGACGTTTCCGTGGTCGCCCTCGATGGAGTCGACGAACGGGGCCGAGCGGCCGTCCAGCGTGAACGCGCCCGCGACGTGCAGAGGTTCGCCCGAGGCGACGTAGGCGGCGATCTCGGCGTCCGTCGGCTCGCCGAAGTGGACCGTGGTGGACGCGGTCGCGGAGGCGGTGCGCCCGTCGGCGGTGTCGATCAGGCTGTGGCCGGTGCGCAGCACTCCGGCCCGGCCGCGCATGGACGTCCAGCGGGCGGTGGCCTCCTGGGCGTCGGCGGGCTTGCCGAGCGCTTCCCCGTCGAGCTCCAGGACCGAGTCGCAGCCGATGACGAGCGCGCCCGCGGCCTCGGGGCGCGCGGCGACCGCGGCGGCCTTGGCACGGGCCAGCACGAGGGCCAGTTCGGTGGGGTTGGCGGCGGACAGCGCGTCCTCGTCCACTCCGCTGACGATCACCTCGGGGGCGAGGCCGGCCTGGCGCAGCAGACCGAGACGGGCGGGGGAGGCGGAGGCGAGCACGAGACGCCGCTGATCAGTCATGCGGGCCATCGTAGAAGGCATCCGGGGGACCGGTGGGCGCGCGGTGGCACGGGCAGCCGGACGGATGGCTCGGGCCGGACAGACGGTCGGGCCGGACAGACGGTCGGGCCGGGCGGCCGACGGACCGGAGGCCGAGGAGCGGTCCGCTCAGCGGAGTCCCGGGGCCGGGCTGCCCGGTGGGGCCTCAGGGGAGTCCGCTCGGCCGGGCCCAGCGGGAGCGTTCGGCCGGGCCCCAGGGGGTGCTCAGCGGAGCCCCAGGACGAACATCGCGATCACCATGGCGAGCGCGAGCAGCGACCCCGCGCGCCGCAGCATGTCCTCGGCGTCGCGCAGTTCCTTCGGCGGCTTGTTCTCGGGATCGGACCACAGCATGTTTCCGATGGTGCGGCGACGGACCGCCGTACGCCTGAGTACGGGTACTCAGGAGTACGGGGCCCTTCGCGTTCCCCTGTTCGAGCCGACGATCGTCATGCGACATCAGTGCGATGAACGGTCCCGGAACGTCCCTCGGAAGGGGCGCCGGTCATCCGGGCCAGTACGTCCGGGCCCACGCCCGTGGGCCCGGACGCGGGCGGCCCGCGCGGGCGATCCGGGCCGGGTCGGACCACTGCTCGGCGGGGGCCGGTGCGCCGGACGACACGGCGGCCGTCGCCGCGGCGCGCGCCCGGACCACCGCCAGCGCGGCGGCCAGCTCCTCCGGGGTCGGGTTGCCCCGTACGACCTTGATCATGGCCAACGCCCTTTCTAGAGGGGGATGTTGCCGTGCTTCTTCGGGGGCAGCGACTCGCGCTTCGTACGCAGCTGGCGCAGGCCCTTGACCAGGTGGGCCCGGGTGTCGGACGGCATGATCACCGCGTCGACGTATCCGCGCTCGGCCGCCACGTACGGATTGAGCAGCGTCTTCTCGTAGTCGTCGATCAGCTCGGCGCGGGTGGCCTCGGCCTCGTCCGGGTCGGCGACCGCGGCGATCGTGCGGCGGTGCAGGATGTTCACCGCTCCCTGCGCCCCCATCACCGCGATCTGCGCGGTCGGCCACGCCAGGTTGATGTCCGCGCCGAGGTGCTTGGAGCCCATGACGTCGTACGCGCCGCCGAACGCCTTGCGGGTGATCACCGTGATCAGCGGGACGGTCGCCTCCGCGTACGCGAAGATCAGCTTGGCGCCTCGCCGGATGATGCCGCCGTACTCCTGGTCCACGCCCGGCAGGAAGCCCGGCACGTCGACGAAGGTCAGCACCGGGATGTTGAACGCGTCGCAGGTGCGGACGAAACGCGCCGCCTTCTCCGACGCGTTGATGTCCAGACAACCGGCGAACTGGAGGGGCTGGTTGGCGACGATGCCGACCGGGTAGCCCTCGACCCGGCCGAAGCCGGTGAGGATGTTCGGCGCGAACAGGGCCTGGGTCTCCAGGAATTCGCCGTCGTCCAGCACGTGTTCGATGGCTGTGTGCATGTCGTACGGCTGGTTCGCCGAGTCCGGGATGAGGCTGTCGAGCGCGCGGTCCTCGTCGGTCGCCGTCAGGTCCGACTCCTCCGGGAACGCGGGTGCCTCGGAGAGGTTGTTCGAAGGGAGGTACGACAGCAGCGACTTGACGTACTCGATGGCGTCCTTCTCGTCCCCCGCCATGTGGTGCGCGACGCCGGACGTGGTGTTGTGCGTACGGGCTCCGCCCAGCTCCTCGAAGCCGACGTCCTCGCCGGTCACCGTCTTGATGACGTCGGGACCCGTGATGAACATGTGCGAGGTCTGGTCGACCATCACCGTGAAGTCGGTGATCGCGGGGGAGTAGACCGCGCCGCCCGCGCACGGTCCGACGATCAGCGAGATCTGCGGCACGACACCCGAGGCGTGCACATTGCGGCGGAAGATCTCCGCGAACAGGCCGAGCGCGACCACACCCTCCTGGATGCGGGCGCCGCCGCCGTCGTTGATGCCGATGATCGGGCAGCCGGTCTTCAGCGCGAAGTCCATCACCTTGACGATCTTCTCGCCGTAGACCTCGCCGAGCGAGCCGCCGAAGATGGTGAAGTCCTGCGAGTACACGCAGACGGGACGGCCGTCGACCGTGCCGTAGCCGGTCACGACACCGTCCCCGTACGGGCGGTTCTTCTCGATGCCGAAGTTGGTGGAGCGGTGCCGGGCGAATTCGTCCAGCTCCACGAAGGAATCCTCGTCGAGCAGCAGACCGATCCGTTCCCGGGCGGTCAACTTGCCCTTGGCGTGCTGCTTTTCGATGGCGCGTGCGGAACCCGCGTGGGTCGCCTCGTCGATCCGGCGTCGCAGGTCCGCGAGCTTTCCGGCGGTGGTGCGGGTGTCGATCTCTTCCGGCTCGGACATCGGGTGGCGGCTCCCTGCCTGGTCACGGGGACGACTGAGCACTCTGTGCTCGGAGGGCTGCCGAGACGGCGGTCGCGCGGCCCTGACGTCCGAGCGGCCGCGGAAACGGCTACTGATCCGTAGGGTATCGGCGCCGATACCGTTCGGCAGTGCGTCGTTGGCCACACCCAGGACCCCTCATCCGGATCACACCGGGCTCGCGGGGCCGGGCACCGCTCCTGATCCGGGTCGCTCCGATTCCCTGGTCCGGGCCGCTCCGGGCGGAGACCTAGGGTGGTTCGCATGACGCCTCCGGACGCATCCCACAACCGCTGGTCGGACCTGGACCGGCCGCCCCTCGACGTGCCCGCGCTGCGGCGCGGCCTGCTGCGGCCCGGCTCTCTGTGGACCTCGCTCGACGTGGTCGGAACGACCGGCTCCACCAACTCCGACCTCGTGGCGCGGGCCGACGCGCTCGGCGAGGGGGCCGTGCTGGTCGCGGAGGAGCAGACCGCCGGCCGGGGCCGACTGGACCGGGCCTGGTCGGCGCCGCCGCGCTCGGGCCTGTTCTTCTCCGTCCATCTGGTCCCGGACGGCGTCCCGGCCGAGCGCTGGGGCTGGCTGCCGCTGCTCGCCGGGGTCGCCACCGCGACCGGGCTGGCCAGGGCGGCGGGCGTGGACACCGCCCTGAAGTGGCCCAACGACCTGCTGGTCACGGTGGACGGGGTGGAGCGCAAGGCGGGCGGGATGCTCGCCGAACGGGCCGGGGACGGGGTGGTCGTCGGCATCGGCATCAACGTGTCCCTCCGCGAGGACGAGCTGCCCGTGCCGACCGCCGCCTCACTGGCACTCGCCGGGGCGGTCTCCACCGACCGCCTGACGCTGCTGCGGGGCGTGCTGCGGTCCCTGGAGCACTGGTACGGGAAGTGGCGCGACGCGGCGGGGGACGCCACGGCCTCCGGACTCCAGGAGGCGTACACGGCGGGCTGCGCGACGCTGGGGCGGCGGGTACGGGCGGAGCTGCCCGGTGACCGCGCGCTCGTCGGCGAGGCGGTCGCGATCGACGGCGACGGACGGCTCGTCCTCTCGACGGACGACGGACTCAGGGCACCGATCTCGGCGGGCGACATCGTGCATCTGCGGGGCGCGGCGGGCGGCCTGAGCTGAGCGTTCCGGCGGCTGGGACGGGCGGTCCGAGCTGAGCGTTCCGCAGGGTGACGGGCGGTCTGGGCGGAGAGTTCCCGGGGTGTGACGCGGGGCCCGGACCGGGCGTGTCCGCGGGTGTGACGGGCGGGCCCGGGGGTGGGGCGCGTCCGCGTGCGTCGCGGAGGTCCGGGGCACGTGTGTCGGGCGGTCCGGGCGGAGTGTGCCGGCGGTGCGTCGGGCGGGCCAGGGGTGGCATGCGTCCGCGTGCGTCGCGGAGGTCCGGGGCACGTGTGTCGGGCGGTCCGGGCGGAGTGTGCCGGCGGTGCGTCGGGCGGGCCAGGGGTGGCATGCGTCCGTGTGCGTCGCATGAGGTCCGGGGCACGTGTGTCGGGCGGTCCGGGCGGAGTGCGCCGGCGGTGCGTCGGGCGGGCCAGGGGCGGCATGGGTCCGCGTGCGTCGCGGAGGTCCGGGGCACGTGTGTCGGGCGGTCCGGGGCGGCGGGCCGGCGCCCGGCGGGGGAGCCGCACCGGTCCCGGCCGCGTTCCCGTACGCCGTGCTCGCGCGGGAACCGCATCGAGCCTGCGGGTATTGCCGTACGCCGTCCTCCCGGTACCGCACCGCGCCCGGCGACGCTCCCGTACGCCGCGCGACCGGGTGGTGCGCGAAGGCGCCGGTTGACCGAGGACGTGAGCCAGGGCACACCTGCCGTATCGTTGAGGCGATCCAGCGACAGATCGGCAGGGCAGTGCGCAGGGAACGGGCAGGAGGCGGCTGGTGACCGTCGACGACACGACGTCCGGCGCGGGCGAACAGCCCCCGTCCGACCCCTCGGTCCACTCCACGCCGCATCACGAAGTCGATCACACGGCGGAGCCCACCGACGACCCCCTCGCCATCCGGCTGGAACAGCTGATCCTGGGGGCCGACCGCCGCTACACGCCGTTCCAGGCCGCCCGCACGGCCGGGGTCTCGATGGACCTGGCGTCGCGGTTCTGGCGGGCCATGGGCTTCGCCGACATCGGCCAGGCCAAGGCGCTCACCGAGGCGGACGTCCTGGCGCTGCGGCGCCTGGCCGGGCTGGTCGAGGCCGGGCTGCTCAGCGAGCCGATGGCGATCCAGGTCGCCCGGTCCACCGGGCAGACCACCGCCCGGCTGGCGGAGTGGCAGATCGATTCCTTCCTGGCGGGGCTGACCGAGCCGCCCGAGCCGGGCATGACACGCACCGAGGTCACGTACCCGCTGGTCGAGCTGTTGCTGCCGGAGCTCCAGGAGTTCCTGGTGTATGTGTGGCGGCGGCAGCTCGCCGCCGCGACCGGCCGGGTCGTGCAGGCGGCGGACGACGAGGAGATGGTCGACCGCAGGCTCGCCGTCGGCTTCGCCGATCTGGTCGGCTTCACCCGGCTGACCAGGCGGCTTGAGGAGGAGGAGCTGGGCGAGCTGGTCGAGTCGTTCGAGACGACCTGCGCCGATCTGGTCGCCGCGCACGGCGGCCGGCTGATCAAGACGCTCGGCGACGAGGTCCTGTTCGCCGCCGACGACGCGGGCACCGCCGCCGAGATCGCGCTGCGGCTGATCGAGGCGATGGCCCAGGACGACATGATGCCCGAGCTGCGCGTCGGCATCGCGTTCGGCACGGTCACGACCCGGATGGGCGATGTCTTCGGTACGACGGTGAACCTCGCCAGCCGGCTCACCTCCATAGCGCCGAAGGACGCGGTGCTGGTGGACGGCGCGTTCGCCGAGGAGCTGACCCGGACCGGAGACGCCCCGGCCTCCGAGGCGCAGGCGGCGGAGGCCGCCGCGGCGGCCAGGAAGGCCCGGGAGGCGAGAGAGGCCGGGCTCACCGACGGCCAGGAGGGTGACGTACCGGCGCCCGAGCCCCGGTACCGGTACGGCTTGCAGCCGATGTGGCAGCGGCCGGTGCGCGGGCTGGGCGTCGTGGAGCCCTGGCTCCTGGCCCGCCGGGTCACGCCGTAGGGCCTGTATCGAAAAGGGTGGCTCACCCGCACGGATTCCGGCGGCCGGTATCTCTCCGAAGATCGACGCCATGAGCTGTCGCCGGAAATCTGGATCAACAGGCACGCACCCCTTTTGGACATTCTGAGCCGGGAGCCATTTCGCCCCTTGCATGCGGTAAGGGGCGGCTGCCAGACTTCAGCCGTGAAACCGGTCTGACGTCCCTTGCCGCAGGGTTGTTGCACATCACCGAACGGCGGAGAATTTCCCCCACGGATTCTTCGCAACGTTATGGGCGGAAGCGTCTGCCCTCACCGTGCAGCTTGGATCTCTCATGCGCATCATGCCAGATCTCCATATTCGCTTTCTCGATGCGAGCGTGCCACCGTCCTGGCTGGAAGAACTACGGCAGTTCCGTGCGCGGGTCCTCTGGGAGGACGGTCGGAGACCGGAATTCCGGGATGCCGGCGATCGATTCGTGGACGCCGATCCGCACGACCTGACCGCGTACCACTTCATCATGCGCGATCAGTCGGACCGAATGGTTGGGTGTCTGCGCCTCGCACTGCTGGAAAGAATTCTCGCCACCAGCCAGAGCCTCTACATCGATCCTTGTACAGGTGAACTGACCATGGAACGCTACGGCTGTTCCCCTGGGCAGGTGTACGAGTTGGGCCGTTTCGTCATGGACCCCGCCTGGCAGCGGAAAGGTCTGGGAGGAGTCCTCCTCCGGGCTGCGGCAGCCCTGGGGCACGAGACCGAACGCCGACTCATATGGGCAATCGCCGGAACCCGGGACGGGCAGGAAAGGGTCTTTCGGCGCTGCGGCTGGGAACGCGTCACGGAAAAGCCGACCACGATACCCCGGTACGACGACGAAGTGCATCTGGTCGCCACTTCCACCCGGCCCCGGCACCAGATCTGATCGAACACCGACCGAAACCAAGGAACAAGGAAGGGAAACAGTCGTGACCACAGCAGAGGAATCAGCCGTGACCAAGGAAGAACTCGTGACCAAGGGGGAACTGTTCGAACGCTACGAGATCGCCCTGGCCGCGACCCGCACGGAGTTCGAGAACAGCCCGGACATCAAGTTCCTCCTCGACCCCTCGACCCCGGACGACCTGTTCCACCTGTGGAACCTGCGCTGGACCGCGCACGGCGTCCGGATGACGGAACAGGTCGAGTCCTGGATCGCCCTGGCCGGGCGGCGCTCCACCGACGTCGGACTCCCCGAACTCGGCCGGGCGCTGGCCGCACACGCCAGGGCCGAGGCTGGGCACGAAAAGCTGATGATGGAGGACGCCCGCGCCCTGGCCGAGAAGTGGAACGAGCGTGCCAAGGTCCCGATCGACGTCGAGCGGCTGATCGCCAGTGGACCCCTGTATTCCACCCGGAAATACATCGCCATGCACGAAGAGGTCATCGGCGGTGTCAGGCCCTACCTCCAGATCGGCATAGAGTACGAGATCGAAAGGTTCTCGGTCGTGGTCCTCCCCGGAATCCTCGAACGCTGCCGGAAGGCCCTGGGGGAGAACGGCTTCACCTTCATCGCCGAGCACGTGGAGATCGACCAGGGGCACACCGCGTTCAATGAACGGCAGCTCACCAATCTCCTCACGCTCGCCGACGCGAACCTCGTCCCGCTCGTCGAGACCGGACGCTGGGCCCTGCGCTCCTACTACCCGTTCATCTCCGAATGTCTGCAATTGGCGAAGCGTGACCTGGAGCGCGAGAAGAACGCGTAACCGTGCGCGCGTTATGGCGGCTGCCGGGCATCATCCTGCGTGAAAGGCTCACTCCTGCGGGGAAACGCGCCCGTTTGCCGGAACCCATGGTCATGGACGACCCCGAGTCGGTCAGCCAGTATGACCAGGGCGGCGCCACGGGGCACTACTTCCGCGCGGTCTACGACCTCAATGCCCGTGCGCTCAGCGCGCTGCTCCCGCCGGGAGGGAGCCTGCTCGATTTCGGGACAGGATCGGGGCGGGCCCTGCAACACCTCCTGCGGGGCAGACCGGACATCAAGGTCACCGGAATCGATCTCTCCCCGGTCATGCTGGCGGCGGCGCGGGCCACCGGTGCGGGGGATTCCTCCTTCTCCTCCTTCGGTTCGGTCGAATTCGTCGAGGCCGACATCACCAGCCTTCCGCCCGACATCGTCGACCGGCCGTGGGACGCCGTGTCGTGCTTATGGACTCTTCACCAACTGCCCGGTACCGACATGCTCGTCTCCGCACTGAGGCAGATGGAGAGGGTGCGTCGGCACTGCGGGGCCGCGCTGTGGATTCTCGATTTTCAGCGGCTGAGAAATCCCGCCACCATGCCCGCGCTCCTCGACACCCTGGAACCCGTCTATCCGCCCCGGCTTCGCGCGGACGGCATCGCCAGCGAAGCCGCCGCCTTCCGGCACAGCGAACTCCGTGCGGCGCTCACCACCGCGGGACTCGCCGATATGCGCTCCAGTACCTCTCGTCCCCTTCCGCATCTCCAGTCGTTCTGGGCGCCGCCCGCACCGCCTTTCCCGAGCGACCGGAAGGCGCAGCGGTGGCAGTTGGAAGACCTCACCGGTAGGGCGCGTACCGACGCCCGGCTCCTGCACCGGCGCTTCGGTCACCCCGGAACCCTCTGAACGACCCTCTGAACAGCGCGGACGCCGGGACCGGCACGGAGCGGAAGCACCGTGCCCGGCCCCGGCGTCCGCGTGTCCGCCGTCCGCGCGTTTGGCCTCGGCGTTCCGCGTGTCCGGTCCCCTCGGACGTGTCCGCGCCTTCCGCTCCGGCGTGAGTCGGCGAGACCGTCCCTTCCGCCCCCGGTGGGGCCACCCCCTACGATCCCTCCAGTAACGCTCGTTAACTCGTCAACCGGAGGGGTCCCACCATGACGGTCACGTCGGAGCAGAGGTTCGGGGAATTCGTCGTCGTACGGCGGCACGACGACGCCGGACTGGAGCACGTCGCCGAACTGGTGCTCGACCGGCCCGGGGCGATGAACGCCGTGTCCACCGAGATGGCCCGTTCCATCGCCGCCGCCTGCGACGCGCTCGCCGCGGACTCCGGTGTACGGGTCACCGTCCTGACCTCCACGCATGAGCGGGCCTTCTGCGTGGGCGCCGACCTGAAGGAGCGCAACTCCTTCAGCGACGCCGATCTGGAGCGTCAGCGGCCGGTCGCCCGTGCCGCCTACGCCGGCGTGCTCGAACTGCCGATGCCCACGATCGCCGCCGTGCACGGCTTCGCGCTCGGCGGCGGTTACGAGCTGGCGCTCGCCTGCGATCTGATCGTCGCCGACCACACGGCCGTCGTCGGGCTGCCCGAGGTGTCGGTCGGTGTCATCCCGGGCGGCGGCGGTACGCAACTGCTGCCGCGCCGGGTCGGCGCGGCACGCGCCGCCGAGCTGGTGTTCTCCGCGCGCCGGGTGGAGGGACCCGAGGCATGGCGGCTGGGGATGGTGGACACGCTGGCGGAGAAGGGCCAGGACCGGGCCGAGGCGCTGGCCCTGGCGCGCGGTATCGCCGCCAACTCACCGGTCGGTCTGCGGGCCGCCAAGCGCGCCATGCGGTCGGCGTACGGGACGGATCTGCGGGCAGGACTCGAAGTGGAGGACGCGGCCTGGCGCTCGGTCGCCTTCTCCCGGGACCGGGCCGAGGGCGTCGCCGCGTTCAACGAGAAGCGGAAGCCGCAGTGGCCCGGCGAGTGACAACGGGGCGGGTCCATGTGTGGTGAAACCACCGAGCCAGATCACCGAGCAGGTCCATTAATTGATCAAATACGACAAACCTACTTAAGCTGTGCCGATGGGTGGTGAAGAGGCTCGGCTCCAGGCCGTGGTGTCGCTGGCACAGGCGATGGCCGCGGCCCAGACGCCGCGCGACTGTTGGCGGGCCGCCGCGCTGGGAGCCCGTGATGCCCTGGGTGGCAGCTTCGCCGCGCTCTCCGTGTGGGAACGGGAGCGGGGCAGGCTGCGGGTCCTGGTCAACGCGGGGGAGCGGGCCGAGGGGGAGGAGGAGTTCCCCGAGTCGGAGACGTATCCGGTCCATGAGTTCCCCGAGATCGCCCAGTTCCTGCACGAGCGCTGGGCGGGGGGCGGTGAACCGGACGCCTGGGTGGAGACCGCGGACGGGGCCGAGCGGGACGCGGCGGGCACCCGTCCCGCGCACGGCTCGCGCCCGTACTGCCACCAGCGGGTCACCGCCCTGCGTCGGCGTGGGCGCGGCTGCTGTGTGGTCGCGCCGGTCGTGCTGCACGGGCGGGCCTGGGGCGAGCTGTACGTGGCCCGGCCGGTGGGCGCGCCCGTGTTCGGGAGGGCGGACGCCGACTTCGCGACGGTGCTGGCCGCCGTCGTCGCGGCCGGGGTCATCCAGACGCGGCGCCTGGAGGAGGTCCGCAAGCTCGCCTTCACCGACCCGCTGACCGGCCTCGCGAACCGCCGGGCCGTCGACGCCCGGCTCGACGAGGCGGTGGAGGCCCACCGGGCCGACGGCACGGTGGTCAGCCTGATGGTCTGCGACCTCAACGGCCTGAAGCGGGTCAACGACACCCACGGCCATGAGGTGGGCGACCGTCTGCTGGAACGTTTCGGCTCGGTGCTCTCGCTGTGCGGGGCGATACTGCCCGACACCCTCGTGGCACGACTGGGCGGCGACGAGTTCTGTCTGCTCGCGGTCGGCCCGGAGGCGGACGCGGTGGTCCGGGTGGCCACGGAGGTCTGCGCCCGCGCGGCCGGTCTTGAGTTCGGCGACGGGGTCGCCTGCGGGGTCGCGTCGACCGGTGACCCGATCGGCCCCGTGCACTCCGCGCGCCGGCTGTTCCGGCTCGCGGACGCCGCCCAGTACCGGGCGAAGGCGTCGCGCTCCACCCGCCCGGTGATCGCGGGGCGGGACGGCGAGGTCGTCCGCCTGGCGGATTCCCCGCCGAAGTCCGCCCACGACCGCCGCCGGCTGCGGGGCAACCGTCCGAAGCGCTGAGCGGCCGTCCGGCCCGGTGCGGCGACGGGGGCCGGACCGCCCGGTCATCGGCCGTGGGCCCCAGCCTCCGGCCGTGGGTCCCAGCCTCCGGCCGGAGCCTCCGGATTCAGCCGTGAGCCTCAGGTTCCGGCCGCCGGTTTCACGCTCCCGCCGATGCCGGTGAGTCCGGTTGTCCTACTGTGATCGGCGGGTCACTGGCCCGTCGGCCGGGTTCGAGGGGGTCATATGCGGTTCGAGTCGGTCAGCCTGCGGTACACGCGTCGGGGCCCGTACGTGCTCGACGGCATCGGGCTCGACCTGGCGCCCGGCACGATCACCGCGGTGGTGGGCGGCAACGGCTGCGGCAAGTCGTCCCTTCTGAAGGTGGCCGCCGGCCTGGTCCGGCCGACGGCGGGCAGCGTCCGGCACCGGCCGCCCAGGATCGGTTACGTACCCGAACGCCTGCCGTCGACCATGCGGCTCTCCGCCCGCGCCTACCTCCTCCACATGGGGCGCGTCCAAGGGCTGGGGACCCGGGCGGCGGACCGCCGCGGCGGCGAACTCCTGGACCGGCTGCGCGTCGAAGGCGACATCGACGCACCGATCAGCACCCTGTCCAAGGGCAATGCCCAGAAGGTGGCCCTCGCGCAGGCGATGCTCGCCGATCCGCGCCTCCTGGTCCTCGACGAACCGTGGTCGGGCCTGGACACTCCGACCCACCGGATTCTCATGGAGTGCCTGTCCGAACAGCGGGCGGCGGGCGTGACCGTCCTGCTCACCGAACACCGGCCGGGCACGGTCGCCGCGAGTGCGGACGCCGTCCACCGCCTGCACCGAGGCCGGCTCATCGAGCAGCGCCCCGTACCGGCCGACCCGGACGGTTTCGACCTCACCCTCGGTACGCCCCCGACCGCCGAGGATTCACGGGCGACCGAGGACGCGCTCGGCCGCCTGCCCGGCGTCAGCCGCGTACACGCCGACCGGGGGCGCGTCCGCCTGCGTACCACCGAGACCCACCGTGACGCGGTTCTCCTCACGGTCCTGCGACAGGGGTACACCGTGCTCACCGTCCATGCCGCCCCGCCCGGCGAAGCACAGGCGGGGGACGCGGACGCGGTGGCCGACCCGCCGGGGGAGTCCCGGTGACCGCCGTCGCCCGCTACGCGCTCGCGGACTATCTGCGCTCCCAGCGGTTCCTGCCCCCACTGGTGACCTACCTCGCCTTCCTCGCGATCTTCTACGCGTTCGAGGGCCCGGTCCTGCCCGGTTACGGCGCGGGGGCGGCGACCCTGCTCCCGGTCGCCGTGTGGCTGACCCTCGGCCTGCACAACACCGAGGACCGCCTCCAGGCCCTGGTCACCGCGGTGAACGCGGGCGGTCACCGGCGCGCGCTGTTCGGCAAGACGTACGCCGCCCTCGTCTGTGTGCTCGTCCTGACCGCCGTCGCCCTCCTCTGGCCCGCCCTCTCCGCCGCCCACCTGCCCGCACCCGCCGACCTGGCCGTCGGCGTCTGCGCCCATCTGATCTGTGGGCTGACGGGCATCGCCCTCGGCACCTGCTGTGTCCGCCCGCTCGTCGAACGGCAGGGATACGCCTTCGCCGCGGCCGCGCTTCTCAGCCTGATCGCCCTGGTCGGCCGATGGGTCACTCCCGTCAACGAGACCGTCCGTGTGCTCAGCGACGCCCCGCCGCGTCCGCCCGCCGCCGAACTGCTCCTGTTGGCGGCCTGGGCGGTGGCCATGCTCCTGGGCCTGACACTCCTGACCGCACGCCTGGGACAGCGGCGCCGCTGAGACCCGGCCCGCTTCCGCACGTCCGGGCCGGTAAGGGGTCCGGACCGAAGTCAGTGGTGACATGTGGAGATTCAGTCCGTACGCTTCTGAATATGGATATGCATACAGTCGTGGTGGGGACGTCCGGTACCACCGCCGAGGACGTCATCGCCGTGGCCCGGGGCAACGCCCGCGTCGAGCTCTCAGAAGCCGCCGTGCGGGCGCTCGCCGCCGCCCGGGAGATCGTGGACGCGCTCGCCGCCAAGCCCGAACCGGTCTACGGCGTCTCCACCGGCTTCGGTGCCCTCGCCAGCCGCCACATCAGCCCCGACCTGCGGGCCCAGCTCCAGCGCAACATCGTGCGCTCGCACGCCGCGGGCATGGGCCCGCACGTCGAGCGCGAGGTCGTCCGCGCCCTGATGTTCCTGCGCCTGAAGACCGTCGCGTCCGGCCACACCGGCGTACGCCCCGAGGTCGCGCAGACCATGGCCGACGTGCTCAACGCGGGCATCACCCCCGTCGTGCACGAGTACGGTTCGCTCGGCTGCTCCGGCGACCTCGCCCCGCTCAGCCACTGCGCCCTGACCCTGATGGGCGAGGGCGACGCCGAGGGCCCCGACGGCACGGTCCGCCCGGCCGGCGAACTGCTCGCCGCCCACGGCATCACCCCCGTCGAACTGCGCGAGAAGGAGGGCCTGGCCCTCCTCAACGGCACCGACGGGATGCTCGGGATGCTCGTCATGGCCCTCGCCGACCTGCGCAACCTCTACACCTCCGCCGACATCACCGCCGCCCTCTCGCTGGAGGCGCTGCTCGGCACCGAGAAGGTCCTCGCCCCCGAGCTGCACGCCATCCGCCCCCACCCCGGCCAGGGCGTCAGCGCCGACAACATGCTGCGGGTGCTCGCCGGATCGGGCCTCACCGGTCACCTCCAGGACGACGAACCCCGCGTCCAGGACGCGTACTCGGTGCGCTGCGCCCCGCAGGTCGCGGGCGCCGGACGGGACACCCTCGCGCACGCCCGGCTCGTCGCGGACCGCGAGCTGGCCGCCGCCGTCGACAACCCGGTGGTCCTCCCGGACGGCCGGGTCGAGTCGAACGGCAACTTCCACGGCGCGCCCGTCGCGTACGTGCTCGACTTCCTGGCGATCGTCGCCGCCGACCTCGGCTCGATCACCGAACGCCGCACCGACCGGCTCCTCGACAAGAACCGCTCGCACGGGCTGCCGCCGTTCCTCGCCGACGACGCCGGGGTCGACTCCGGTCTGATGATCGCCCAGTACACGCAGGCCGCGCTGGTCAGCGAGATGAAGCGGCTCGCGGTCCCGGCGTCGGCCGACTCCATCCCGTCCTCCGCGATGCAGGAGGACCACGTGTCCATGGGCTGGTCGGCCGCGCGCAAGCTGCGCACCGCCGTCACCGGCCTCGCCCGGATCATCGCCGTCGAGCTGTACGCGTCGACCCGCGCCATCGAACTCCGCGCCGCCCAGGGCCTCACCCCGGCGCCCGCCTCGCTGGCCGCCATCGAGGCGTTGCGCGCGGCCGGTGTGGAGGGACCGGGCCCCGACCGCTTCCTCTCGCCGGACCTGGCCGCCGCCGACGCCTTCGTACGGGAAGGGAAGCTGGTCGCGGCCGTCGAGCCGGTGACCGGGCCACTGGGCTGACCGCTGGACCGGGCCCCGGGTGACCTGAGAGGACGCCCGGGGGGCGGGCGTCACCCGGCCGGAGGCCGCGCGGTGGCGCACGCCGGGCAGGCCGCATCGGGACGGTCCTGATCCTCGTCGACGGCGTGCACCTCCGTACCGAAGGAGGTTTCGAGCCGTTCGAGCAGTATTTCCCGTACGACCCGGTTCTCGGCGAGGTGGCGCAGGGACGGTACGAGCACGACGCGCGTCCCCGTACGCCGGACCGCCTCCGTCAGCTCCTCGAACGCGTCCAGTGAGCCGGTCACGAACTCGTGGTAGATCGCGGTGAGTTGAAGTCCGCGCGCCTCGGCGAAGCGCTTCATGTCCTGCTCCAGCGCGTACGCCCGGCGGTCCTCCGCCTCGGAGAGGACGCGGAGGTATCCGAAGGCCAGCGGCTGTCGGCGGGGGTCCGTACCGTCGTTCATGGCCTGTCTCCGGTAAGGGGGGCGTCCACGGGGACGGAACCGAGCCGCATCTCGAACCACACGTCCTTGCCGATGACCCGCCGGACCACGCCCCAGCGGTGCGACAGCGCGGCGACCAGGGCGAGGCCGCGGCCGCCTTCGGACAGCTCGTCGAACGGGGCGGCGGCGGGCAGGCGCGGTATTCCGGTGGCCGAGTCACGCACCTCCACCCGCAAGCGCCCGTCGTACAGGCGGTAGGTCACCCGGACGCGGCTCCCTCGGCCGGCCCGGCCGTGGATCACGGCATTGCTCACCAACTCGGACACCGCCG
Organism: Streptomyces sp. AM 4-1-1; assembly: GCF_029167625.1. NCBI lineage: Bacteria > Bacillati > Actinomycetota > Actinomycetes > Kitasatosporales > Streptomycetaceae > Streptomyces > Streptomyces sp. AM 4-1-1. The sequence goes on from NZ_CP119145.1 coordinate 4,865,449, forward strand.
ACTCCACGGAGTCCGTTACCTCGGGCAGTCCCCACTCGTTGGACAACTCCCGAGCTCTGGCGCGGGCGGCTTTTACGGCGGGGCGGTAGCGGCGGTAGTGCACCTGTTCCATTCTGCGAACAGCCATGCGTGCCCCCTTAGTTCGGGTGGGTGTGGCCATGCCGTGCACCATGCTTACTGAGGTCTGAGTCACACGTTGTCACGGTAGGTACTATCCACCGTAGATAACCCACAGTGTCAAGTCCCCACTATGAGTGTGATGAAAGGCTTGTTGCTCTCGTAGGTGGGGACCGGCACACTTGACCTGCGAGAAGCAGGTAGGAAGGCGGCGCGAGCGTGCCCATCAACAGCAATCCGACGATCCGTCAGCGACGGCTGGCGCGGCGGCTTCGCGAGCTGCGGACAGCTGCCGGACTGACGCACGCCGACGCCGCGCAGGTGCTCGGCTCGGCCGAATCGAAGGTCGGACGTATCGAGAACGGGCAGTCGGGCATCAGGCTGCCCGACCTCCGCGCGCTCATGGACGCCTACGGCGTGACCATCCCCGCCACGCGGAAGGAGATCGAACAGCTCTCGCGCGAGGCGAAGCAGAAGGGCTGGTGGTCGCACTACACCAACGCGGTCGACTCGGCATATGCCGCGTATGTCGCCGTCGAATGGGACGCGGCCGAACTCTACGACGTGGAGACCAGCTTGGTGCCGGGGCTGTTGCAGACGCCTGCATACACCAGGGCGTTGATCGAGTTGCAAGCACCCGATTCCACCACGGAGCACGTCGAGACGCAGATCAATGTGCGGTCCGAGCGCCGGAAGATTCTGACGCGTGAGAATCCGCTTCAGCTGTGGGTCATCCTGGCGGAAAGTGCACTCCACCATCGGGTCGGTAGTTCCAAAGTGATGAAGGCGCAGCTGGAGGCGTTGATCGAGGACAGTCGGCAGCCGAACGTCCAGCTCCAGGTGCTGCCTCGGGAAGACCCCATGAACGCGTGCCTGTTCGGCCCCTTCGTCATCATGAGCTTCCCGACCTCGGTGGAGACCGACATCATCTACACGGAATCGCCCACCAGCACCGTGTATTACGAGGAGGCGGCCGACGTGGAGACGTACACGACGTTGTTCCGACGCCTCAACATGGCCGCAGCAAACGTCAGTAAATCGCGGGCGCTCATCATGGACGCCATAAAGGAAGTGGAATAGGCGATGAAGCCGTACATCGAGTCCGCATCGGCCGCTGGGCTGGAATGGGTCAAGTCCTCGTACTCAGGAAACAACGGCAACTGCACCGAAGTGGCCGCGCTGCCCGACGGTGACCGTGCCGTACGCGACAGCAAGCGCCCCGAAGGCCCCGTGCTGAGGTTCGGTTCCGCCGGGTTCCGGGCGTTCCTGGACGGTGTGGTGGACGGCTCGTTCCGCTGACGGTGGACCGTGGTCCGGTCGGGCGGCTCGGCGGGTCAGGAGGGGCGTTCGGCGCGTGGTCCGCGTCGGGCGCCCCTCCTTGTTCCGCCTGCGCTCAGGTGGCGTCCACCTGAGCGATCACTGGCTCCGAAACGCCGCTCTGCTCGTCCGTCGCGTTCGCCGAGGGGACGAACCAGAGGGCACAGAGCAGGATGGCCGCGGCAGTCGCGGTCAGCAGCGGGCGACGGGCGACAGACACAGATTCGATCCCCTTGTGACAACCGTGAGTTAGCCGTGTTGGGGCGATGCTAGGCAACGCGGTGGGCTGGTGGAAAGTCGCGGGGACGAGGAGCTTGCCCATTCACGCACGGGCACTTCGGAGACGTAATCGTTTGTCCACCTTTCGGGCGATATGAAACCGAGGTTCGCCGGTCCCTCGCGGCCCTCGCGCACCACCACCCCCGGAGGGCACCGGCCGGGATCGAGGACAATGGGGGAAGGACGGCGTGAGCGGAACGTGGAGCGGCGGCCGGGCCCGGTCTTCGGGCAGGTCGGGGCAGGTATGTCATATACGTGTCCAGCGGCCGGAACCGCAGCCGCTTCCGTCGCGTCGATGAGTGGTGTTCCCCACATCTTGGACGGAAGTGGAACGGCGCACCCCCTACGGGTGTTCTTGGAACATTGAGAGGTTCTTCACCGTCGAGGTGAAGTCTCCCTCGGGGATTTTCGGGGATTCGGCAATGATGGAGAAGCGTGTGATGACGGACAGCAAGCGGCGCCGGGGCCTGATGGCCGCGTCCGCACTGCTCGGCGGCGTGCTGGTGCTTTCGGCCTGTAGCGACGACGGCGGCTCGGGCGGTGCCGGTGACAGCTCGAAGAAGTCGCAGGCGCAGGTGGACAAGGCGGCGGCCAAGGACACCTCTGAGGCTCAGATAACCATCGCGCCGAAGAAGGGCGCCACCAACGCGAGCATCAACAACGACGCCAAGGTGACCGTCAGTAAAGGCAAGCTGACGGAGGTCGTCATGACGACCTCGGACGGCAAGTCCGTCAAGGGCACCCTGGCCGCCGACGGCACGAGCTGGAAGCCGGACGGGGCGCTGGAGCGTTCGACGACGTACAAGATCACCGCCACGGCGAAGGACTCCGAGGGCCGCCAGGCCCACGAGAACAGTTCCTTCACCACCGTCTCGCCCGCCAACAGCTTCATCGGGAACTTCACCCCCGAGGACGGCTCCACGGTCGGCGTCGGCATGCCCGTGTCGATCAACTTCAACAAGGCGATCACGAACAAGAAGGCCGTCCAGGACGCCATCACCGTGACGTCCAGCAGCGGTCAGCAGGTCGCCGGCCACTGGTTCAACTCGCAGCGCCTCGACCTGCGCCCCGAGCAGTACTGGCAGGGCGGCTCCACCGTCACGCTGAAGCTCTCCCTGGACGGCGTCGAAGGCGCGGACGGTGTCCTCGGTGTGCAGCAGAAGACGGTCACCTTCAAGGTGGGCCGCAACCAGGTCTCCACCGTCGACGCGAAGACCCACACGATGACCGTCACCCGGGACGGGAAGACGATCAAGACCATCCCGATCTCGGCCGGCTCGTCCAGCAACCCGACGTACAACGGCCAGATGGTGATCTCCGAGAAGTTCAAGGAGACCCGGATGGACGGTGCGACGGTCGGCTTCACCGACGACGACGGCAAGGGCGAGTACGACATCAAGGACGTGCCGCACGCCATGCGGCTCTCCCAGTCGGGCACCTTCATCCACGGCAACTACTGGGGCGGCTCGGCCTTCGGCAACGTCAACACCAGCCACGGCTGTGTGGGCCTCGCCGACGCCAAGGGTGCGAACGACCCCGGCACCCCGGGCGCGTGGTTCTACAACAACTCCCTGGTCGGCGACGTGGTCATCGTCAAGAACTCCCCCGACAAGACCATCAAGCCGGACAACGGCCTCAACGGCTGGAACATGAGCTGGGCCGAGTGGCAGGCGAGCCCCGCCGCCTGACCCGGACCACATCACCGCAGGACCCCGAACCACCCCCTGCCCGTACGTACGAAGGCGGCGGCACCCGGATCGCACCGATCCGATGTGCCGCCGCCTTCGGCGTTCGCACCGGTTTCCGTGCCCTCGCACGGTTCTCATGCCGCTCTCACCGGGGCCTTATCCCACCATCACGCCCGCTGCCTACCTTCACGGCATGTTCTTCACCTATCTCCGGCGCGAGCTGCGCCGTCGCAGAAAGGCGGCGCTGGTCGTCGCCTCCGGGCTCGCGCTCGGCATCGCGCTCGTCATCATCGTCAGCTCGGTCTCCGCCGGAATGAGCAAGGCCCAGGACAAGGTCCTGGAATCGCTGTACGGACTCGGTACGGACATGACGGTCACCAAGGCCGCCGCGGCGCCGGGCTCCGGCAGCGAACGCCCCAAGTTCAAGTTCGACGCCAAGGACAGCGACGACGACACGACCCAGAGCACGGACCGGGTCATGGTGCAGGGCTTCCAGACCCTCGCCGCCACCACCGTCGGCCAGGTCGGCAAGCAGGAGGGCGTCGCCGACGCCGTCGGCGGACTGAGCCTGACCGTCATGAAGGTGGACGGGCAGTTCAAGCGCGGCGAGTTCCGGCAGCGCGAGGGGACGAGCGGGGGAGGACAGGGCGGCCCCGGCGGTGGCTCCGGTGACGGCGGCGGGCCGCAGGGCGAGGTCCGGGGCGGCGGCGCCTCGTTCGACGTCAACTCCTTCACCGTGTACGGCACCGACGTCACCAAGCAGGACCTCGGGCCGCTGACCTCCTCGAAGATCACCTCGGGCCGTACGTTCAAGACCACCGAGACCGACGGAGCGGTCGCGGTCGTCGACGCCGCGTACGCCAAGGAGAAGAAGCTCACCACGGGCAGGACCGTGACGATCTCCGGCACCGCCTTCACGGTCATCGGCGTCTCGACCGCCGACAGCGGCGACGCCGCGGCCGACGTCTACCTTCCGCTGACCCGGGCGCAGACCCTCGCCGACGCGAAGGACAAGATCACCACGGTCTACGTCAAGGCGACCGGTTCGCAGCAGATCGACGGCGTCAAGTCCGCCATCCAGAAGAACATCCCGGGCACCACGGTCACCACGTCGGCCGACCTCGCGGACACCGTGTCCGGCTCCCTCTCCACCGCGTCCGACCTCGCCTCCAGCGTGGGCAAGTGGCTGTCGATCGCGGTCCTCGTCGCCGCGTTCCTCGTCGCGGGCCTCCTCACCTCGTCGGCGGTCAGCCGTCGCGTACGGGAGTTCGGCACCCTCAAGGCCCTCGGCTGGAAGAGCGGCCGTGTCACCCGCCAGGTCATCGGCGAAGCCCTCGTCAACGGGCTCATGGGCGGTGTGCTCGGCATCGCGGTGGGACTCGCGGGCGCGTACATCGTCACCGCCATCAGCCCCACACTCACCGCACAGCTCGGCTCCTCGGGCGGCGGACGGAACGGCGGCATGGGCGGAGGCCCGGGTGGCGGCATGGGCGGTCCCGGCCGGCAGACCGCGTCGAAGGCCCTCGACATCGCGCTGACCGCGCCCGTGGCCCTGTCCACGATCCTGCTGGCCGTCGGACTGGCGGTCGCGGGCGGGCTCGTCGCGGGCGCCTTCGGTGGCTGGCGCGCCTCCCGGCTGCGCCCCGCCGACGCACTGCGCCGCGTCGAATAGCCCCCAGCCCCCGCCCAGGCGCCCCTGGCCCGTACCGGCTCCCGGCCCGCACCGGCCCCAGGCGCCCCCCGGCCCGTACCGGCCACAGGTCCCGGGTCCCGGCCCGCACCGGCGCACCGCCCCCGCCCGGGGCCCGAACCATCCCCGTACCAGCAGGAGTTGACCACGACCATGTACGAACTCAGAGGCGTCACCAAGCGCTACACCCGAGGCAAGACCGCCGTCGACGCGCTCGCGGGCGTCGACCTGACCATCGAGGACGGCGGCCGACTGGTCATCCAGGGCCCCACCGGAGGCGGCAAGTCCACCCTGCTCCAGATGCTCGGCGGGCTCGACCGGCCGACGTCCGGAAGCGTCGAACTCGACGGCGTCGACCTCGCGAAGCTCGGCGAGGGCAAGCTCACCCAGGTGCGCGCGCAGAACATCGGCTTCGTCTTCCAGAGCTTCAACCTCATCCCCACCCTCACCGCCCAGGAGAACGTCGAAACGGCCCTCGTACCGCTCGGCGGCAAGGCCGCGCAGCGGCGGGCCAGGGCCGCCGAGGCACTGGACTCGGTGGGCCTCGGCGAACGGCTCGGTCATCTCCCCGGCGAGATGTCCGGCGGCCAGCAGCAGCGGGTGGCGATCGCCCGCGCCCTGGTCAAGCAGCCGAAGGTGCTCCTGGCCGACGAACCCACCGGCAACCTCGACGAGTCCATGCGCGACGAGGTGATGGAGGTGCTGGACGCGATGTGGAAGGAGCACGGACTGACCTTCATCATGGTCACCCACGACACCGCGCTCGCCCGCAAGGCGCCGCGCGTGGCCACCATCCGCAAGGGCCGCGTGACGGTGAAGGAGAACACCCCGGCCTGACCGGGGCGGGCGGGGGCAGGACTCCGAGATCTTCCGGGGTCCTGCCCCGCCTCCCTGCCCGTCCCGTACCACGGCACCACCGGGGTGTAATGGGCTACACCCCACTTCGGGGTGACCGCTCCCTCCCGCCCGCCCCCGGCGCCCGCGAGAGTGGAACCACGGGCCCGCCGAGGCCACCGGCCCATCCCCCGGCCGTCCCGGCGGGCCCCACCACGAACATCCGCTCCCGGGACGAACCGATCCGAACCGATCCGTCCCGGACGAAGGAGGAAACCCCGTGAAGGCTCTGCTTTGGCTCGTTCTCCTCATGGCGGTCGTCGCGAACGTCTCGCTCAGCTTCGGCGTCGCCGACGGCGGCCTGTGCGTCGCGCTCAGCGCGATCAGCGGACTGGTGGTGCTGGCCTCGGGGATCGCCCTGTGGACGCTGCGCGAACCGCGTGAGTCCTGAGGCATTGACACGGGCGCCGACCCGCCGAAACATTGTGGTGTGATCTGCGACACGCCGCACGTCTGACTCTTTCGGCTGTCGGGACCGCTCGACTTCCGTGGCAGAAAGGCCGTTTCGGGGGCTCTTGAGCGTCGCCCACCAGCGTGGTCGGGGATCAGTATGTGGATGCTGTCGAAGATCTCTGGACGGCACTGGGACAATTGCTTCGTACAACGGTCCTGTACGTCGCTTCCGCGCGAGTCCTTCTCGCCGCCGCGATGTCCTCAACGGCGAGGGAGGACCGGGCGGCGCCCCTCGGGACGAGGGTGCCGACGCGCGTGACTGCCGACCCATGGAAGGGCTTGATCAGATGACGGCCACCCCTGCTTCAACAGAGCTGAACGGCGCCGACCACAGGATCATCGAGCCGCTGTACGCGGAGATTCTGCGGCGCAACCAGGGCGAGACCGAGTTCCACCAGGCCGTACGAGAGGTTCTGGAAACTCTCGGCCCGGTGCTCGCCCAGCGTCCGGAGTTCGTGGACGCCCGCATCATCGAGCGCATATGCGAGCCGGAGCGTCAGCTCATCTTCCGCGTGCCGTGGTCCGACGACTCCGGTGACATCCACGTCAACCGTGGCTTCCGCGTGGAGTTCAGCAGCTCGCTCGGCCCGTACAAGGGCGGCCTGCGGTTCCACCCGTCGGTCAACCTCGGAATCGTGAAGTTCCTGGGCTTCGAGCAGATCTTCAAGAACGCGCTCACCGGCATGCCCATCGGCGGTGGCAAGGGCGGCAGCGACTTCGACCCGAAGGGCCGCTCCGACGCCGAGATAATGCGGTTCTGCCAGTCCTTCATGACCGAGCTGCACCGGCACCTGGGCGAGTACACGGACGTACCCGCCGGGGACATCGGTGTCGGCGGCCGGGAGATCGGCTACCTGTTCGGCCAGTACAAGCGCATCACCAACCGTTACGAGTCCGGTGTCCTCACCGGAAAGGGCCTCGGCTGGGGCGGCGCCCAGGCGCGGACCGAGGCGACCGGCTACGGCTGTGTGCTCTTCACCGACGAGATGTTCCGCAGCCGGGGCGAGAGCCTGGACGGACAGCGGGTCGTCGTGTCGGGCTCCGGCAACGTCGCGATCTACGCGATCGAGAAGGCGCAGCAGCTCGGCGCGACCGTCGTGACGTGTTCCGACTCGAACGGTTACGTCGTGGACGAGAAGGGCATCGACGTCGCCCTGCTCAAGGAGATCAAGGAGACCGGCCGAGGCCGGATCTCCGAGTACGCGGAGCGGCGCGGCGCGCACGTGAAGTACGTCACGGGCGCGGGCGTCTGGAACGTACCGTGCGACGTGGCCCTGCCCTGCGCGACGCAGAACGAGCTGCACGAGGCGGACGCCGTGGTCCTCGTCCGCAACGGCGTCAAGGCGGTCGCCGAGGGCGCGAACATGCCCACCACCCCGGAGGCCGTGCGCGTCCTCCAGGAGGCCGGGGTCGCGTTCGCCCCCGGCAAGGCCGCCAACGCCGGCGGTGTGGCGACCAGCGCCCTGGAGATGCAGCAGAACGCGTCGCGCGACTCCTGGACGTTCTCGCACACGGAGGAGCGGCTGGCCGAGATCATGCGGCACATCCACGAATCCTGCTACACGACGGCGGAGCGCTACGGCAGCCCCGGCAACTACGTGGTCGGCGCGAACATCGCCGGCTTCGAACTGGTCGCGGACGCCATGCTGGCGCAGGGCCTCATCTGACCCGGCCCTGAACGAGCCGCGTCACGCACACCGGACGGCCGCCCCTCCCGTACACCGGAGGAGCGGCCGTCCGTCCGTGAGGACGGGGGCCGCGTCCCCTGTCGGGCGTGCGGCACGACGGCGATGTCGTTGCCGACGTTCTCGTTGTGGGGGCCGACGGCTATTCGGTGGAAGATCCGCGATCCGCCGACACGGGATCGGAAGCGGCCGTTCCATCGAGGACGAAGGGGACGGCGGCCCACACCGACCGGCCTTCGAAGGGGTCCGGAACGATGCCCCATTCCTGAGCGAGTGATTCGACAAGCAGCAGGCCCCGGCCGTGCTCGTCGTCCGCCCCGGCGGTCCGGACCCGAGGGCCGACGAGCCGAGCGCCCTGGTCACGGACCTCGACGTGGAGAACGTCGGCAACCACCCAGAGGTGGCAGGTGATCCACGTACTTTCGGTGTGGACCACCGCATTGGTGACCAGCTCGGAAATGATCAGTACCAGGCTCTCGCCGGCGTCGCCGACATCAAAGTTGTCCAGCCAGATCCGGGCATAGCGCCGCGCTGCGGAGACCGACTGTTCTTCAGCGCGGATACGGAAGTTGGTACGCGCGCTGTCGCCCCAACCAGGTGGGACGAGGCGCCGGGTGTCCTGTTCATCGAGGTGCAGGGCGGTTCCGGCCTGGTGGTTGCGGGATGCGCGGCTTTGCGGCATGAGGTTCAGCTCCCGTCGTCGTGGTGGCACGAGTGGGCACTGCGCCTGGCAGCCAAGCGCAGCCCCGATCCAACGGTGGGCACCGAGTTCCGTCACCCACCGTGGCGACAGAGTTGCAGAAAACGAGTTGGTGAATCTGCGAATTCGCAGAACTCAACCTAAATGGTGGAGGGGACCAGGCAGACTGTGTGCCCCAGGGAGTCGAAGGGAGATCACTCGCCATGGCGCCGACTAGTCCGCCAACCTTCCGCAGGCGTCGCCTCGGTGGCGCGCTGCGGCGTATGCGTGAGGAACACGGGCTGACGCAGCAGGAGGTGGCCGACCGGATCGGCTACCGGATCGATCGCGTCAGCCGCATCGAGACCGGGCGCACGAAGGTGGATGTGCCCGCTCTGAGAGCGATGCTTGACGTGTACGGCGTCGATGACCTCGCGCTGCGAGCAGCCATGGAGGACATGGCTCGAAATGTCTCGCAGCGGGGCTGGTGGCACAGCTACGCATCATTCCTGCATCTTGCGTTCCAGGACTTCCTGGGCCTGGAAAGCGATGCCTCGGAGCTCTGCCTCTGGGAATCGCTCCTGGTTCCCGGTCTGCTCCAGACGGAGGAGTACACCCGTGGGCTCCTGGCCGCGGGTGTAGGCGTGGTTCACAGCTCGTCCGAGCGGATCGACAAGCTCGTGTCCGTACGTCTTGAGCGGCAGCAAGTGCTGGAAAAGGCGAATCCACTCCAGCTGTGCACAGTCATCGGCGAAGCGGCTCTGCGTAACCCCATCGGTGACACAGGCGTCATGCGACGACAACTTGAGCACATACTGCACGTGTCCCGACTGGAGAACGCTCATATCCAGATCCTCCCCCTGGACTGTGGTGCTCACCTGGGGCTTGATGGGACGTTCGCCCTCTTCGAGTTCCCGGACGGGGGCCGACTCGCGAGCCTGGAATCGCTCGTGAACAGCTTCTACCTGGAGGACGACGAGTCGGTTCAAGCGTATTCCCACGCTTTCCAGCAGATCCGTGAGAGCGCTCTCGGAGAGGAGGAGACGCGTCGGCGTCTCGTCGAGCTCGGCCGAGATCTTCAAGACTGTGAGTAGAGGAGCAACATGACTCGCGACACATCATCTGTCTTCACCGCGCCACGGCAGTGGACGCGGAGCAGCTACAGCGGTCAGCAGGGCAACTGTGTCGAGTGGCGGCAGAGCCCTGATGGAGGTCACGTTCACGTGCGCGACTCCAAGGATTCCGACAGCCCGATACTGCGGGTAGGCCCTGACGCGTGGGGCGCGGCGGTCGGATTTGCGCGGACTCGCGGAGCCCGGGAGTTCAAGCTGTGACTTCCGCTTGATGGCGGTGTTTCGCGTTCTCGATCTGCTCTGCCCCGTCCGACCACCGCCCGGGGCGGAGCAGCTTGGGACCGGAGAGCCTGGGCGTCACACCTCCGTGACATGTGGCTCGTCATCGACGAAGCCGAGCCGTCGGTTCATGGCGATGGCGGATGCGTTGGCAGGGTGGTGAAAGGCCCGCAGCCAGTGCATGTGGTTCGCACGCGCGAAACGGATGGCCAGAAGCTTCATGGCCAACGAGATTCCCTTTCCGCGGTGACTGGGCAGCAACCCCGTCATCTCGCTGAGCGCGTGTCCTTCGGCGCCGAGTGATGTCGCCGCCATACCGACCCATGAGCCGCCGTCCAAGGTCAGAACGACACCCTCGGGGGCGTAGGTGGGAGTCTCGATGCGCTGAGCGAGGTATTCGTCGAACGTGTAGAACTCGCCCCGCTCCGGGATGTCGGCGGAACACGTCCTGTTCAGCTCGTACAGCGCACGGCGATGTCGGTCCGTGTCACCGACGGCTGCCATGGTCGTGAACTCGATACCAGCCTGTCGGCACCTTCGCAGGTAGGGCTCGAACCGGGCATCCTCGAACGCGTCCAGGTCGAGTGTGAGCCGAACCCACTCGACGGCCATGTGGAAACCTCCGGTGTGTCAGTGGGCGACCCACGTTTCTGAAGCCTGTCCAGCGGGTCGGTGAAGAGCGGTTGCGCTGCCGTCCTTGCTCAGGCCGAGCATGTGGGGGGCAGCGCTACCGAGGCACGCACGTCCGTCGCGAAGGCCGGTCAGCACTCGGTGCCTGGCAGCCGTCGGTCCTGGTCAGCCGTTCGTCCTGGCGATGCCGATCGGGCAGCTCACGCCCGTGCCGCCGATCCCGCAGTAGCCCGCCGGGTTCTTGTCCAGGTACTGCTGGTGCGGGGCCTCGGCCGGCCAGAAGTGGCGGGGGGCGGCGGGGGCGATCTCCGTGGTGATCTCGCCGAGGCCGGAGTCCGTCAGGACGCGCTGGTACGCGTCCCGGGAGGCGGTCGCCGCCGCTGCCTGTTCGGGGGAGTGGGTGTAGACCGCCGAGCGGTACTGCGTGCCCACGTCGTTGCCCTGGCGGAAGCCCTGGGTCGGGTCGTGCGACTCCCAGAACACCTTCAGGAGGTCGTCGTACGAGATGATCTTCGGGTCGTAGACCACGCGTACCGCTTCCGTGTGACCCGTCAGGCCCGAGCAGACCTCCTCGTACAGCGGGTTCTCGGTGGTCCCGCCCTGGTAGCCGACCAGCGTCGTCCAGACGCCGTCCGTCTGCCAGAAGACGCGCTCGGCGCCCCAGAAGCAGCCCATCGCGAAGTCGGCGGTCTCCAGGCCCTCCGGGTACGGGCCGAGCAGGGAGTTGCCCAGGACCGTGTGGCGCTCCGGGACCGTGAAGGCGGGGGTGGGACGGCCGCGCAGGGCCTCCTCGGGGGTGGGGAGCTGCGGCGTGCGGCGGTTCAGGAACATCATGGGCGGGGCTCCTCGCGGGATCGGGGTCCGGTATGTACAACACGGCCGGGGCGCCGGGGATTCCGGGGGTTTCGGGCCGGTGGTGGGGTGCCTCTCACGGCTTGTCGTCGGGCGCGGGTGGCGGGGTCGTCGCGTTCCTCCGCTCGATCGACCGCACGTACGCGTTCGTGCGGCGTCGCGCCCTCAGCAGGAAGTAGACGGCCAGCGCGATCAGGACCAGCGGAATCAGTCGGGCCATGGGAACACCGGTCCAATCCATCGATGAAACGGGTGAGGGCGAGGGGAAGGGCGAGGGTCAGTGGGGGAGCGTGGCCGGGTTGCCGCCGTTGGCCTCGTAGCCGGCGACCGCGAGCGCCCGGTACACGGCGTACTCCGCCGCCGGGTCCGAGCTCTGCGTCCACGGCAGCGCGCCCACGTGCCCGTCGATGTGGACGAGCTGGTGCACCGCCTCGGACCAGCGTTCCATCCGGACCAGGAACATCACCAGCAGATGCCGGACGTGCGCGAGCATCGGATCGTCCGCGCGGGCCGCGTGCACCGCGAACAGCGCGCCCTCCACGGCGTTGCGCACCGTCAGACTCTCGTAGAAGCCCCGCACCAGATTGACCTCGGGCAGGTGCTCGTACACCGCGAACAGCGGCAGCGCCGCCAGCAGTGAGCCCCGCGGGGCGCGCGCCGCGGCCGTGGTGGCGAAGCGCTCCGCCTCCTTGAGGGAACCGTGCCACTTCTCGCACCAGAAGTGCAGGGCCGCGAGATGCGCGCCCAGATGCGCCGGAGCCCGGTCGATGATCTTCGCCCAGAGCAGGTCGAACTCCTCGTGCGAATAACCGAGCCCACGGGCGGCAGCCAGCTCCACGATGTACGGGACGGGGTCGCCCGGCGCCAGCAGGGCCGCCTCGCCGCAGACCGTGCGGGCCTCCTCCAGGATGATCCGGAAGTCGTCCGCCGCCGCCGTGGACGACCGCCACGCCTGCTGCACCAGGAACTCCGCGTGCACCGCGGCACCTCCCGCGTCCTTCGGGGCCTCGGCCCGCCAGCTCCGCAGCCAGGAACCGCCGGCCCCCGGCCGCCCGGCCAGCTCCAGCGAGGCCGCCCCGGCGAACGCCTGGACGCGCTGCCAGCGCACCTCGCCCTCCTTCGGCGTGCCCGCGAGCAGTTGCGACGCCGCCCGCCAGTCCTGCGAACGCTGTACGACCTCCAGCACATCGAGCAGGTCCTGGTCCGGGCCCGGCAGCCGGATGTCCAGTTCCTCCTGGCGTACGAAGCCGTACGCGTCCGGGTCGGCCGCGTCCGGGGAGCCGGGCGCGACCTGACGGATACCGCCGCGGCGGCGCAGCGCGAACGGGCCGACGACCGCTGCCAGCATGCACAGCGCGATCAGGAACCAGAGAATCTCCATACACCCATTGTCCCCGGACGGCCCGGTGACCCGGAGCCGCGGGTCCGGCGCCCCGGAGTCACGGACGCGGTGACCCCGGTCGTGGAGATGGTGGCCACGAGTCACGGAGGCGGTGACCCCGGTCGTGGAGATGGTGGCCGCGAGTCACGGAGGCGGTGACTCCGAGCCATGGACGCGGTGGCCCCGAGCCATGGAGGCGGTGACCCCGAGCCACAGGGCGGGTGCCCCCGCGCCACGGGTCCGCCCACCGTCCCGGACGAACTACGCTCGCCCCATGAGCGACCAGCACAGCTTCGAAACACTTGCGATCCACGCGGGCAACACCGCCGACCCCCTCACCGGCGCCGTCGTCCCGCCCATCTACCAGGTGTCCACGTACAAGCAGGACGGTGTGGGCGGGCTCCGCGGCGGTTACGAGTACAGCCGCAGCGCCAACCCGACGCGCACCGCCCTGGAGGAGAACCTCGCGGCGCTTGAGGGCGGGCGCCGCGGTCTCGCCTTCGCGTCCGGGCTGGCCGCCGAGGACTGCCTGCTCCGCACGCTCCTGTCACCCGGCGACCACGTGGTCATTCCGAACGACGCGTACGGCGGCACGTTCCGGCTGTTCGCGAAGGTCGTCTCGCGCTGGGGCGTGGAGTTCTCCGTCGCGGACACCTCGGACGTGGCGGCGGTGCGGGCCGCGATCACCCCGCGCACCAAGGTGGTCTGGGTGGAGACCCCGTCCAACCCGCTGCTCGGCATCACCGACATCGCGGCGGTGGCCGGGGTGGCCCGTCAGGCGGGTGCGCGGCTGGTCGTCGACAACACCTTCGCCAGTCCGTACCTCCAGCAGCCGCTCGCCCTGGGCGCCGACGTCGTCGTGCACTCCACCACCAAGTACATGGGCGGCCACTCCGACGTCGTCGGTGGCGCGCTGATCGTCGAGGACACGGACCTGGCCGAGGAGCTGGCGTACCACCAGAACGCCATGGGCGCGGTCGCCGGGCCGTTCGACGCGTGGCTGGTGCTGCGTGGCATCAAGACCCTCGCGGTCCGCATGGACCGGCACAGCGAGAACGCCACCCGGGTCGCCGAGCTGCTGACCCGGCACCCGAAGGTCACCCAGGTCCTCTACCCGGGGCTGCCCGGACACCCGGGCCACGAGATCGCCGCCAAGCAGATGAAGGCGTTCGGCGGGATGGTGTCCTTCCGGGTCGCGGGCGGCGAGGAGGCGGCGGTCGCGGTCTGCGACCGGGCGAAGCTCTTCACGCTCGGGGAATCCCTCGGCGGCGTCGAGTCGCTGCTGGAGCACCCCGGCCGGATGACGCACGCCTCCGCCGCCGGCTCCCCGCTGGAGGTGCCCGCCGACCTCGTCCGGCTGTCCGTCGGCATCGAGAACGGCGACGACCTGCTGGCCGACCTGACGCAGGCGCTCGGCTGACCCCCGTACCGCCGCTGACACCCGTACCACCGCACGTGCCCGGCGCCGGCGTCCTCAGGGAATTCCGGCGCGTGCGGTGGCCCGCCCGTCCGGGGCCTGTCCGGAACCGGGCTCCGGACAGGCGCCCGCCGTCAGGTGGCGGCGTCGGCCTCGCGCTCGGCCGCCTGGCGTGCCGCCTGCCGGTCGGCCAGGGTGCCGTTGAAACGGGTGAGCAGCGCGGTGAACACGTCCCGCTCCTGCGGGGTCCACTCCTGCGTCACCTGGGCCATCAGCTCGCGGCGCGACGCCCGTACCTCCTCCAGCCTGCTCCTGCCGCGCGGCGAGAGGTCGAGCACCACGGCCCGCCCGTCGTCCGGGTGCGAGGTCCGCTTGACCAGACCCGTGTCGACCAGCGGTGCGACCTGCCGGGTCACCGTCGACGAGTCGATGCCCATGCCCGCGGCGAGCGCCTTGACGCCCATCGGGCCTTCCCGGTCGAGCCGGTTGAGCAGCAGATACGCGGCCCGGTCCATCGAGTTCCGTACGTGACCGACACCGCCGAGACGATTCTGCTCGGCGCGGCGGGCGAAAACCGCCACCTGGTGCTGAAGGGTGTCGAGCAACGGGTCGGGACCCGGAAGGTCGGGGGCGGCACCGTCGCCCTCGGAAGGAGACGCAGCTGTCGTCATGTCCTGTGGGGGCATGGCCGGGGGCTCTCTTCGTGCGTTGTTCGGATGGGTGGGGGACAGAGTACGCGGCCCCGGGGCAACACGTACCGGCGCTGCGCGAACCCGTGCACGGCGACGCTCCAGGGACCCCGGCGCCCGCGTCGCGCACCGGGAATCGCGAGCGCCGCACCTCCCGGGAGCTGCCAGACTTGACGGTATGAACCTCGCCGCCGCAGGACGCCTCCGCCCACTGATCCTCGACGACATCCGCGGCGCGCAGAAGATGCTGTCCGGGGTCTCCAGGGTCACCGCCATGGAAGGCAGCCGGCACCTCACCGAACAGGTCGGCGCACCGGTCCTCCTCAAGTGCGAGAACCTCCAGCGCACCGGATCGTTCAAGCTGCGCGGCGCGTACGTGCGGATCGCGGGGCTCTCCCCGGAGGAACGGGCGGCCGGGGTGGTCGCCGCCAGCGCCGGGAACCACGCCCAGGGCGTCGCCCTCGCCTCCGCCCTGCTGGGCGTACGGTCCACGGTCTTCATGCCGGTCGGGGCGCCCCTGCCGAAGGTCGCCGCCACCCGCGAGTACGGGGCCGAGGTGCGGCTGCACGGCGCCGTCGTCGACGAGACCCTGGCCGCCGCCCAGGACCACGCGTACCGCACCGGGGCCGTCTTCATCCACCCCTTCGACCACCCGGACATCATCGCCGGACAGGGAACCGTCGGGCTGGAGATCCTCGAACAGTGCCCCGAGGTCCGCACCGTCGTCGTCGGCATAGGCGGTGGCGGGCTCGCCGCCGGCATAGCGGTCGCGGTGAAGGCAGTGCGCCCCGACATCCGGATCGTCGGCGTCCAGGCGGCCGGCGCGGCGGCCTACCCGCCCTCACTGGCCGCCGGGCACCCCGTCGCGATCGACGTGCAGAACACCATGGCGGACGGCATCAAGGTGGGCCGCCCCGGCGACGTACCCTTCGCGCTCGTCCAGGAACTCGTCGACGAGATCCGTACGGTCTCCGAGGACGAACTCTCCAGCGCCCTGCTGCTCTGCCTCGAACGCGCCAAGATGGTCGTCGAACCGGCCGGAGCCAGCCCCGTCGCCGCCCTCCTCAGCGACCCCGGGTCGTTCCGCGGCCCGGTCGTCGCGGTGCTTTCGGGCGGCAACGTCGACCCCCTGCTGATGCAGCGCATACTGACCCACGGCATGGCCGCCGCCGGCCGCTACCTCAGCCTCCGGCTGCGCCTCACCGACCGCCCCGGCGCGCTGGCCGCCCTCCTCGCCACCCTGACCGTCGTCGACGCCAACGTCCTCGACGTCAGCCACGCCCGTACCGACCCCCGGCTGGGACTCACCGAGGCCGAGGTCGAACTGCACCTGGAGACCAAGGGTCCGGCGCACTGCGAGGAGGTCGCCTCGGCGCTGCGCGCGGCCGGGTATCTCGTCATGGGTGACCTGAAGTGACGTGAAGTGTCCGGGGAGGGGACGCGGACGCCGGTGGGAGGGGCCGATGGGGGGCTGTTGTCGCCCCGGACGGTGGAGAAAACGGATTCACCGGGCGTCAGCCGGTGCGGAAATCTAGGATCTGGTAGGCAAGTCACCCAAAAGCAACTTGGGGGAACCCCACATGCCAGGTGCCATCCACGCCGAAGGTCTGGTGAAGACCTTCGGTGACGTACGGGCGCTGGACGGCGTCGACATCGACGTCCCGGAAGGGACCGTCCTCGGTCTGCTCGGCCCCAACGGCGCGGGCAAGACGACCGCGGTACGGGTGCTCACCACACTGCTGCGCCCCGACAGCGGCACAGCGGTCGTCGCGGGCATCGACGTGCTGAAGAGTCCCAACGAGGTACGCCGGTCGATCGGGCTCTCCGGGCAGTTCGCCGCCGTCGACGAATACCTGACCGGTCACGAGAACCTGCGAATGGTCGGACAGCTCTACCAGATGAGCGCCCGCGACGCGAAGAAACGGGCCGGTGAACTGCTGGAGCGGTTCCATCTCGCCGACGCCGCCGACCGCCCGGCGAAGACCTACTCCGGCGGGATGCGCCGCCGCCTCGACCTGGCGGCGGCGCTCGTCGTCTCACCGCCCGTGATGTTCATGGACGAGCCGACGACCGGGCTCGACCCGCGCAACCGGCAGGAACTGTGGGAGGTCATCCAGGAACTCGTCGCGGGCGGTACGACCCTCCTGCTGACCACGCAGTACCTGGAGGAGGCCGACCACCTCGCCCACGACATCTGCGTCATCGACCACGGCAAGGTCATCGCCCGCGGCACCTCCGACCAGCTCAAGGCCCGCACGGGCGGCGAGCGCGTCGAGGTCGTCGTGCACGAGTCGGCCCAGATCGGCCCGGCCCGCGACGCGCTCGCCCGCCTCGGCAAGGGCGAGGTCGCCGTCGCCACCCACACCCGCCGGCTGACTGTCCCGGTCAGCGGCGGCGCCAGGCTTCTCGCCGAGGTCATCCGCGATCTCGACGCCCTCGGGGTCGAGATCGACGACATCGGGCTGCGCCGCCCCACCCTCGACGACGTGTTCATCTCGCTCACCGGCCATGCCGCCGCGCTGGAGGAAGAGGAGGCCGACACGACCGGCGGCCGAGGTGGCGAAGGCGGCGTGACGGGCGGTCGCTCCGGACGGTCCGGTCGCTCAGGAAAGGAGGCGGCGAAGTGACGGTCACACCGAACACCTCCCAGCTCGCGGCGCCCAAGCCGCGTGGTGGCATCATCCAGTCGCTCACCGACTCGCTGGTCATCGCCCGGCGCAATCTGATCCGGATGACCAGGATTCCGGAAATGGTCATTTTCGGACTGATTCAGCCCATCATGTTCGTGGTGCTGTTCAGCTATGTGTTCGGCGGCTCACTCAGCATCGGCGGCTCGACCAATCCCGCCAAGTACCGCGAGTTCCTGATGGCCGGGATCTTCGCCCAGACCGTCACCTTCGCGACGGCGGGCGCGGGCGCCGGGATCGCCGACGACATGCACAAGGGCCTCATCGACCGGTTCCGGTCGCTGCCGATGACCCGGGGCGCGGTGCTCACCGGTCGTACGTTCGCCGACCTCGTACAGACCGCTCTGACCGTCATCGTCCTCGCCGTCGTCGCCCTGCTCGTCGGCTGGCGCATCCACGAGGGCCTGCCCAAGGCGCTCGGCGCGTTCGGGCTGCTGCTGTTCCTCGGGTACGCGTTCTCCTGGATCGGCGCGCTCATCGGGCTCACCGTGCGCACCCCGGAGGCGGCCACCTCCGGCGGGCTGATCTGGCTGTTCCCGGTGACGTTCATCTCGAACGCCTTCGTCGACTCCAGCCAGATGGCGTCCTGGCTCCGGCCCATCGCCGACTGGAACCCGTTCAGCGCCACCGTGCAGGCCTGCCGCGAACTCTTCGGCAACCCGGGCGTCTCGCAGTCCGACGCCTGGCCGATGCAGCACCCGGTCTGGGCGTCGCTGCTCTGGTCCGCCGTGATCATCGTGGTCTTCCGGACCCTCGCCGTGCGGAAGTACCGCTCGGCGACCGTCTGACCCGCAGACCTGCGGAGCCCGGCCGCGTGGGAACGCGGCCGGGCTTCCGGTGTCCGGGGGTGTCGGCGGCTCAGCCCTTGTAGGGCTTCGCCGCGAGGATCTTCACCGAGGCCGTCTTGCCGTTCGGCAGTTCGTACGCGGCGACTTCACCGACCTTCTTGCCGTGCACGCCGATGCCGAGCGGCGACTGCGGGGAGTACGTCTCCACATCCGCGCTGGCGTATTCGCGCGAGGCCATCAGGAACGTCATGGTGTCGTCGTCATCGCCGTCGAAGGCGATCGTCACGACCATGCCGGGCTCGACCACACCGTCGTCGGCGGGCGCCTCGCCCACCTTCGCGGTGTCCAGGAGCTGGGTCAGCTGGCGCACACGGAGCTCCTGCTTGCCCTGCTCCTCCTTGGCGGCGTGGTACCCGCCGTTCTCACGCAGGTCGCCCTCCTCACGGGCCGCCTCGATCTTCTTGGCGATCTCCGTGCGCGCGGGACCAGACAGGTACTCCAACTCAGCCTTGAGCTGGTTGTACGCCTCCTGCGTGAGCCAGGTAACGTTTTCGCTTGTCTGGGTCACAGGTGCTCCTCGTCGGTACTGGGAATACAAAGCATCGCCCTACCCAGAAGCATGTGCTGCCACGGGTGGGCGAAACCACGAGCCTAACAATTCCGCAGGAAAAGGGGGAGAAGGTAAACCGCCGGGACCGCAGAAGCCCAGCTCAGAGGAGGATAAACGCAGGTCGCGCCCCGTGCGCCCCCGTCAACGCGACGCACCGTCGTCAGCCGTACAGCCCACCAGCTCCACGCTCGTCGCCCGCGACGTCGTCCGCAACCGGAGCACCCGGTCGATGCGGTCCGAACGGTCGTCGAAGCGGAAGTCCTTACGGGCGACCTCGGTGCCGTCCTCGCCCAGGGACCGGAGCGTGCAGTAGCCGCCGGCGTCCTCGTCCTTGCGCACCTCCAGGTGCACATCGGCCCGCTCGTCGGAGACCACCTTGAACTTGATGATCTCGCCACTGAGGCCCTGACCGGCCACGTAGTCGTAACCGATCCAGCCGACGACCCCGAGCAGGACCACTCCGAGCACCGAACCGACGATCTTCAGCCTGCGGTCCGCGCGCTGATCCGCGGAGCGGCCGTAACGGCCATCGGGGAGCGCTTCGCGTACCGCCGTCATGTTCGTCCCTCCCGGACCGGGGATCGAGGAATTTTCCGCCCCCCGGTTCGGTCACTATAGAAGTCTCCCTCCTACTGCCCGTCCACCACCCCGCAACGAATTCACTGAGGATCGAGTCTTGACTGAGCAGCTTCGACTGATGGCCGTTCACGCCCACCCCGACGACGAGTCGAGCAAGGGCGCGGCCACCATGGCCAAGTACGTGTCCGAGGGGGTGGACGTGCTCGTCGTGACCTGCACGGGAGGCGAGCGCGGCTCCATCCTCAACCCGAAGCTCCTGGGTGACGCGTACATCGAGAAGAACATCCACGAAGTACGCCGCAAGGAGATGGACGAGGCCCGGGAGATCCTGGGCGTCAAGCAGGAATGGCTCGGCTTCGTCGACTCCGGGCTGCCCGAGGGCGACCCGCTGCCGCCGCTGCCGGAGGGCTGCTTCGCGCTGGAGGACGACGAGACGGCGGCGGGCCGGCTCGTGGCGCAGATCCGCGCGTTCCGGCCGCAGGTCATCACCACGTACGACGAGAACGGCGGGTACCCGCACCCCGACCACATCAAGACCCACACCATCTCGATGATCGCCTTCGAGGCCGCGGCGGACACCGAGAGATTCCCCGAGGCGGAGTTCGGGCCCGCCTGGCAGCCGCAGAAGCTGTACTACAACCAGGGCTTCAACCGGCCCCGCACGGTCGCCCTCCACGAGGCCCTGCTCGCCCGCGGACTCGAATCCCCGTACGGCGACTGGCTGAAGCGGTGGAAGGAGTTCGAGCGCGCCGAACGCACGCTGACCACCCACGTCCCGTGCGCGGACTTCTTCGAGATCCGGGACAAGGCGCTGATGGCGCACGCCACCCAGATCGACCCGGACGGCGGCTGGTTCCGCGTTCCGATGGACGTCCAGCGGGAGGTCTGGCCGACCGAGGAGTACGAGCTGGCGAAGTCCCTCGTCGATACGTCCCTCCCCGAGAGCGACCTCTTCGCGGGCATCCGCGACAATGCCTGATATGTACGCGACTCAGGCACTGACGCACCTCGTCCCTCTCGCTGAAGAGCTCGACAAGAACAAGGTCACTCCCGGCGTCCTCGGCTTCCTCGTCTTCGCGGTGCTCGCCGCCGGTACGTGGATGCTGATGAAGTCGATGAACCGGCACATGGGAAAGATCGACTTCGTCGAGGCCCCGGAGGCGGGGGCGGGCGGGGTGCCCTCGGCCGCTCCTGCCGCCTCTGGTTCCGGGGATGACTCGAAGGGGCGCGGGGAGTAAGTAAGGGGGAGGTAAGTAGGGCGAAGGAGCAGGGCGCGGGGGGTACGGGGCCGGGCGGGTGCCGTGGTGTACGTGCGGGTCTGCGTGGTGCCGTGGTGTACGTGCGGGTCTGCGTGGTGCCGTGGTGTACGTGCGGGTCTGCGTGGTGCCGTGGTGTACGTGCGGGTCTGCGTGGTGCCGTGGTGTACGTGCGGGTCTGCGTGGTGCCGTGGTGTACGTGCGGGTCTGCGTGGTGCCGTGGTGTACGTGCGGGTCTGCGTGGTGCCGTGGTGTACGTGCGGGTCTGCGTGGTGCCGTGGTGTACGTGCGGGTCTGCGTGGTGCCGTGGTGTACGTGCGGGTCTGCGTGGTGTACGTGCGGGTTTGGGCGGGTGCTGTGGTGCAACGCGGGGTTCTGGGCGGGTGCCTGCCGTGCGGTGGCGGGGTTCCTTCCGCCGGGGTGCGCAGCGGCCGTCTGTGGGTGGGGTGGGGCCCCTCCGGAGCGTCTCCTCGGGCCGGGCGCGGCACCCGGGTCCGCAAGGGGGACCGGGTCGTACGCCCGACCCTGCGGGGACGCTCCTGCACGGCCCCACCCCGGGCGGTGGGGCGGCCGCGGGCCGGTGGGTGTCACCACCGGGCGCGGGGGTGGCTCGCAGTGCGGGTGGGCGATGTGCCGGGCAGGCTGCGGGTGGCTTCCTACCGGAGTGGGGCTGATGCCACGGCCGTGAAGGCCGCGAGTCGTAAGCAGGCTTTCCGGCTCTCGTGCCGATCGGATCACCAGGGCGCGGTGGTCGTGCCATGCTCGGTGAACCGACAGAGGGGGATATCTGTGGACGCCTTGACCGTCGCCAACGACGTGGTGCCGTACGTCACTGCCGCCGTCACCGCCTACGGGAGCGCCGTGGTCACCCGGACCACTGATGCGGCCGCGGACGCGACGGCGTCCCTGGGCCGGCGCATCGTGCAGCGGTTGTGGAGCCGGGAGGAGCACCGGGGCGGGCTGCGACAGGCCATCGACGAGGTCGCCGAGGACCCGCAGGACGACGACGCCCAGGCGGCCCTGCGCGTCCAGGTGCGCCGCATTCTGCGGCAGGACGCCGAGCTGACCGCGGAGCTGGCCCGGCTCCTGCCCGCCCGCTCCTTCACCGCCTCCGGCGACGGCGCCGTCGCGGTGGAGACGAACCACGGTGTCATCAGCACCGGCGACGGCGCCACCATCCAGCGGTGAACGAGCGGCCGTGTGTCGAGGCATCCGGCGAGCAGGCGGTGGCCGTCGGCACCAACAGCGGCATCATCTCCACCGGCGGCCACGCCACGATCGACGCCCGCACCGTCCATCTGCCGGCCGCAGCCGTACGGCAGCCCGCCGAGGTGCCGGCCCCCCGGGGGACCACCAACCTGCCCGCCCCGCCCAACCCCGACTTCGTCGACCGCGTCGAACCGCTGGCCCGCCTGGAGGCGGCACTGGACGAAGCCGGTCCGGCGGTGCCGCCGATCGTGTACGGCTTGGGCGGAACGGGCAAGAGCGCCTTGGCCCTGCAACTCGCCCATCGGCATCGCCACCGGCTCAACCCGGTGTGGTGGCTCAGCGCGGATTCCGCCTCGGGTCTCGCCCACGGGCTCGCCGACCTCGCCGCCCGGCTCGCCCCCTACCAGCACCTGGCCGCCGCGACCAGCACCGAGCGCGCCGAGTGGGCCCTGAGTTGGCTGCGGGCCCACCGGGACTGGCTCCTGGTGCTGGACGACGCCGCGTCCCCGCACGACCTGGCCCCCGTACTGGGTCTGACCACGGGACGGTGCGTCATCACCAGCCGGCGGGCCACCGGATGGCGCCGCCTGGCCCAGCCCCTCCCGCTGGACCCCCTGCCCTCCGATGCCGCGGTGGAGCTGCTCATGCGCCTCGTCGAGCCGGACGGACCGGACGACGAGCAGGTCCTGGCCGACCTCGCCGACGAGCTGGGGCACCTGCCCCTCGCCCTGGAGCAGGCCGCCGCCTACATCGAGGCCACCGCCATCAGCCCGGCCGCCTACCTCGACCGCCTCCGTCGTCACCCGGGCCGCATGTTCGCCGCCACGGCGGGCGGTCAGGAGGCCGACGACCAGCGCACCGTCGCCCGGGTCTGGCACCTGTCCCTCCGGGCGATCACCGCCCAGCAGCCCCTGGCCGGAGACCTGCTACGACTGTTCGCCTGGTTCGCTCCCGCCCCGCTGCCGCGCGACGTCCTCGAAGACCTGTCCGAAAACCTGGGGGAGGACTCGTACGCCGTCGACGAGGCCCTGGCCCTCCTCCACGGCTACAGCATGATCACCCTGACCCGGCGGACCGTGACCGTCCACCGCCTGGTCCAAGCCGTCGCCCGCGTCCCCGACCCCGCCGACCCCCACCGCACCGTCCAGGCCATCACCACCGCCCGCGAACGAGCCGCCCTGCTGCTGGAACAGGTACTGCCGGAGAACCCGCTGTTCAACGTCCCCGGCTGGCCCCGATGGCGCCTGCTCCTGCCGCACCTGCTGGCCCTGACCGACCGGACCCCGGCGGAGGAGGCGGACCCGCACACCGCCGGTCTGCTCGTGGCCGCCTCCGGATACCTCCAGGGCGACGGCCACACCGGCACCGCCATCACCTGCGCCCGGCGCGCGGTGGAGATCCGCACCCGGCTTCAGGGCTCCGACCACCCGGCCACACTCGCCGCGCGCAGCTTCCTCGCCAGCGCCCACCGGGCCGCCGGGGACCTGGACACCGCCACCCCTCTGCACCAGCGGAACCTGGCCGACCACGAGCGTGTCCACGGCCCGGACCACCCCGACACCCTCGTCTCCCGCGCCAACCTCGCCCACCTCTACGCCCTGCGGGGCGAGCCGGCGCGAGCGCGGGATCTGCACCAGCAGAACCTGACGGACATGCGGCGCCTCCACGGCCCCGACCACCCGCACACCCTCAACGCCCGCGCCAACCTGGCGAGCGCCTACCGCGACATGGGCGACCTGGACACGGCCATCGACCTCCACCGTCAGGCCGTCACCGACTACGAACGGGTCCACGGGCCGGACCACTCCGAGACCGCCACCGCCCGCAGCAACCTCGCCTACGCCCACAAGCTGGCCGGTGACATGGATGCGGCCGGCACCCTCTTCGCGAGGGTGCTGGCCGACCGGGAACGCCTCTACGGCCCCGACCACCCCCTCACCGAACTCGCCCGCCAGTTCCTTGAGGACTGCTGACGGATCAGCCGGTGAGTCCGGTGGTGACGGAGGTGAACTCCCGGGTGGTCCGTCCCGGTTGACGGGCCGGAAGGAGAGCCGGCGGATGTGGTGGGAGTCGGCCCAGCCGCGGATCTGGGTCCAGATCTGGGGAGTGGTGACCTCGTCGGCGTCGCTGCTGTTGTTCATGCCGGAGATGCCGACGTGAGCGTAGGCCTCCGCGTCGGTCCAGCCGAAGAGGGAGGTGAGCTTGTTCTTCAGGTCCTCGCGGGGCCGTCCAGGCTGACGTCAACGGCGTTGTACGTGCCCTGGCTGTACCGGCCGTGCAGATGGATCTCGGCGGTGCTCCGGGACGCGCCGGTGATGAAGGAGAGAGTCAGCTGTTTCCAACCGGAGGCTGAGGGCGTCCAGGCGAACGTGCCACCGTTCACGCCGAGATGCACGTAGTTCCCGCGCATCCATGCGGACGGGGTAAGGCGGTGTCCGGCCCGACGGAGACCGTCTGCGCGGTGTGGTCAATGCGCTGATGCTGTCGGGTGCGGCGGCGCTCACGCAGGCGAGAACGCGGTGTCGGGTTCTCGCGGTGATCTCCCGGTGCGGAGTCGGAAAACCGGTGTGCCGGGGGAGGCCGGGGCCCGCCCCGAGTGGGCGGGCGCCGGCCCGGTCGTGATCAGCAGGCTCCGAGGTCTTCCCAGACGCCCCACTCGCCGGTGGTCCCGGGCTTGTCGCCCGACACCCACCACTTGGCGCGCCAGGTGTGTCCGTCGTGGGACACGGTGTCACCGCCGGTGTAGGTGTTGCCGGCGGACCAGAGCGGCGCGGCGCAGTCGTCCGGCTGACCGTCACCGCCGCCGTTGCCCCCGCCACCGTTTCCGCCACCACCGATGTTGACGTCGATGCAGGAGTAGAAGGCGTTGCCGGTGTCCGCCACGTTCCAGACGGCGAGCAGCTTCTGACGGCCGGTGAAGCCGTTGAAGTTGACCTGGTGGCTGACGTCGGCGGGAGGCTGCGCGCGATTGCCGTCGAACTCGGCGATCTTCGTGTTGCCGATGAAGTACTGCCAGTTGGCGGTGGAGTGCCGTGCCGTGTGGTGCCAGGTGAACGTCTGCGTCGAGGCGACCGGCGTGACCTTCCAGCCCTTGCTGTCGTCGTCGAGCTCGGCGAACTGCGCGTTTCCGCCGCTGCAACTGCGCAGGCCCTTCGGTCCCTCGACGCTCTGCGGCTCGTACTTGATCTGGCCGCAGGCGACGGTGCCCGCAGCGCACTGGTCCTGCCGACTGCCGGGCGAGGTCACCCAGCCGTGGGCGCTGGCCGTGCCCGCCGGGATGGTGACGGCGAGCAGGGGAGCGATCAGCGCTCCGATCGCGAACGCGGTCTGTCTCTTCGTGTTCATGTCATGTCGCTTTCTTCAGTGTTGTCGAGGCGGTCGCGCGGCAGTACTGATCAGGTGGGGTGCACGCGCTGTGCCGTCGTGCCGCCACGCCGGTCGGGGTGAGGACGTGCGGAGGCGCCGTGGCGCCCTGGGCGTGGTCGTCCACCCACCACGCCGTCACGCGCACGGAACCGGCCGTTCAAGCGCCAACTCAGCTAAGGTCTAGACCTCAATCTAGGTCTAGACCTTAGCGATTGGCTGAATCCGGTCAAGAGGTTGGACACAGCGAACTGCCGCGTGGGCGGGTGGACTTCGGGTTCACGCTCAGAGCCGGAGCATCGCCGCCGTAGCGCCCTCGCACCCTGGACGCTGCGATGAAGCCCCCACGTGGCGTGCGCAGTACCTGTCCGGTCCTGCGGCAGGCGGTGTCCCCCGCCGTGCGCGATAACGGGAACGGTTGGCCGACAACGTCGTCACCGGCTAGGCGTCCACCGGCTGGTCAGCTCCACGATCTCGATCCCGGCGTGTCCTGTGGTCCCGAAAGGTCCGCCCCTGTGAGGTCCCCATGCCGACGCGGGGCGTTGTGAGAGGCTGGCTCGCATGAACCGGTTGGCTGGTGTGACCTCGCCGTATCTGCTTCAGCATGCTGACAATCCGGTCGACTGGTGGCCCTGGTCGCCCGAGGCGTTCGAGGAGGCGCGGCGACGGGAGGTGCCCGTTCTGCTGTCGGTCGGTTACTCCTCCTGCCACTGGTGTCACGTCATGGCCCACGAGAGCTTCGAGGACGCCGGGACCGCCGCGTTCATGAACGAGCACTTCGTCAGCGTCAAGGTCGACCGCGAGGAGCGGCCGGATGTCGACGCCGTCTACATGGAGGCCGTGCAGGCGGCCACCGGGCAGGGCGGCTGGCCCATGTCCGTCTTCATGACGCCCGACGGGGAACCGTTCTACTTCGGTACGTACTTCCCGCCCGAGCCCCGGCACGGCATGCCCTCCTTCCGGCAGGTGCTCGAAGGGGTGGTGGCCGCGTGGACGGACCGGCGTGGTGAGGTCTCCGAGGTCGCCGGGCGGATCGTCGGTGATCTCGCCGGGCGCACGCTCGCGCACGGCGGCGACGGGGTGCCGGGGGAGTCGGAGCTGGCCCAGGCGTTGCTCGGGCTCACCCGGGACTACGACGAGAAGCACGGTGGTTTCGGCGGTGCGCCGAAGTTCCCGCCGTCCATGACCGTCGAGTTCCTGCTGCGCCACCACGCCCGCACGGGCGCCGAGGGCGCGCTCCAGATGGCCGCCGACACCTGTGAGGCGATGGCCAGGGGCGGCATCTACGACCAGTTGGGCGGCGGCTTCGCCCGGTACTCGGTGGACCGTGAGTGGGTGGTCCCGCACTTCGAGAAGATGCTGTACGACAACGCGCTGCTGTGCCGGGTCTACGCGCGGCTGTGGCGGGCGACGGGGTCCGGGGCGGCGCGCCGGATCGCCCTGGAGACCGCGGACTTCATGGTGCGGGAGCTGCGTACCGCCGAGGGCGGGTTCGCGTCCGCGCTGGACGCCGACAGCGAGGACGGCGAGGGCAGGCACGTCGAGGGCGCGTACTACGTCTGGACGCCCGGACAGCTGCGCGAGGTCCTGGGCGAGGAGGACGCGGAGTTCGCCGCCGGGTACTTCGGGGTGACCGAGGAGGGCACCTTCGAGGAGGGGGCGTCCGTGCTCCGGCTGCCCCGGTCGGCGGGGCCGGCGGACGCGGCGCGGGTCGCGGACGTCCGGGCCCGGCTGCTGGCGGCGCGGGACCGGCGCGCGCGCCCGGGGCGGGACGACAAGGTGGTGTCGGCCTGGAACGGTCTGGCGATCGCCGCCCTCGCGGAGACCGGTGCCTACTTCGACCGCCCGGACCTGGTCGAGCGGGCGACCGAGGCGGCCGATCTGCTGGTACGGCTCCACATGGGCGACACCGCCCGGCTCTGCCGTACCTCGAAGGACGGCCGCGCGGGGGCCAACGCCGGGGTGCTGGAGGACTACGGCGATGTGGCCGAGGGCTTCCTCGCGCTCGCCTCGGTCACCGGGGAGGGTGCCTGGCTGGACTTCGCGGGCTTCCTGCTGGACATCGTGCTGGAGCGCTTCACCGGTGAGGGCGGCCAGCTGTACGACACCGCCGACGACGCCGAGCGGCTGATCCGCCGGCCCCAGGACCCGACCGACTCCGCGACCCCGGCGGGCTGGACGGCCGCGGCCGGTGCGCTGCTCTCGTACGCCGCGCACACCGGCTCGGAGGCCCACCGCACGGCGGCCGAGGGGGCCCTGGGGGTGGTGAAGGCGCTGGGGCCGCGCGCCCCCCGGTTCATCGGCTGGGGTCTCGCCACGGCCGAGGCGCTGCTGGACGGGCCGCGCGAGGTGGCCGTCGCCGGGCCGGTGGGCGGCGAGCTGCACCGTACGGCTCTGCTGGGTCCGGCGCCCGGCGCGGTGGTCGCGGTGGGGGCTCCGGACGGCGGGACGGAGTTCCCGCTGCTGGTGGACCGGCCGCTGATGGGCGGGGAGCCGACCGCGTACGTCTGCCGTCACTTCGTCTGCGAGGCGCCGACGACCGACCCGGCGGAGCTGGCCCGCAAGCTCGGTGGCGGCGGCCGGGGCGTGCCGGCCGTGTGACGGCACGTCCGAGGCCGGTCCTCGCGGACGGCGGGACGGGCGATCCGCGCGGGTGGCGGGACGGCGGCGGCGCCCTGCCCGGAGTTGTGGGGAGTGTGTAACGATGTGCTGTGGGTAGGCGCACAATCCGTGATCAAGCACGGGCGTGCGGAGGGAGGCCCATATGCGGGGCATCGTTCAGGGGGGCGCGGCCGTCGTGGCGGCGCTCTGTGTGGCGGGATATCTGATGGGTGGCGAGGCCGCGGTGCTGGGGGTGGTGGCCGCCGCCGTCGCGGTCCTGGCCTGGCGGGTGGCCGCGGCTTCGAGGCCACGGCCGCCGCGCGGGAAGCTGCGGGTCAGACGCAGGGGCAGACGCGAGGACGCGCGCCGGGGCGGACGGATCAGGGTGCGGTGGGGCGGCTCAGGCGTGCTGGTAGGCCACCAGCGAGATGCCGACGTAGTGCACGGCGAAGGCGGCCAGCGTCAGGGAGTGGAAGACCTCATGGAAACCGAACCACCGCGGTGACGGGTTGGGCCGCTTGATGCCGTAGACGACGCCGCCGACGCTGTAGAGCACCCCGCCGACGACGACGCAGACGAGCACGGCGATTCCGCCCGCGTGCATGAAGTCGGGCAGGAAGAACACGGCGGCCCAGCCCATCGCGATGTAACAGGGCGTGTAGAGCCAGCGCGGGGCACCCACCCAGAGGACCCGGAACGCTATGCCGGCCAGGGCCGCGGCCCACACCGCCCACAGGAGTGTCCGGCCGGTCGCGTCGGGCAGCAGGAGCAGCGTCAGCGGGGTGTAGGTGCCCGCGATGATCAGGAAGATGTTGGCGTGGTCGAGCCTGCGGAGCACGGCCTCGCCCCGGGGCCCCCAGTCGCCTCGGTGGTAGAGCGCGCTCACACCGAACAGCAGGCACGCGGTCAGGACGTAGATCCCGCAGGCGATACGGCCCCGGGGACTGTCGGCGAGCGCGGTGAGCACGAGGCCCGCGATCAGTACGGCGGGGAACATTCCGGCGTGCAGCCAGCCGCGCAGCCGCGGCTTCACCGGTACGGGGTCGGGGTCGGTCGCCTCGGGCGCGGCGGCAGCGGCAGCAGTCATGTCGGCATGTTACCTACGCCACCGTAGGTTGTGGATATGAGTGGCAATGCTCACGTGTGCGGCCCTCTGGACATATGGGCGCGAGGGTCGGATGATCAAATGAGTGCGGTCGGCACCGGATGAGCGCCATGGTGGATCGAAAGGTAGAAGCGTCCGGGTCGCGGCCCCCACGGGGCGACAAACCAACAACCCTCACCAAGGAGCGATCGTGGCGCGCGACATCGCGACTCCCCCCACTGTTCCCACCAACCACCAGGAGCTCATCGCCTGGGTCGACGAGATCGCGGCCCTCACCCAGCCGGACCAGGTGGTCTGGTGCGACGGTTCCGAGGCCGAGTACGAGCGCCTGTGCGGGGAGCTCATGGCCAAGGGGACCTTCACCCGGCTCGACCCGGCCAAGCGCCCGAACTCGTACTACGCGGCGTCGGACCCGAGCGACGTCGCCCGGGTCGAGGACCGTACGTTCATCTGCTCCGCGAAGGAGGAGGACGCCGGCCCGACCAACCACTGGAAGGACCCCGCCGAGATGCGGGAGATCTTCACGGGTGAGCGGGGCGTCTTCCGCGGTTCGATGCGCGGCCGCACGATGTACGTCGTGCCGTTCTGCATGGGTCCGGTCGGGTCGCCGCTCTCCGCGATCGGCGTCGAGATCACCGACTCCGCCTACGTCGCGGTCTCCATGCGCACCATGACCCGGATGGGCAAGGCGGTCCTGGACGAGCTGGGCACCGACGGCTTCTTCGTGAAGGCCGTCCACACGCTCGGCGCCCCGCTCGCCGAGGGCGAGGCCGACGTCCCGTGGCCGTGCAACTCCACGAAGTACATCTCGCACTTCCCCGAGGACCGCGAGATCTGGTCGTACGGCTCCGGCTACGGCGGCAACGCCCTGCTCGGCAAGAAGTGCTACGCGCTCCGCATCGCCTCCGTCATGGCCCGCGACGAGGGCTGGCTCGCCGAGCACATGCTGATCCTCAAGCTGACCCCGCCGCAGGGCGAGGGTGTGGAGCCCAAGTACATCGCCGCCGCCTTCCCCAGCGCCTGCGGCAAGACCAACCTCGCCATGCTGGAGCCGACGATCCCCGGCTGGACCGTCGAGACCATCGGCGACGACATCGCCTGGATGCGGTTCGGGGACGACGGCCGTCTCTACGCGATCAACCCCGAGGCGGGCTTCTTCGGCGTCGCCCCCGGCACCGGTGAGCACACCAACGCCAACGCCATGAAGACCATGTGGGGCAACTCCGTCTTCACGAACGTCGCGCTCACCGACGACGGCGACGTGTGGTGGGAGGGCATGACCGAGGAGCCCCCGGCCCACCTCACGGACTGGAAGGGCAACGACTGGACCCCCGCGTCCGGCGTCCCCGCCGCCCACCCCAACGCCCGCTTCACCGTGCCCGCCGGCCAGTGCCCGATCATCGCGCCCGAGTGGGAGGACCCCAAGGGCGTGCCGATCTCGGCCATCCTTTTCGGTGGCCGTCGCGCCACCGCCGTACCGCTGGTCACCGAGTCCCTGAGCTGGCAGCACGGCGTCTTCCTCGGAGCCAACGTCGCCTCCGAGAAGACCGCCGCCGCCGAGGGCAAGGTCGGCGAACTGCGCCGCGACCCGTTCGCCATGCTGCCGTTCTGCGGCTACAACATGGGCGACTACATGGGTCACTGGGTCGAGGTCGGCAGCGACAAGGCGCGCGGCGGGAACACCGCGCACCTGCCGAAGATCTACTACGTGAACTGGTTCCGCAAGAACGACGAGGGCGCGTTCGTCTGGCCCGGTTTCGGCGAGAACAGCCGCGTCCTGAAGTGGATCGTCGAGCGCATCGACGGCAGGGCCGAGGGCGTCGAGACCCCGATCGGTGTGGTGCCCGCCAAGGGCTCCCTCGACACGGACGGTCTCGACCTCTCCGAGAGCGACCTCGACTTCCTGCTCTCGGTCGACCAGGACGCCTGGCGCGAGGAGGCTGCGCTGATCCCCGACCACCTGAAGACCTTCGGCGACCACGCGCCGAAGGAGCTGTGGGACGAGTACCACGCGCTGGTGCGGCGCCTGGGCTGAGCCGGTGGGCGGGGTGCGCCTGCCGGGCGCGCCCCCGTACGGACCCCGCGGCCGGGTCTCGTCCGACATCCGCCCTGACCTGTGGGGTCAACGGCCCGCCGCGGTACGGCCCCGGAACCCCCTCAGGTTCCGGGGCCGCCCTCTTTCCGGCGTCCCTTGCCGCCGCCGTCCTCGCGCGGGGGCCGTGCGTGGGTGGTGGGCACCCGGTCCACGCGCCTCGGCGGCCCGTGGACCGGGGCCGTCAGGGGGCGCCGACCAGTTGCGGCGAGGCGGTGGCCGCGGCGTGGGCGTCCATCCGCTCGGCCGCCAGGATCGCGGCGGACGTGTCGGCGCGGGACGCCGCCACCACCAGCGCCCGGCCCGCCAGGGCGTGGGCGCGGCGGTGGAGTGCGGCCACGGGTGCGTCGGCCGATCCCGCGTGACGGGCCGGCGGTGCGCCGCGCAGCCGTGCGACCTGGGCGGCGATGAGATCTCCCGCCTCGCCGAGCCCCAGCTCGTCGGTGACGGCGAGCAGGGCGCCGAGGTGTCCGGCGAGCTGGATGTCCAGCTCCTCCTCGCGCGAGCGGTGCGGGAAGTCGGCGTCGTACCCGGTCGTGGAATGGACCGATTTGGTACGGATCGGCTCGTACATGGGTGGCCTCCTGCGTATCGCTGTTCGACCACTCTACATTGGATTCAGTCTAAAGTTGTCAGAGGTCCGGAACTGATCTCGGTCAGCGCGAGAGGTGGTACGAGGAGCGGTACGGAGAGGGGTACGGGGGCGGTGGGACGTGCTCGGGCGGTCCGGTCAGTGCTGGCCGTAGCCGTCCAGGAAGGTGCCGATCCGGCCCACGGCGTCCGTCAGGTCCTTCGCCGAGGGCAGGGTCACGACCCGGAAGTGGTCCGGTTCCGGCCAGTTGAAGCCCGTACCGTGCACGACCATGATCTTCTCGGCCCGCAGCAGGTCGAGGACCATCTGCCGGTCGTCCTTGATCCTGTAGACCTTCGGGTCCAGCCGGGGGAAGAGGTACAGCGCGCCCTTCGGCTTCACGCACGTCACCCCCGGGATCTGCGTCAGCAGGTCGTACGCCACGTCCCGCTGCTCCAGGATGCGGCCGCCCGGCAGCACGAGCTCGTCGATCGACTGGCGTCCGCCGAGCGCGGTGGCGACGGCGTGCTGCGAGGGCATGTTGGCGCACAGCCGCATGTTGGCCAGGATCGTCAGCCCCTCGATGTACGAGGTGGCGTGCGTTTTCGGACCGCAGACCGCCATCCAGCCCGAGCGGTATCCGGCCACCCGGTAGTTCTTCGAGAGCCCGTTGAACGTCAGCACCATCAGATCGGGCGCGACGGCGGCGGTCGGGGTGTGGGTCGCGCCGTCGTACAGGATGCGGTCGTAGATCTCGTCGGAGCAGACGATCAGGCTGTGCCGCCGGGCGATCTCCGTCAGCGCGCGCAGCATCTCGTCGTCGTACACCGCGCCCGTCGGGTTGTTGGGGTTGATGACGACGATCGCCTTGGTGCGGTCGGTGATCTTCCGTTCGATGTCGTCGAGGTCCGGCATCCAGTCGGCCTGCTCGTCGCACCGGTAGTGCACGGCCGTGCCCCCGGCCAGTGACACGGAAGCGGTCCACAGCGGATAGTCCGGGGCCGGGACCAGCACCTCGTCGCCGTCGTCGAGCAGCGCCTGCATGGACATCTGGATCAGCTCGGAGACGCCGTTGCCCAGGTAGACGTCCTCGACGTCCAGCTCGACGCCCTTGGTCTGGTAGTGCTGCACGACCGCGCGCCGCGCCGACAGCAGGCCCTTCGCGTCGCCGTAGCCGTGTGCCCCGGCCAGATTGCGGAGGATGTCCTCCAGGATCTCCGGCGGGCACTCGAAGCCGAAGGCGGCCGGGTTCCCGGTGTTGAGCTTGAGGATGCGGTGGCCCGCCGCCTCCAGCCGCATCGCCTCCTCAAGGACGGGACCCCGGATTTCGTAACAGACGTTGGCGAGCTTCGTGGACTGGATCACCTGCATGTCAGTGAGCTTACGACCGGGTCCCGCGGGCGGCGCGGGCGTGCTCCGCCGGTTGCTCCCTCCGGGTGGGCGGGCCGGTACGCCCCGGCTTCCATCGGAATGCGCCCACCGTTCACCACCGTCGGAACGGCCGGTCGCGGCGGGTCCGGGGCTTGGAATGCGGGCGTGAGCGATCGGACGGGTGAGATGCGCCACGCGCTCGTACGCGCCGCTGGGTCGTGCGGGTCGTGCGGGGCGGCTTGAAATCGCCCCTTGCTGGGTCCCTGCCCATACGAAAACATGCGCATGTCAAAAACCGGAGGAACTCCGGTCACGACATCACTGGAGGGGACCCCCCATGAAGAAGCCTCTCGTCGGCGCGCTCTTCGCCGTCCTGCTCATCGGAGGAGGCGCGGCTCCCGCGACCGCGGCCACAAGCCACGACGCGACAGCGCCCGCATCCGCCACCACGACCGCCCAGCGGTCCACGGGCGTGGCCCAGGCCCCGGTCACGGCCCCCGTCAAGGCGAAGGCGGTGAACTTCGCCGGGACCGTCGCGCTCAGCAACTGTTCCGGCTCCGTCGTCCGCACCCCCAGCTCACAGCCGGGCGACCCCGCCCTCGTGCTGTCCAACGGGCACTGTCTGGAGGCCGGGTTCCCCGGGCCCGGCGAAGTGGTCCTCAACCAGCCGTCCAGCCGCAGCTTCACCCTGCTGAACTCGGCGGGCAGCGGCGTCGGCACCCTGCGCGCGAACCGGATCGCGTACGGGACGATGACCGACACCGACATATCCCTCTACCAGCTCACCAGCACCTACAGCCAGATCGAGAGCCGCTACGGCATCAAGGCGCTGGAGCTGAACACCGCGCACCCCGTGCGGGGCACCGCGATCACCGTCGTGTCCGGCTACTGGAAGCGCACGTACGGCTGCAACGTCGACGGGTTCGTCCACCTGCTCAAGGAGGGCGCCTGGACCTGGAAGGACTCGGTCCGCTACACCGCCGCCTGCCAGACCATCGGCGGCACGTCGGGCTCCCCGGTGATCGACAACGCGACCGGAAAGGTGGTCGCCGTCAACAACACCGGTAACGAGGACGGTCAGCGGTGCACCGAGAACAACCCGTGCGAGGTGGACGAGGCCGGTCAGGTGACGGTGCGCAAGGGCATCAACTACGCCCAGGAGACGTACGGCATCGTCCCGTGCGTCGGGCCCGGCAACCGGATCGACCTGAACCGGAGCGGATGCGCCCTGCCCAAGCCGTAGTAGGTGGGCAGGCGACCCGGGCGTGTGGGTGTCGAGCGCACCGCCGCGCCGAGCGCATGATCCACGGGGACGCTGCCGCGTCCCGAGCGCACGGCCATGAGGACGCTGCCGCGTCCTGAGCCCATGATCCATGAGGACGCTGCCGCGTCCTGAGCCCATGATCCATGAGGACGCTGCCGCGTCCTGAGCGCATGATCCATGAGGATGCTGCCGCGTCCTGAGCGCACGACCGCCGCCGATGGCACCGGGCCATCGGCGGCGGTCGTGCGTCCGGGCGGCGCGAACCGCCGGGTGGGTCAGGTACGGCGCCAGCGGGCGTTGGCGAAGGAGAAGAGACCGAACGCGCTCAGCCCGATGGCGATCACGACCAGCAGCCACGGCCCGGCGGGTGTCTCGGTGAAGGAGCGCAGGGTGTCGTCCATGCCCTTGGCCTGACCCGACTTGTACTTCGCGGCCGCGGCTATCGCGAAGCCGCCCGCCGCCGCGAAGACGATTCCGCGCGAGGCGCCGCCGAAGATGCCGACGACGTCGACCGCCTGCCGCATCCGGTGCGACATCTCGCCCATCCGGAGCTTCTTGTGGAAGGTGCGCATGATCGCCCGCCCGGCGATCCACAGACCCGCT
Organism: Streptomyces sp. AM 4-1-1; assembly: GCF_029167625.1. NCBI lineage: Bacteria > Bacillati > Actinomycetota > Actinomycetes > Kitasatosporales > Streptomycetaceae > Streptomyces > Streptomyces sp. AM 4-1-1. The sequence continues at coordinate 4,900,671 of NZ_CP119145.1, forward strand.
CCGACGACGAACGCGCCCGCCACGCCCACGATCCACTTTCCGCCGGTCAGATCGAGGACCCGCGCGGTGACGTCCTGCGACCGCTTGTCGCTCGAACCGCTGCCGCTGTCCTTGTCGCCGGCCGCGAAGGACAGGACGGAGTACGAGACGAAACCGTAGAAGACGGCGCGTCCGGCCGAAGCCAGTCGCTTGGTCGCCTTCTTCCCGTCGGGACCGGTCACTCCGAACGCGGCCTCGGAAAGACGCCACAGGGCCATGCCCACCAGCGCGACACCGAGGGCCCACAGCACCGCCCCGCCGAAGGGCTTCTGCGAGATCTCCGACAACGCGCCGCCGCGGTCGGCCTGTTGGCCCCCTCCACCCCCGCCGCCGTCCTGGAAGGCGATGCGCAGGGCGAGCAGCCCGACCAGTACATAGATGATTCCACGAGCCACGAAGCCCGCCCGCGCACCGGCTTCGACCACGGAGCTGTTGGCTGCCCGACGGGCCTGCCCCTGGCCCCTCTGCGCCATCGAAGATGTATTCATTGCTGCCGGTTGCCCCGCGACCGCGTGCGGAAACGGAAAAGGAACCGGGGACCGGAAACCGGCGTGTTCTGTCCGATATTCCGTGTGCGCGCGTTTTCATGTACGTCTTTCCGCGCGTCCGATTCCGTACACCCGATTCCAGGCGTACGCGGATCATCGTGGCGGGCCGGGCGGGCGCGCGAAAGGGCCGGGCGACGGACAGAAGTCCGTCGCCCGGCCCTGGGAACGATCGCGATCAGTGCTTGAAAGCGTCCTTCGCCTTTTCCTTGGCCTCGCGAATGTCGCCCTTGGCGCCTTCGGCGCGGCCCTCGGCGGTCATCCGCTCGTTGCCCACCGCGCGTCCCGTGGTCTCCTTCAGCTTGCCCTTGGCCTGCTCGACCTTGGCCTCGGTCTTCTCGTTCTTGTCGGTCATCCCGATCACTTCCCATCGACTAGGCCGGAAAAGCATGAGGTCCGTGTCCAACCGTCTGGCCGTTTCCCGCAGCTCCAAACCTCCGTCCCGCCCGCCGGCCCTCGGGCGCCCGCGGGCGCGGAACGAGCGGGAGGGGAAGAAACCGCGATACGGGAAGCGGGCGCGACGATGCGGAAGGGGGATGATGAACCGGACATGTAAAAACTCGTAGGTGTGGGAGCGCCGGGTGGGGGCACGTGATGGCCTGGAGGTTGATAACAATGGGTCCACTGCTACTCGTTCTTCTGCTCGCGCTGATCCTTTTCGGCGCCGGATTCGCTCTCAAGGCACTTTGGTGGATCGCCATCATCGTGTTGATCGTGTGGGTGCTCGGCTTCATCATCCGACCGGGCACAGGCTCCGGCCGGGGCCGCTGGTACCGCTGGTAGTCGAGTTCCACCAGCACACGTTCCACAACCGCAGCGCCGTGAGACCCGTTCATGGGTAGCACGGCGCTGCCGTGCGTCCTCTCCCGGCAGACCGGAGCGGGAGCGCCGCAGCGGCAGCAGAGGGGGCGCCACAGGGCGGCGGCGCCCTCAGATCTCGGTCCTCAGGCGTTGGTCCTCAGACGTCGGTCCTGCGGACCGCCCGGCCCGCCAGGACCGAGGTCCGGCGGCCGTCCTCGATGACGAAACGGCCGTCGATCAGGACGTGCGGGATGCCCACCGGCAGGGTGCGCGGGGCGTCGAACGTCGAGCCCGCCGCCACCGTCGCCGGGTCGAAGAGGACCAGGTCGGCGCGGTAGCCCTCGCGGACCTGGCCCCGGTCGGGCAGGCGCAGCCGGGCGGCCGGGCGGGAGGTGAGGTGGGCGACGCACTCCTCCAGCGTCAGGACGCCCAGCTCCCGCACGTACCGGCCGAGGTACTGCGGGAAGGTGCCGTACGCGCGCGGATGCGGTTTGTCGCCCTGGAGGATGCCGTCGCTGCCGCCCGTGTGCACCCGGTGCCGCATGATCTGCCGGACGTTCTCCTCGTGGCCCACGTGCTGGAGGATGGTCGAGCCGAGCCGGTCCTCGATCAGCAGCCGCCTGGCCGTCGCCCAGGGCTCCTCGCCGCGCAGCCGGGCCGTCTCCGCCACCGTACGGCCGACGTGTCCGGCCAGGGCCGGGGCGCCGACGCCGGAGATCTCGATGGTGTCCCACTCGATCGGCACCCCGTGGCAGCCGTCCGAGCCGACGACCTCCAGATGGTGCCGGACCCTCTCCGCCGTCACGTCGTCCGCCAGCCGGGCCAGCACCGCCGAGGGGCCGCCCTCGCTCGCCCAGCTGGGCAGCATCGCCACGAGCGTCGTGCAGCCGGGGGTGTACGGGTACGTGTCGAGGGAGATGTCGGCGCCCGCGTCCAGCGCCGCGTCGAGCAGGGACAGCAGCTCGGGCGCCCTTCCCTCGTTCACGCCGAAGTTCATGGTGGCGTGGGCGAGATGGAGCGCGCAGCCGGCGTTACGGGTCAGCTCCACCATCTCCTCGTACGCGCCGAGCGCCCCGGCCCCGTACGACCGGTGGTGCGGGCAGTAGTAGCCGCCGTACCCGGCCACCACGCGGCACAGTTCGGTGAGTTCGGAGTCGTTCGCGTACATGCCCGGGGTGTACGTCAGGCCGGAGGACATGCCGACCGCGCCCTCGGCCATGCCCCGCGCGACCAGTTCCCTCATCCGGGTCAGCTCGGCCTCGGTCGCCGGGCGGTCCTCCCAGCCGACCGCGTACATCCGGACCGTGCCCTGCGGGACGAGGTAGGCGGCGTTGACGGCGATGCCCTCGCCGCCGAAGTTGCGGTCGAGCCGGTCGAGGTAGCCGCCGACCGTGCGCCAGTCGAAGTCGACGCCGGTGTCGCCGGGGGCGCCGCCGTTCCACCCGGCGATGGAGCGGCGGACCTCGTCGAGGGTGCGGTCGTCGACGGGGGCGTACGACAGACCGTCCTGGCCGAGGACTTCGAGGGTGACGCCCTGGGCGGCCTTCGCGCTGTGGTCCGGGTCGCGCAGGAGGGCCAGGTCGCTGTGGGCGTGCATGTCGACGAAGCCGGGGGAGAGCGCGAGACCGTCGGCGTCCAGGACGCGGCGGGCGGTAGGGCGGGGGCCGTGGCCGGTCCCCTCACCGTGGATCTCGGTGATCCGGCCGTCGGTGACGCCGACATCGGCGCGGTACGACGGGCTGCCGGTGCCGTCGATGACGCGGGCGTCGCGAATGACGAGATCCATGGCGGGTGACCGGGCCTCTCGGTGAGGGGGTGTCCGGGGCGTCGCGTCCCGGGTGAAGGGGCGGGTGCCGGCGGGTGCCGGGTCGCTCAGAAGAAGGTGCGGATGTAGTCCGTGACCGTGCCGTCCGCCCGCACGAGGGGGATCAGCTGCCACTTGTCGAAGGAGGTGCACGGATGGGACAGGCCCATGCCGACCCAGTCGCCCACCTCCAGCTCCGCTTCCGCCGTGGTGCTCAGCCAGCCGTGCTGGTCGGAGAGGCCCGTGACGGTGATGCCGGTCGCGGGGCGCTCCGTACCGTCCCGCCCGGACCGCACCACCTGAGCCACCGGCAGATCGAGGTCGTACGCCGCGTCGCGCTTGCCCGCGTTGACGAACGCCTGCTCGGACGAGGGGCGCGAGACGACCTGGGCCCAGAGCCGGAAGGACGGCTGGAGGGCGCCCTCCTCGGGGACCCGGTTGAACGGGGTGAGGTGGCGGTAGTGGCCGTCGTCGTGCGAGATGTACGCGCCGGAGCGCAGCAGCTTCAGTACCGGGTGAGAGAGGTCGGGGATCTCCGGGAAGACCTCGGCGACCGCGTCGAACCAGGCGCTGCCGCCCGCGCTGATCACGATCGTCTCCTCCGGCGGAAGGGCGTCGAACCGGCCCGCCGCGTCGAAGTCGGCGGCCAGCGCCACGAGCCGGCGCAGCCAGGTCCGCACCCGGTCCGCGGTGGCGTCCGGGACCTCGCCCTCGTAACCGGCGACACCGACCAGCCGCAGGGTCCCGGTCGCGGCCACCGCGTCGGCGACCGCCGCGCAGTCGGCCTCGGTACGGGCTCCGGTGCGCGCCCCTTCGCCGGCGCCCAGCTCCACGACGACGTCCACCGGGCGGGAGGCGCCCGCCGCGCGCAGCGCCACGTCCATCAGCGCCACGCCGTCCACCGAGTCGACGTAACAGAGAAAGTGGAAGTCCGGGTCGGCGTCCAGCTCACGGGCGAGCCAGTGCAGCGCGGCCGGGTCGACCAGTTCGTTGGCGAGGAAGATCCGCCGGATGCCGTACGCCCGGTAGACCCGCACCTGGTGGGGGACGGCGGCGGTGATGCCCCAGGCACCGTGCTCCAGCTGACGGGCGAAGAGCTGCGGGGCCATGGAGGTCTTGCCGTGCGGGGCGAAGGTGAGGCCATGGCTGCGCGTGTACGTCTCCAGGAGGGCGAGGTTGTGCTCGATCGACTCGGCGGAGAGGGCGAGCACCGGGGTGGTGAAGCCGCCCGTGAAGAGGGAGCGGCGCTCGGCGGCGAGCGCGCCCACGGTCAGGCCCTCCGCGTCGGGCGGCAGCGCCTTGAAGCGGTGGTCGACCCGCTCGTCCGCGAGCTTCCGGACGGCGGTCGAGATGGCGTCGTCGGCAGCCAAGGGAGCCTCCTCGAAGATAGTCGTTGCATCATATGCAACACTCATTGCGCATATCGCTTTACGCTGTCTAACATCCGAGCCGACGCCGGGTCAATGGTGAGAGCCGGCGCTGACACTGACCAGCGAGGAGCCCAGAGTGTCCGGACCCGCAGCCAGGACCGCCGATATCGACGGGACGGCCGGTGTCGAGAGCCCCTTCGGCCCGGAGACCGCCTCCCGGGCCGACGGCCCCGACGGGGACGCCGGGCCGGTGGACGTCGTCTGCCTCGGTGAGTCCATGGTGACGTTCCTGCCCTCGCGGCCCGGACGCCTCGCCGACGTGCCCGCCTTCCACCGGGGGATCGGCGGCGCCGAGTCCAACGTCGCCTGCGCACTCGCCGCCGCCGGACACCGGGTGAAGTGGGTCGGCCGGGTCGGCTCCGACGGCTTCGGCGACCACCTCGTGGACGCCATCGCCGGATACGGGGTCGACGTCTCCGCCGTGCGGCGCGACGCGGCCCGGCCCACCGGCATCTACTTCCGTACGGCCACCGACCGGGCCACCGAGACCCATGAGGTCGCCTACTACCGGGCGGGCTCGGCCGCCTCCGCGATGGGCCCGGCCAACGTCCCGTACCCGGACCTGCTGGGCGGCCGGGTGCTGCACCTGTCCGGGATCACGGCAGCGCTGTCCGCCAACTGCCTGGAACTGCTGCGCGACCTCACCGCGCCCCGGCCCGGCCGCCCGCTGCTCTCCTTCGACGTCAACCACCGGCCGGGGCTCTGGCGGGGCCGCGACACCGGCCCCGGGGTACTGCTCGACCTCGCCCGCCGCTGCGACCTCGTCTTCGTCGGCGAGGACGAGGCGGCGCAGGTGTGGGACGTGCACGGTCCGGACGCGGTCCGGGCGGCACTGCCGGAGCCCGAGGTCCTGGTGGTCAAGCGGGGGGCGGAGGGGGCGACGGTGTTCTCCCGGCTCGCGCCGGCCGGAGAGGCCGGGGACGCGGTGGGCGCCGAGAAGGCCCGACCCGGGGTGGTCCGGTCCGGGGAGGCCGGGCACGGGGAGGTCCGGTCCGCGTCGGCCGCCGGGGATGCCCGGCACGAGGACGCCCGGCACGAGGACGCCTGGTCCGGGGAGGTCCCGCCCCAGGCCGGGCACGGGGAGGCCGGGCACGGTGAGGTCCCGTCCGAGGACGTCCGGTACGGGGAGGTCCCGCCCGGCCCCGCCCCCGACATCGTCACCACCGTCCCCGCACTCCACGTCGACGTCGTCGCCCCCGTCGGCGCGGGCGACGCCTTCGCCGCCGGATTCCTCTCCGCCACCCTGCGCGGACTGCCCGTCCGCGACCGCGCCCGGCACGGTCACCTCATGGCCGCCGCCGTTCTCACCGTCCCCGGCGACCTCGCCCGGCCGCCGCTGCGCGCGCACGCCGACCGCCTGGCCGCACTCGACGACACCGCCTGGGGGAGACTTCGTCTCGGCCCCGGCTGGACGGCAGCCGACCAGGCTGACGAGGAGGTACCCCAGACATGAGCCAGACCGTCGACCGGGCACTCAGCATCCTGCCGCTGCTCGCCCAGGGCCCCGCCGACCTCGGCCAGGTCGCCGACCGGCTCGGCGTGCACAAGTCCACGGCGCTGCGCCTGCTGCGCACGCTCCACGAGCACGGTCTCGTCTACCGCCAGCAGGACAACCGCTACCGCCTCGGCGCCCGCCTCTTCTCGCTCGCCCAGGAGGCCGTCGAGAACCTCGATGTGCGCGAGATCGCCCACCCGCACCTCGTCGAGCTGAACGCGCGGTGCGGACACACCGTCCACCTCGCCGTGTACGAGGAGCAGGAGGTCCTGTACATCGACAAGGTCGAGAGCCGCTACCCGGTCCGGATGTACTCGCGGATCGGCAAGCCCGTCGCGATCACCGTCGCCGCCGTCGCGAAACTGCTGCTGGCCGACCTTCCCGAGCCGGAACGGCGGGCCATCGCCGAAAAGCTCGACTACCCCATGTTCACGTCCCGTTCGACCCCGCACGCCGGTGCCTTCCTCAAGGAGCTGGCAGGCGTGCGCGAACAGGGCTGGGCCACCGACCTCGGTGGTCACGAGGAGTCCATCAACTGTGTCGGCGCCCCCATTTACGGGGCCGACGGCCGGGTCGTCGCCGCCATGTCGGTGTCCGCGCCGAACGTCGTCGTCACCGCCGAGGAACTCCTCACCCTCCTCCCGCTGGTGCGCCGCACCGCCGACGCCATCAGCCGGGAGTACTCGGGCGCGGTCGTGCCCGAAGCGAAGACCGCGCTCCCGGACCCGAAGAACCCGAAGAACCCGAAACGCCAGAAGGAATCCCCATGACCGAGAAGACCGCGCTCACCCCCAGCACCCACACCACCCCGCCCGCCAGGTTCTCGCACGGCGTCCGCAAGGGGAACATCCTCCAGGTCGCCGGACAGGTCGGCTTCCTGCCCGCCGTCGAGGGCCAGGCCCCCACCCCGGCGGGCCCGACCCTGCGCGAGCAGACCCTCCAGACCTTCGCCAACGTCAAGGCGATCCTGGAGGAGGGCGGCGCGAGCTGGGACGACGTGATGATGATGCGCGTCTACCTCACCGACGTCGACCACTTCGCCGAGATGAACGAGATCTACAACGCGTACTTCGGCGAGCAGGGCCTCAAGGAGGCCCCCGCCGCCCGTACGACGGTCTATGTCGGCCTGCCCAAGGGCCTGCTCATCGAGATCGACGCGCTGGCCGTCCTCGGCTGATCCCTTGCCCCACCCGCGGTACCCACCCCACCCGCTCCACCGCGTCACCACGCGGCCCGGCACGGCGCCCCGCACCGGGGCGCCGTGCCGGGCTCCGCCCTGCCCGAAAACCCCCGGTAACAAGGGAGTTACCCGCCATGCCGCTCGCCGCACCCGCACCCGGGGCGCCACCGCACACCGGTGGACTGCTGCTCCTGATCGACGGCACCGCCGGTCTGCTGACCGTCGCCGCCCTCGGTATCGCACTCCTCCTCCACCTGATCATCAAGGTCCGGCTCCAGCCGTTCGTCGCGCTGCTCGCCGTCTCCATAGCCGTCGGCCTCGGCGCCGGTCTCTCCGTCACCGAACTCTTCGGCACGGTCCAGAAGTCCGCCGCCGTCTCCGTCATCGAGTCCGGCATGGGCGGCATCCTCGGCCATGTGGCGATCATCATCGGCCTCGGCACCATGCTCGGCGCGATCCTGGAGGTCTCCGGCGGCGCCGAGGTGCTGAGCGCCCGGCTGCTCAACCTCTTCGGGGAGAAGCGCGCCCCGCTCGCCATGGGCCTGACCGGTCTGATCTTCGGCATCCCGGTCTTCTTCGACGTCGGCATCTTCGTCCTCGCGCCGATCGTCTACGCGGCGGCCAAGCGCTCCGGGAAATCGATTCTGCTGTACGCCATGCCGCTGCTGGCCGGGCTCTCCATGACCCACGCGTTCCTGCCGCCGCACCCCGGACCGGTCGCCGCCGCGGGGCTCTTCCACGTCTCGCTCGGCTGGGTCATCCTGATGGGCGCCGTCGTCGGTCTGCCGTCCGTCCTCGCCGCCTGGGCGTACGCCGCCTGGATCGGCAAGCGGATTTTCGTCGAGGTCCCGCAGGACATGGTCGAGGCCGCCGCCGAGGCCAAGGCCGCCGTCGTCGCGGAACAGCGCGCGGCGGGCGTCACGCCCCGCGAGGAGCCCGTCGCGCTCTCCACGGTGCTCGCCATCATCGGTACCCCGCTGGTCCTGATCCTCGCCGCGACGTTCTCCTCCATCGCCCTGGACCCGTCCACGCTCCGCAGCGTCGTCGAGTTCTTCGGCAACCCGTTCGTCGCCCTGACCATCGCGCTGCTCCTCGCGTACTACCTGCTCGGCATCCGCCGGGGCTGGTCCCGCAAGTCGCTGGAATCGGTCTCCACGTCGTCCCTGAAGCCCGTCGGCAACATCCTGCTGGTGGTGGGCGCGGGCGGCATCTTCGGCGCCGTGCTCAAGGGCAGTGGCATCGCGGACGCGCTCGCCGACACGTTCAACGACGTCGGACTGCCGGTCATCCTGCTCGCCTGGCTGATCTCCGTGGTGCTGCGGGTCGCCCAGGGCTCGGCGACCGTCGCGATCGTCACCACGGCGGGCATCGTCGTACCGCTGGTCGAGGGCCAGGACCTCTCGCAGGCCCACCTCGCGCTGATCATCATGGCGATCTCGGCGGGCTCGATCTTCGCCTCGCACGTCAACGACGGCGGCTTCTGGATGGTCGCGAAGTACTTCGGCATCTCCGAACGCGACACCCTGAAGTCCTGGACCGTGCTGGAGACGGTCCTCTCGGTGGCCGGCTTCGCCGTCGCGGCACTGCTCAGCCTGGTGATCTGAGGTCAGGACCGGGGCCCGGCGGCCTCGCGCGCGCCTGTGGGAGGCGCGGGGCCGCCGACCGGTCCCGTACACACGGCAGCGCCGCCGGGGGAGCGGCGGCGCTGCTGGTGGTGAGGGGTGCTGGACCCCGTGGTGCGGTGGTGGTTACGGCAGGCCGTGGACGTGCGGGCCGACCGCGTTGGACCAGGCGTTGCCCGACTTGGCGTCCCAGTTGGTCGACCAGGTCATCGCGCCGCGGATGTTCGGGTACGTCTTCGCGGGCTTGAAGTTGCCGCAGCTGGTGCCCTTGGCCAGGCAGTCCAGCGCCGAGTTCACGATCGACGGGGAGACGTAGCCGCCACCGGCGCCGCTCGGGGAGGCGGGGAGACCGAGGCCGACCTGCGACGGGTCGAGGCCGCCTTCGAGCTGGATGCAGGCGAGCGCGGTGAGGAAGTCCACCGAACCCTGCGAGTAGACCTTGCCGTCACAGCCGAGCATCGCGCCGCTGTTGTAGTACTGCATGTTGACGACGGTCAGGATGTCCTTGATGTTGAGCGCCGTCTTGAAGTACTCGCCGCCGGTCGACTGCATGTCGATGGTCTGCGGCGCCATCGTGATGACGAGGCCGGAGCCCGCCTTCTGCGACAGCGAGCGGAGCGCCTTCGTCATGTAGGTGGAGTTCAGGCCGTTCTCCAGGTCGATGTCGACACCGTTGAAGCCGTACTCCTGCATCACCGAGTAGAGCGAGTTCGCGAAGTTGTTGGCGGACGCCTCGCTGTTGATCGAGACGGTCCCCTTCTCACCGCCGACCGAGATGATGACGTTCTTCCCGGCCGCCTGCTTCGCCTTGATGTCGGCCTTGAACTGGTCGACGGTGTAGCCGTTCAGGCCTGCCGTGTCCAGGTTGAAGGTGACCGCGCCCGGCGTGGACGTGGCGTCCGCGAAGGAGACCGCGATGATGTCGTAGTTCGCGGGCACGTCGCTGATCTTCTGGACGGTCGCGCCGTTGTTGAAGTTCTGCCAGTAGCCGGTCACCGCGTGCTTCGGCACGGAGGTGGACGGGATGCCGGGGCCGGGGCCGTTCTCCTTGGCCGTACGGCCGTTGACGGCCGCGGACTTGACGGACTCGCCGGCGCTGTTGGTGGCGCTCACCGAGAAGGAGTACGCGGTGTCGGCGGCCAGGTTCGAGACGGTCGCGGAGGTACCGGTCGTCGTGGTGGCCTTGGCGCCGTCCTTGTAGACGGTGTAGCCGGTCGCACCGGAGACCGCGTTCCAGGACAGCGCCACCGAGGAGGTGGTGGTCGTGCCCACCGCGAGGCCGGCCGGGGCGCCGGGGATCTGGGTGCCGGGACCGGGGCCGGTGCCGCCACCGCCGTCGGGGCCGGTCACGCTGACGTCGTCGACGAGGTAGGCCGCCTGGCCGTACCAGCCGTGCGTGTAGATCTGCACGGACTTCGTGCTCGCGCCGGTCTTGAAGCTGGTCTGGAGCTGGGTCCAGGAGCTGGAGCCGGGGGTCCAGGTCGACACGTCGGTGGTGCCGGTGCCGGTCGCGCCGATGTACGCGTACCCGCCCTGCACCCAGGAGCTGAGGCTGTACGTCGAGTTGGGCTGTACCGCGACGGTCTGCACGCACTGGGCGGTGTCCATGCCGCCCGGAGTGGCCTTGAGCGCCGAGGTGCCGCCGTGCACGGGGGAGGAGACGATGGTGCCGGAGCCCGCGGAACAGGTCCAGTTGGCGAGCCCGGACTCGAAGCCCGCGTTCTGGGCGTTGTTCACATCGGCGGCCTGGGCGATGCCGGTGAGCCCGGTGACCGTCAGCGCGCCGGCCGCGACGACGGCCATGGCACCACCGAGGAGGGGCCGGTTCTGACGTCTTTTGCGGCTGCTGCCTGCTGAGCGTTCCACTTGCTGCCTCCGGGGGGAGTTGGGGGTAGGGCGGGGTGGAGTGGGGGGTGCTGCGGGTGTGGCTGGGGGTGTGGCTCCGGCCGCGGCCGGGGCTGTGACCGCGGCCGTGGCCGTGACTGGGGGGAAGAGCTGGGGAAAGGCGGGGGAACGGCGGGGCTGGGGGACGGTCCGGGGGAGTACGTGGGGGTATGGAGGTGATGAACGGTGGCCACCGCTGGCCGATAAACTGGTCCAGACCAATCGAGTTGTCAAGACCTCTGACAACGATCGGTCGGGCGGGTCCCGGGCCGGGGGCGTCGCCGGGTGCCGGTCCACGCGCGTCGCGCTGCGGGCGATTCGCTCCGCTCCGTACGTGTTCGGGGGCCTCCCGGCTCCGTGCTCCGGCGCGCTCGGGCGTCACTTCGCGCCGCCCTCCGCCGGATTCGGCGGATTGGCGGGGATCGTCGGATTCACCGGATTCGGCGGGTGGTTCATCCCATCGGGGCAGGTGTGTGGAATGTGCCTCCGGCATGACCGGTCCTGTGGTCATCATGGGGCGGGCACGGGTTCACGCGAAGGGTGTTCCGTGCGTCCACCGTGTCCGGATTTGATGTGTGATGGTGTGTCGGCTAAATAGTGTGATCAGCGGAGGGGTGTTCTCCGGTCGGTTTTGCGTGGCTAAAGTGCTGATGCAACCGCGCGGTGTAGTCAGCGATCTGCGGTCACCGGGCCACCGGAGACCGGCGTGAACGGGGTGACCAGAGTGCCGACAGCGATCGCGGTCACGAGTGCGGACCTGGTGCTCCCGCCGACGGACCAGCACACACCGACCGCAGCCGTGTTCGGGTCGCCCGACGAGCAGCGGCTGGATGTGGCGCTCACCGAGATGACGGTCCTCCTGGAGCGGCAGGGGCATGTGGTCGTCGTCTGCCCGTCGTCCGTGCCGGCCGCCACCCGGAACAGACTGCACGCCGTCCGCGCCATCCTGGAGAGCGACCGCATCGCCCTCATCCGCAGTGATCTGCCACCGCTCGGAGTGGCCCTGCTGGTACGCCAGTTGCGCCAGCTCTCGCTCTGCGACTTCGGCCCCGGCGTGGTGGCGACCGCCGCCCGGCTGCTCTCGCACTACATCCACGCGGGCGCCGTCCTCAACTCGGTCAGCAAGCTGGACCGGGTCCCCGTCGGCCTCAAGGCACACGCCAAGTCCTGGTTACCGGGAGCCCAGTTCGCCGTACTCGCGGGCCCGGACCCGCAACTCGTCAAGGTCGGGCCGGACGCCGCCCCCCTCACCGGTCCCGAGTACGGGACGCATCTGCTGATCGCCAGGGGACAGGCCCAGTCCGACTGGGTGACCACGACCCTGGCCCCCGCCTGGCAGGTCCAGGCGGTCCACGAGACCGCGCTGCCCGCGGAGTCCGCCCGCTGGTGGGGGACCGGGCGGCTCGTGGAGTTCGCCGCGCATCTCCCGGACATCTCCGTGCTGCACCAACTGGTCGCCTCGGTGCGGCGCGAGCGGTGCCACTGGTGCGGCATCGAACTCATCGGCGACCGCTGCGGCTTCTGCTGCTCCCCCCTGCCCCCCGCCGAGTACCGCGCCCCCCGAGGCAGGGGGGCGCTGCCACGAAGAGCGCCCGCGTCCCCGGGGCCCTGAACGGGCGGAGCGCCGCCCCTCGTCCGCGGGGGACCGCTCCCCACGGGCCGGTCCCGTGCCCCGCACACCGCCCGCGCCCCGGCCCTCCGGTACTTCCGGGACCGGTCGCCCGCCGTCCACCGCCCCTCGCCCGTCGTCCCCCGCCCACGCCACCGAATCGAACGAGGTTGTCCGGCCCATGAACTCCCGCCAGCGCCGCGGCGTGATACTCCTGCTCCTCTCCGTCCTGTGCGCCGTCGGGGCCTTCGTCGGCGTGCTCTCGGTGATCAGCGACGCCGACTCCAAGGTCGGCCCCGAGGTCGCGGCGTATCGGCTGAAGCGGGACGTGGCGCCCTACACCGACCTGACGTCCGGCCAGTTCGAGAAGATCACGATGCCGAAGCGCTGGCTCTCCACGAACGCCGTCACCGACCTCGCCGACGTACGGGGGAAGATCGCCGTCACCCAGCTGCGCAAGGGTTCGCTGATGCAGCGCGACATGATGGAGGCCCGACCGCAACTCAAGGCGGGCGAGCAGGAGATCGCCATCATGATCGACGCGGCGACCGGCGTGGCGGGCAAGATCACCCCCGGCGCCAAGGTGAACGTGTATGCCACCTTCGCCGGCAAGAAGGACGGCGACGCCCCGCAGTCCAAGGTCATCGTCGCCAACGCCAGAGTGCTGAACGTCGGCACGCTGACCGCCCTGGAGCCGGACCGCGACAACCGGTCGGGCCGGGCGGCCACCGAGGCGGTGCCGATCACCTTCGCGCTCAACACCCTGGACACCCAGCGCATCGCGTACGCCGAATCCTTCGCGGAGCACGTCCGGCTGGCGCTCGTCGCGCCCGGCGACGCCGGGACGATCCGGCCGGGCGACCGCACCTACACGCTCGACAAGGACAAGTGAGGCCGGATGGCCACCAGGATTCTCCCGGCCGTCGGTGATCCCGACGCCGTCCGGTCCGTCACGACCCTCCTCAGCCAGCTGCCCGACGTGGAGCCCGCGGCCCCGGTCCCGGACTCGACGCACCTCCTCGACACGCTCGCGCGGCTGGCCGCGGACTCGCTGGACGAGCTGCCGGAGGTCGTACTGGTCCACGAGCGGATCGGACCCGCGCCCGCCCTGGAGCTCATCCGGGAGGTGTCACTGCGCTTCCCCGCCGTCGGGGTGGTCCTGATGACCTCCGACGCGAGCCCCGCGCTCTTCTCCGCCGCCATGGACTCGGGCGCCCGGGGCATCGCGACCCTGCCGCTGGGTTACGAGGAACTGGTCAACCGCGTCCAGGCCGCCGCCCAGTGGTCGGTCGGGGTGCGCCGCCATCTGGGCGCCGGGAGCGACGTCCTCGCCGGGCCCGGCGGCACGGTCGTCACGGTCACCGGCGCCAAGGGCGGGGTGGGCACCACACTCACCGCCGTCCACCTCGCGCTGGCCGCCCAGACGTCCGGCCGGTCCACGGCCCTGGTCGACATGGACCTCCAGACCGGAGACGTCGCCGCGTACCTCGACGTGCAGTTCCGGCGCTCGGTCGCCGACCTGGCGGCGATCACCGACATCTCGCCCCGGGTGCTGTCCGACGCCGTCTTCAGCCACGAGAGCGGGCTCGCCCTCCTCCTCGCCCCCGCCGACGGCGAGCGCGGCGAGGAGGTCACGGACCGGGCGGCCCGCCAGATCGTGGGCGCGCTGCGCACACGGTACGAGGTGGTGGTGATCGACTGCGGCAGCCAGATGCACGGGGCGAACGCGACCGCCGTGGAGATGGCCGACGTCGCCGTGCTGGTGACCACCCCGGACGTGATCGCGGTGCGGGGCGCCAAGCGGGTCGTACGGATGTGGGACCGGCTCCAGATACGGAAGGCGGAGGACACCCTCACGGTGGTCAACCGGCACAACCGGAACACCGAGATCCAGCCGCAGCTGATCCAGCGGATCACCGGCGCCCGGATGGCGGCCACCACCGTCCCGGCGAACTTCAAGGAGCTGCAGGCCGCCGTCGACGCGGGCCGGATGCACGAACTCGACGCCCGCTCGGCGGTCAAGCAGGCGCTCTGGGGTCTGGCGGGGGAGCTCGGGCTGGTGAAGACTCCGCAGGGTCCGCAGCAGCGCGGCAGGTCGCGCGGCGACAGGGGCTCCGCCGGCGGACGTCGGCGGCGCGGCGGCGGAAACAGCGGGGAGGGCTGATACCCGATGCGCACCCGGAGGAGAGCCGCGTTACGCCGTCCGGACACGGACGGCGCGCGTGGCGGGCGGGCCCGCGGCGACCGGGGGCAGGTGATCGTCGAGTTCACCGGCATGGTGCCGATCATCCTGCTGACGCTCGCCCTGCTCTGGCAGATGGTGCTGCTCGGCTACACCTACACGCTGGCCGGCAGCGCGGCCGACGCGGGCGTGCACGCGGCGGCGGTGAAGGGGGCGGGGGCGTGCGCGGAGGCCGTCGCCGACCGGCTGCCCGGTGCCTGGGAGGGCGGCGCCGTCGACTGCGGCGGAGGCGACTCCGACATGGTCAGGGTGACGGTCACGCTGAAGGCGCCCATCCTCTTCCCCGGCTTCGCGGACCTCCCCATTCCGGTGCGCGGTGTCGCCGGGGCGGCCCGGGAAGACAGGTGACGGGCGATGACACCACGGGTACGGGCAGCAGGGGTACGGGCACGGGTACGGGTACGGCTTCCGGAGCGGGCCCGGGTACTCATGTCGGCACGGGAACCACGGGCGCGGGCCCGGCTCCGAGGACGCGTACGGGCAGGGGCACCGGGCCGTGCCCCGGAGCGCGGCCGGGGCACCGGGTGGGGCCGGGGCGCGGGGCACGGCCGGGGCGCGGGATGCGGCCGGGGCACCGGGTGGGGCCGGGGCACCGGGTGCGACCGGGGCTCGACCGCCATCGAGTACCTCGGCTTCCTCCCCGTACTCCTCCTCATCGGCCTCGCCGGAATCCAGCTCGGCCTGGTCGCCTACACGGCGCAGCAGGCGGGGACGGCGGCCCGCGCGGCGGCCCGTACGGCGTCGCAGCAGGAGACCGCGGGGCAGTACGCGCGCGTCGGCACGTCGTCCATGAGCGGGTGGCTGGCGGACGGGGCGACGTTCAGCGTGGGCGGCGGCGACGCGGTCACCGTGACCGTGACGGTCGACGTCCCCTCGCTGTTCCCGGGGCTGCACCCCTCCGTCACGAAGTCCGCCACCATGCCGAGCGACCGATCCGTCCGCCACGACTGAACAGCACCCGGCCCGGCCGGCCGCCACGACCGACCACCACCCGGCCGGCCGCCGCCACGACCGACCACCCGGCCGGGTACCGCCCGAAGCGAGGAGTACGCCCATGAGTCTGCGGGCACGCATCACCGCCCCCGAGGAGAACGGAGGCGGACGAGAGGACGGCCACCTGGTCGCCACGTACCGCTCCAAGCTCCTTGAGGAGATCGACCTCGCCGAGATGTCCTCGCTCGCCGCGGCCGACCGCAGGACCCGTCTGGAGCGTGTCCTCGGCCACATCATCAGCCGGGAGGGCCCGGTCCTCTCGACCGCCGAACGCGCCCAGCTGATCCGCCGGGTCGTCGACGAGGCCCTCGGCCTCGGCGTGCTCGAACCGCTCCTCGAAGACGCGTCCGTCACCGAGATCATGGTCAACGGACCGGACCAGATCTTCGTCGAACGCGGCGGCCGGGTCGAGCAGTTGCCGCTCCGGTTCGCCAGCCACGAACAGCTGATGCAGACCATCGAGCGCATCGTCTCCACCGTCAACCGCCGGGTCGACGAGGCCAATCCGATGGTCGACGCCCGGCTGCCCAGCGGCGAGCGCGTCAACGTGATCATCCCGCCGCTCTCGCTCACCGGCGCCACGCTCACGATCCGCCGCTTCCCGCAGGCGTACACGCTCCGGGAGATGATCGGCTTCGGATCGCTCGACGAACAGATGCTGGTCCTGCTCGCCGGGCTCGTCCGGTCCAAGCACAACGTGATCGTGTCCGGGGCCACCGGCACCGGCAAGACCACCCTCCTCAACGCGCTCTCCGGACTGATCCCGGAGGGCGAACGCATCGTGACCATCGAGGACTCGGCCGAACTCCAGCTCCAGCAGAACCATGTGATCCGGCTGGAGTCCCGCCCGGCGAACGTCGAGGGCAAGGGCCAGGTCACCATCCGCGACCTGGTCCGCAACTCGCTGCGCATGCGCCCCGACCGGATCGTCGTCGGTGAGGTCCGCGGCGGCGAATCGCTCGACATGCTCCAGGCGATGTCGACCGGGCACGACGGCTCGCTCGCCACCGTCCACGCCAACAGTGCCGAGGACGCGCTGATGCGGCTCCAGACGCTCGCCTCGATGTCCGAGGTCAAGATCCCGTTCGAGGCGCTGCACGACCAGATCAACAGCGCGGTGGACGTCATCGTCCAGCTGACCCGGCACGCCGACGGCGCCCGCAAGGTCACCGAGATCGCCACGCTCGACTCGCACGGCCGCGACCCGTACCGGCTGACCACCGTGGCCCGCTACGACGCCCGGCCGATGACCGCCGACGGCGTGATCCACGGCGCGTTCCGGTACTTCCCGCTCCCGCGCCGCGTCGCGGACCGGCTGTTCATGTCCGGCCAGGCCGTACCGCAGGCGTTCGGAGTCGCCCCGACCGACGAACATCTCGCCACCCGAGAGGCCAGGTAGGTAGTCCAGCCATGGAAAAGCTCGTGCTCCTGACCATCGGCGTCACCCTGCTGTGCTGTGTGCTCGCCGTCGTCGGGCTCCAGACGTACGCCTCCGGCAAGGCCCAGCGGGACGCGCTCGTCGACCGGCTCTCGGCGGCCGGCGAACTGCCGCCGGGAGGACCCCGCCGGCGCTTCCACGCCCTCGACGGACGGCTGCGCCGTACCGCGTTCGGCCGACGGATCGACCGGCGGCTGTCCGCGACCGGCCTCCGGATCAGCACCGGTGAGTACGTCGTCTACGTGCTGTCCGCGGTCGTGGTGCTGTGGCTGGTCGCCTCGTCCGCGCTGGCCGCCTTCTTCGGTCCGCTCGCCGGCCTCGCCGCGATCTGGGCGGCCAACACCTTCCTCAACTGGCACCGCGCCAAACGCACCGAGGCGTTCATCAACCAGCTCCCGGAGATTTCCCGGGTCCTGGCCAACGCCACCCACGCCGGGCTCGCGCTGCGCACCTCCATCGCGATGGCCGCCGACGAACTGGACGCCCCGGCCGGGGACGAGCTGCGGATCGTCGCCGACCAGCTCGCCGTCGGACGCACCCTCGACGACGCCCTCGGCGAGCTGGCCGACCGGCTGCCCTCCCGCGAACTCGTCGTCCTGGTCTCCACCCTGATCCTCTCCAACCGGGCGGGCGGCCAGGTCGTCTCCTCGCTGCGCAACCTCACCAGGACACTGGAGGAGCGCAAGGAGACCCGCCGCGAGGTCCGCACCCAGCTCTCCCAGGTCAACACGACCGCGTACGCCGTACCTGCCATCGGCGTCGGCGCGATGCTGCTGGTCAACTCGATCGTCCCGGGCGCCCTCGACCGGATGACCGGAACGTTCGCGGGTCAGGCCGCCGTCGTCGTCGCCCTGACCCTGTACGCCCTCGGCTTCATCGCCATCCGCCGCATTTCCAAGATCGACATCTGAGGAGGAGGCCCGGCATGACTCTGCTGCTCTCCCTGCTCGCCGGCCTCGCCGTGTTCGGCGTCTTCAAGGGCGTCCGGATGTACCGCGCGGAGACCGAACTCCCCGGCGACCTGGCCCTCGCCCTGGAGGTCGGCTCCACCCGCACCACCGCGGTCGGCTCCGGCATCGACCGGCTCGGGATGCGCTGGGCGCCCCTGGTGCTGCGCCTGATGGGCCCGAAACGGGTCGCCGAGAAACGCCGCAGGATCGACCTGGCGGGCAACCCCGGCGGCCTGACCATCGACCGTTACGCCGCCCGCCGCGCCGTCTACGGCGCGCTCGGCGCGCTCGCCGCCTTCGCCATGCTCACCAAGGGACAGATCCTGCTCGCCCTGCTGATGGTGGCGTTCGGCCTCTTCTGGGGCGAGGTCGGCATCTGGGCGGCCGTCCGCAAACGCAAGGACGACATCGAACGCACCCTCCCGGACTTCCTGGACGTGCTCGCCGTCGTCGTCTCCGCCGGACTCGGCTTCCGGCAGGCACTCGACCGGGTCGCGGAGAAGTACCAGGGCCCCTGGGCCGACGAACTGCGCATCACCCTGCGCCAGATGGACATGGGAGTCAGCCGCCGCCGGGCCTTCGACGAACTGCGCAGACGCAACGACTCGGAGCAGGTCGCCATGTTCGTCACCGCCCTCCAGCAGGGCGAGGAACTGGGCGCGCCGATCGTCGACACACTGATCGCGATCGCCGCGGACATGCGCCGTACGGACGCCCAGAACGCCCGGCGCAAGGCCGCCAAGGCCATCCCCAAGGCCACCCTCATGGTCACCACCTTCATGGTCCCGGCAACCGTGATCCTGATGGGCGCGGCGATGCTCCTCGGATCGGGCACGGACCTCGGTTCCCTGACGGGGGAGTGACCCGCCGATGCCCATCCCCCGCCGGGCGGGCCCACCGGCCTCCCCGCCGCCCTCGCCGTCGGCCCCGCCCTCCTCACCGCCCCCGCCCAACGCGCCGAGCACCCCCGAGGGCCCGGCGCCCACGGTCTCCATCCAGGTCAACGCCCTCCAGGCACTGGCCCGTCAGGTGTTCCTGTTCCGGCTGGCGATGATCGCGATCGGCACCCCGATGGCGCTGGACAACACGGCCAGGGGAGCTGCGGCCTGGCTGGTGGCCTCGGCGGTACTGGTCACGATCGTCGGCTCGTACGCCCTCTACCGCGACTGGGAACGCTTCGGCCCGCTGCTGCTCCGCCACCCCGTGCTGCTGGCCGTGGACACCCTCTTCGGCGCGCTGCTCCTGTTCACCGCCACCCCGGATTCGAGCGTCGGATACGCCGTCGTCTGCACCCCGCTGCTCGCGGGGCTGCTCTACGGCTGGCGCGGGGCGGGCGTGTTCGCGGCGGTGGAGTGCCTGATCCTGGCCGCCGCGTACGGCGCCGCCCACGACCGTACCCACGCCACCCTCGCCAACTCCCTGCTGCTGCCCGGTTTCTGCGTGCTGGCCGGCGCGGTCGGCGTCGCCCTGCGTGATCTGCTGCTCCGGGTCGGCGCGGCGAGCCAGGCGCTCAACGAGACCCGCGCCCGGCTCGCCGTCAGCGAGGCGGTCGAGGAGGAACGCGCCCGGCTGGCCCGGGAGATGCACGACTCCGTGGCGAAGACCCTGCACGGCCTGGCCCTGGCGGCCGACGGCCTGGCCGGGACGGCGTACCGGATGGACCCGCTCGCGGTCCGGGACCGGGCCGAACTGGTCGCCAGATCCGCCCGCCGCGCGGCTGCCGAGTCCCGCGAACTCCTCTCCGACCTGCGCCGCGAGTCGGGACTGGACGGCGGGGTGGACCTGCTGGCCGAACTGCGCTGCCGTACGGGTGACTTCACCCGCGTCCACGGTCTGACCGCCGAACTCCGCCCGCTGGGCGGGGCGCCGCTGCCACCGGTCCCGCAGGCCGTCGCCCGCCAACTGCTGGCGGTCGTCGCCGAGGCGATGGAGAACGTCCACCGGCACGCGGGCGCCGACCGGGTGGTGGTCCTGGCGGGGGTGGCGGACGACGCGGAGATCGCGGGGGGCGCAGGGGGTACGGGTGGCCCGGGTGGTGTACTGCGGGTCGGCGTACGCGACGACGGGACCGGCCTGCCCGAGGGCCTGACGCTCGACGGCCTTCGGCGTACGGGCCACTTCGGCCTGGTCGGCATGGCGGAACGCGCCGCGTCGATCGGCGCCCGCATCCGGATCGGCAAGGGCGGGGCCACCGGAACCGAGATCCTGGTGGAACTGCCCATGGCGGCCATCACCATGCCACCGCAGGGCGGACGGCCCCCATGACAACGACCCGGCGCTCCCCGATCCCTCCCCCCCATATCCCCGTGACGCCCCGACCACCCTTGAGAGGAGGCCGCCGAATGCCGAACGAGACCTTCCACGCGGCCGCGCGGCCCACGCGGCGACCCGAACGGCCCAATACCCTGCCGACCCCCGGAACCCCGCCGACACCCGGGAGACTGCCGACACCCGGAACCCCGCCGACACCCGGGAGACTGCCGACGCCCGGAACACCGTCGACCCCCGAGGCGCCCGCCCCGCTGCGACCCCCACCCTTACCCGCGCCCCCGCCTCCCGACGCGTCCGCGTCCGCCCCTGACTCTCTCCCGGACCACGCCCCGCTGCGGGTGGTCGTCGCCGACGACAACCCGGTGGTCAGGGCCGGGCTCACCGCCCTGCTCTCGGACCGGGACGATCTCGACGTGGTCGCGGCGGTGGCCGACGGCCGTGAGGCGTACGACGCGACGGTACGGCTCCGCCCCGACGTGGTCCTGCTCGACGTACGGATGCCGGGTGTGGACGGCCTGTCCGCGCTGCCGCACCTCACGCGGATCGCCCCCGTGATGATGCTGACGTACAGCCGGGAGAGCGACATCGTCCACGAGGCGCTGCGCCGGGGCGCGTGCGGCTATCTGGTGCACGGGGAGTTCACGGCCGACCAGCTGGTGGAGGCCGTGCACGACACGAAACGCGGCCGCCCCCACCTCACCGCCACCGCGACGAACGCACTCCTCGCCGAGGTCCGCCGTACCCCGCCCCCGCCGGGCCAACGGCTCCCGGAGGGCCTGGGCGCGGCACAGCCGGCGGACGACCTGCCGCGCGGAGGCCACGACGCCTCGCGAGGTCTTTCGCATCTGCAACCCGCTGTGGCACAGTCAGCGACTGACGGGGCATCGGCTCGTGTCGCCAATGGGCGCTCTTCCGGGCTGAGTTCGAGGGAGGTGGAGGTCATGGATCTGATCGCGTCGGGGATGAGCAACCAGCAAATCGCCGCCACCTGTTTCATCAGCGAGAAGACCGTCAAGAACCACATCAACCGGATCTTCGGCAAGCTGCACAGCGCCAGCCGTAGCGAGGCGATCGCCCGCTGGCTCGGCACCACCCCGATCACCGGACCGGGTGGAGTGGGGGCGAGGGGCCGTGGGTAGACAGGGCGGACGGCGGGTCCGGCGCGGTCTTTGGGCCCGGAATTGGGCCCAGGGACCCTCCGGGCGGTGCGACCGACGGACATACGTTGCTCGCGCCGCGAGCGGCACCGCCACAGAGACGCACGCGTCGGCCGGCCCGCGGCCGGCCGGACCGGGAGGGGCACACCATGAGGGACCGGATGCTGAAGGCTTCGATCAACGCCAGGACCTGGGCGAACACCACGGCCGAAGCGATGAGGCACCGGGCCGACCGGGGGCAGGGCGCGGTCGAGTACATGGGGATCATCGTGGTCGTGGTGGCGATCATCCTGGTGTTGATGCAGACGAACTTCGGAAGCGCCATCGCCGGTGCGATCCAGAACCAGATCAACAGCATCACGGGTGGCTGATAGCAGTCCGCTGCCATGCGCGTGAGGCGGGGCAGGCTTACCCCATCTACATCGTCGTGGTGGCAGGTCTGCTTTTTCTCGCCTTCGCGTATTTCGCCGTCGGTCAGGCATCGATGAAGAAGAACGAGGCCCAGACCGCCGCGGACGCCGCCGCTCTCGCCGCAGCGCTGGACACGCGCGACGGACTCCGCTGGCCCGGAACCTTTGACCTCGACGCGTGGACGGATCTGTTGGACGGCCAGGGTGTGGAGGAGGCGGATTCCTGCGGCCAGGCCGACGCCCTCGCCGCGAGGAACGGTGCCACAGGTATCAGTTGCGAACGGGGTTACCAGCCGTACGTGTCCTACACCGTCACCGTGGAGACCGATACCACAGTCGGTGACTCGGTGATCGAAGGCACGAACACGAAGCGAGCGAAGGCAACGGCCAGAGCGGTGATCGAACCTCTTTGCCGCATTGAAGAAGGCCCGGCGCCGACCCCCACCCCGACACCGACGGCCGGAGACGGCGGCGGGGGCGGACCGGACGACGGTGACGACGAGGACGGAAAGGACGGAGAGGACGACCACATGTACAAGATCACGTGTGATCGCGGCAGCTTCGACGTCGATCCGAAGCACCTTGCCGACCTACCGGTCCTGGCAGATCTGTTCTCCGTCCATCTGGCCGACGAGTAAGTGAACGACATCGAGAGGAACGCGCCCATGCGTGCAGCCACGACCCGGACTCGCCTCAAGGCGACTGCTGCGGTCGCCACCGCCGTAGCCATGGCTGTCGTGCTGACAGCTTGTGGAGGCGATGACGGAAAGGACAAGGCCGACAGCAAGGCAGAGCAGTCCCCGACGGTCGCCGACAAGAAGAACAAGGCACCGGCAACGGAGAGCGACGATTCCGAGGTCCTGGCCACGATCAAGAACGGCGACGGTATCGAACTCGTCGTCAACTCGGCCAAACGTGACGCGGGCGGGTTCGTCACGGTGAAGGGCAGTGTGAAGAACGGATCGAAGCGGAACTTCACTGCCCCCGGCTGGCAGGGAAGTGAACGGGAACTCCTGAGCAACGGTGCCTCTCTGGCCGGTTCTTCCTTGGTGGATCAGGCGGGAAAGAAGCGGTACCTGATCCTGCGCGACACGGACGGCCGGTGCCTCTGCACCAAGTTCGTGGCCGGGATCGCGGCCGATACGACAGCGACGTTCTTCGCCCAGTTCCCGGCCCCGCCCCAGACCACCACCGAAGTCGACTTCCAGATCCCCACCATGCCCACCGCGACCATTCAGATCAGCGGGTGACGGCCACCATGAAACCCACACGCCCCCCACGCGAGCTCCCCCGATCCCGGACCAGGACCCAGCCACAGACCCAGCCACAGACCCAGCCACAGACCCAGCCACAGGCCCGGTCCCATCGTTTCCGCGTCCACGTCCTGGCCGCCGCCGTGGTGCTCGGCGCGACCGCCTTCTGGGGTACGGGCATCGCCCCCGCCGCCGCCGACGACAACCCCACCGCCGTCCCCGAAGCGTCCCCTCCGGTCAAGGTCGATCAGAACGCCCCCGGCCTGATGCTCGGTGACGGCGCCACCCTCGGGGACATCCGGGTGCTGGACATCAAGTCCGTGGTCGAGGACATGGGCGG
Organism: Streptomyces sp. AM 4-1-1; assembly: GCF_029167625.1. Classification (NCBI taxonomy): domain Bacteria; kingdom Bacillati; phylum Actinomycetota; class Actinomycetes; order Kitasatosporales; family Streptomycetaceae; genus Streptomyces; species Streptomyces sp. AM 4-1-1. The sequence goes on from NZ_CP119145.1 coordinate 4,924,134, forward strand.
CGACGAGCGGCGCGAGGACACCAACGCAAGCGTCAAGTTCGCGCTCCAGGCCGAGGTCCTCTTCGGCAAGGACAGCGCGAAGCTGAGCGGCGAGGCCAACTCCCGTATCGCCGCCATCGCGGAAGAGATCAAGAAGCAGGACGCCACCCGCATCCGCGTCTTCGGCTTCACCGACAACCTCGGTTCGGCCGCCCACGGCGACGTACTCTCCAAACAGCGCGCCGACGCCGTCCAGGCCGTCCTCTCGACACAGGTGCCGAACGTCACCTTCGAGATCCGGGGCTACGGCGAGCAGTACCCGATCTCCGACAACAGCACCGAAGAGGGCCGCAAGAAGAACCGCCGGGTCGAGGTCTCCTTCCCCCGCGGCGGAGGGGCGGGCAACTGACAGGCGGGCGGCTGACGGGCAACTGACGGGCGCGGGCCGTCGCCCCGACGCGTACGGCAGCGTTCCGCCTCACCGCTGAGCCGCTGCCGATTCCTTAGTCCGCTCCCTCGTCCTGCCCATGCGCCCACCCCCTCGCCCGCCCCCCGCCCTGCCCACGCGCCCGGCCTCCTCGCCCGCCCCTTCGTCCTGCCCATGCGCCCGGCCTCCCCGCCCACCCCTCACCTGCCCATGCGCCCGACCCCTCCGCCCGGCCCGCGCGCCCCCGCCGGACATAATCGCCGCATGCCCGAGGAAGACGGCCCCTCAGCCACCCCCACGTCACCCCCCACCCCCACCCACCTGCGCATACGCCCCTCGGGTGGTCCCACGACCCGCTTCCCCCACTACCACCCCCACCGCGCCCCGCTCCGGGACCGCGCCACCGCCGCCCTCGCCTCGGCCGGCCCGGCGCTCGGGGCGTACGCGGCCGTGCGGGCCCTCGGGCTCCTCACCTTCTGGATCGCCGCCTCCGCCACCGGGAAGGACGCCTTCCGTCTGCTGACCGGGCGCTGGGACTCCGTCTGGTACCAGCGGATCGCCGAACACGGCTACCGCTACTCCGTCACCCTGCCCGACGGAACCGTCCACTCCGACCTCGCCTTCTTCCCCCTCCTCCCGGCCCTGGAGCGCGGGATCGCCCAGATCACCCCGCTCGACCTGGCGGGCGCGGGGCTGCTGATCGCCTGGGTGGCCGCCCTGGTCGCCGCCTGGGGAATCCACGCCGTCGGCGCGCACCTCTTCGGACGGCGGACCGGGATCGTGCTGGCCGCGCTGTGGGGCGTCTACCCGACGGCGTTCGTACAGTCGATGGCGTACACGGAGACGCTGTTCACGGCGCTCGCCGCCTGGGCCCTGTACGCCGTGCTGACCGGCCGGTGGATCGTGGCGGGGGGTCTGTGCGTAGTGACGGGGCTGACCCGGCCGTCCGCCGCGGCGCTCGTCGCCGCCCTCGCGATCACCGCGGTCGCGGCACTCGTACGGGAGTGCCGGGCGGATTCGTACGACGGCCTCCTCCCCGTCCTGCGCCGCAACGCCCGCATGGTGGTCGGGGTGTGTCTCGCGCCGCTGGGCTGGCTGGCGTACGTGGTGTTCGTCGCCGTACGGGAGGGCCGCCCGTTCGCGTACTTCGACGTGCAGGCCCAGTGGGGCAACAGCATCGACGGCGGCCGGGCCCTCGCCGCCTTCGTCCTCGGCCTTCCGCTGCCCGCCGCGCTCGGCCTGTGCGCGGCGCTGGGACTCGTCGGGTGGGTGGTGTGCCTGTGCGTACGGCAGCGGCAGCCGCTTCCCGTACTCGTCTACTGCGTCGCCGTGGTCGTCATCTCGCTGATCGGCTCGGGCTACTTCGGATCGAGGCCCCGCCTGATGATGCCCGCCTTCCCGCTGCTCCTGCCGGCGGCGGTCGCGCTGGCCCGGACGCGCGGCGGCACGGCCCGTGCGGTCACGGTCATCGGCGTGCTCGCCGCCGCGTCGGCCGGGTACGGGGCCTGGACGCTGCTCGGCCCCGGCCCGCCCTGACAGGCCGTCACGTCACCTGCTCCGACGGGCCGTCGGGAGGACCAGTAGGACGCGACGGCTCCGGCGCGTCGACCCGGACCCGTATCCGGGTCCCCGGCCGCAGCCCCCACGCGTCCATCGTCCCGGCCGCCGACTCCACCACATGCCGGGCCCGCGGCCGGGGCAGCCCGAGCCGTCCCGGCCTCATCGTGCGGACCGCCAGCACCCGGAACTTCCGGTCCAGATACGCCACATCGATGGCGAACCGCATCCGGAAGGTGTGGACCCCGCCGCACGGCGTGAGCAACAGCGCGCCGTCGACCCCGTCCCGGCCGAGCAGCCCACGCGTCCGTGCCCGGTACGAGGCCGCGATCCGCACCGGCACCTCCACCCCCGGCCCCTCCGCCGCACCCCGCACCACCGTCAACGTCCCACCGCCGTCGCGCCATCGCCGCATGGCGACGACTCTAACGACCTCCCCCAGCACGGGCGGCGGACTCCCGCCGCCCTACGACTGCCGTGGGCGGGCCGTTAGGGTCGGGCGTGTGTTAGCCACGCTGACAGCGGTCGCCGCGCTCTGGGGCGCCGCCACCGGACTGCTGCTCCCACGCGCCGCCTACCGCCTCGCAGTCCCCCCGGACGAGCCCTGGCGCACCACCTGCCCGGCGGACCACCCGCTCACCGGCCCGGCGTGGGGCTGGCTCGGCACTGCCCGGTGCGCCGTGTGCGCGACGCAGGCCGGCGCGGCCACCTCTCCGGCCACGGAGTCCCCTCCGGCGACCGAAGCACCGCCCGCCTCCGCTACCACCGCCGACGCGCGGCGACGGGTGCCGACAGCCCGGCGGTACGCCCCCTCGGCGCTCCTCCCCGTCGTCACCGCCCTCGTCTGCGCCGCGCTCGCCGCCGCCACCGGGGCGCGGCCCGAACTCGCCGTCTGGCTGCTGCTCACCCCCGTCGCCGTGCTCCTCGCGGCCGTGGACCACCGGGTCCACCGGCTGCCGGACCGGCTGACCCTGCCGCTGGCCGCCCTGGCCGCCGTCCTGCTGGGCGGCGCCGCGCTCCTGCCGGGCCACGGTGGCTCGTGGACGTCCGCACTGCTGGGCGGCGCCGTGCTGGGCGCGTTCTATCTCCTGCTCTTCCTGATCAACCCGAACGGGATGGGCTTCGGGGACGTCAAGCTGGCACCGGCGCTGGGAGCGGCGCTCGGCTGGTACGGGTGGGCGGTGCTGTTCGCCGGAGGGTTCGCCGGGTTCCTGCTCGGCGCGCTGTACGGATGCGGGCTGATGGCGCTGCGGCGGGCGGGGCGAGGGACGGGCATCCCGTTCGGCCCGTTCATGATCGCGGGAGCGCTGGCCGGGATGCTGCTCGGCGCCGCCGGAGCCTGAACCGCCCGGCCGCCCCGCGCGTACCCGCCCGGCTTCACGTACCGCCGCACTCGAAATCCGCTCCGGTCCAGGCTCCGCGCAAGGCCCCCACCCCGCGCCCCGCGCAAGGCCCGCGCCCCGCCTCCACGTAAAAGCCCGCGTAAAGCCCCGCCCCCGCGCCGAGCCCGCCACTCCGCTCCCGCGTCAAGTCCGCGCCCCGCCGCGTCCGCCCCGTTCTCCGGGGCTCCGACGGCCCGGAAATCCCGGTCCGCAGCGGAGTCCCGCGAATCCGGAGAGTAGTTGTGGCATGGCGTGGCACGCAGCAGTACTTACGAAGGGTTATGGTGGAAGCCCCCCCTCGGGCCGGTCCGTATCCCCCCCACGGACCGGCCCGTTTTTTGTCCCGGATGCCGTCAGGCTCCTGACAGGGGCCGCCAGGTCGCACCAGAGCCCGTCAGGGCCCTACGGAGCCTCAGGAGCGGTCGGCCCAGATGTTGGTGCCCGCGGTGTCCACGGCGAACGTGTCGATCTCCGTCAGCTCGTCGGCCGAGAGGGCGGGACCCGCCAGCGCCGCGACGTTCTCCTCCAGCTGGCGCACGCTCGACGCGCCGATCAGGGCGGACGTCATGCGGCTGTCCCTCAGCACCCAGTTCAGCGCCAGCTGGGCCAGGGACTGGCCGCGCCGCCGGGCGATGTCGTTCAGCCCGTTCAGCCGGCGGACCACCTCGTCCGAGAGCAGCCCCGGGTCGAGGGACTTGCCCTGCGTCGCCCGTGAACCCTCCGGGATGCCCTTCAGGTACTTGCCGGTCAGCAGCCCCTGGGCCAGCGGTACGAAGGAGATGCAGCCCATCCCCGCCGTCTCCAGCGTGTCGAGGAGGCCGTCGTCCTCGATCCAGCGGTTGATCATCGAGTAGGACGGCTGGTGGATCAGCGCGGGGACGCCCATCTCCTTGAGCAGCCGGGCCGCCTCGGCGGTCTGCTCCGCGTTGTACGAGGAGACGCCCACGTACAACGCCTTGCCCTGCTGTACGGCGGAGGCCAGCGCGCCCATCGTCTCCTGGAGCGGGGTGTCGGGGTCGAAGCGGTGCGAGTAGAAGATGTCGACGTGATCGAGCCCCATCCGCTTCAGGGACGCGTCCAGCGACGACAGCAGATACTTGCGGGAGCCCCACTCGCCGTACGGGCCCGGGTGCATGTCGTACCCCGCCTTGGTGGAGACGACCAGCTCGTCCCGGTACGGGGCGAAGTCCTGCCGGAAGATCTTCCCGAAGTTCAGCTCGGCCGATCCGGGCGGCGGCCCGTAGTTGTTCGCCAGGTCGAAGTGGGTCACCCCGAGGTCGAAGGCGCGGCGCAGGATCGCCCGCTGGGAGTCGAGCGTGCGGTCGTCGCCGAAGTTGTGCCACAGACCGAGGGAGACGGCGGGCAGCTTGAGACCGCTGCGACCGGCGCGGCGGTACTCGATGGAGTCGTAGCGCGATCCGGCGGCACGGTAGAGGCCGGCGGGGGCGGACGGAGCGGCAGCGGAATCGGGGGAGGCAGAGGAAGCGGAAGAATCAGTCACGTTTCTCTGCTTATCACGGACTTGTGACAGACCGAGCTGGGCCGTGGTCACCCGTGCGCAGTAATGTGGCCGCTTCGGGGATGCCACGACACGGTGCGGCGACGAGCCGGTGCGGGTCGGTGCGGTGACTCCCCACGGGACGACCCCGTACCCCCGGCGACGGGGAAGGCGGGGTCATGGCCCGCACGGAACCGAGAGGGTGAACTCAGTGAACTTGCGCGACCTGGTGTACGGGCTCTACGCACGCCGGGTGGAAGCCCGCCTCGATCATGCCCAGGTACCCAAGCACATCGGTGTCATCCTCGACGGCAACCGCCGCTGGGCCAAGGCGTCCGGCGGTTCGGCCGTGCAGGGCCACCAGGCCGGCGCGGACAAGATCTCGGAACTCCTCGGCTGGTGCAGCGAGAGCAAGGTCGAGGTCGTCACCCTCTGGCTGCTCTCCACGGACAACTTCGACCGGCCCGAGGCCGAGCTGATCCCGCTCCTCGGCATCATCGAGAACACGGTGCGCAACCTCGCGGAGGACGGCCGCTGGCGCGTCCACCACGTCGGCACCATGGACCTGCTGCCCGCCCGCACCCAGACCGTCCTCAAGGAGGCGGAACAGGCCACGCTCGACGTCGACGGGATCATCGTCAACGTGGCCGTCGGCTACGGCGGACGTCAGGAGATCGCGGACGCCGTGCGTTCGCTGCTGATGGAGCACTCCTCCAAGGGGACGTCCTTCGAGGAGCTGGCGGAGATCGTCTCCACGGACCTGATCTCCGAGCACCTGTACACCCGGGGACAGCCCGACCCGGACCTGGTGATCCGGACCAGTGGGGAACAGCGTCTCTCCGGCTTCATGCTCTGGCAGAGCGCCCACTCCGAGTACTACTTCTGCGAAGTGTTCTGGCCGGCCTTCCGCAAGGTCGACTTCCTGCGCGCGCTGCGCGACTACGCGGCCCGCCACCGCCGCTACGGCGCCTGACCGCACTCCGGGGCCGGAGCCGCCGGACCGTCGCGGCAGCCGACCGGACACACCCCGGCCGGTACGCCCGGCGTACGCCCGCGCGTCCCACGGCGGTCCCACGGCGGCCACCTCGGGGTCTCCCCGCGTCCACCGGGGCGAATCCGTACCGTGTCATATGCCCTGGCATGGCTTCACTCGTTCCAGGGAATACCCCTCTCAGGTCGACGTCCGGTCAGGAACCAGGCGGATGTCGTGTCCAAGTGAGCGGCATCGGGTCCGCTCGCCCGGGAGGCCCTTTGCACACGAAGGACCGCACGCGCAGTGCGGCCGACGCGGAGGGCCGGAGCTCGGCCCGCGCACCGCGGTCGGAGCCCGGTCTCTCATCTCCCTTTGGGATGCTCCGCGACACCGTCGCACCCCAACCTCGTCCGAGGGGGTACGTCCTTCCGTGGTGACCAGCACAAAGCGCCGCATGTCCGACAGGCGCACCTACGTTCTCGACACCAGCGTCCTGCTGGCCGATCCCAACGCCATGTCCCGCTTCGACGAGCACGAGGTCGTGCTCCCGATCGTGGTGGTCACGGAACTGGAGGCCAAACGGCACCACCCGGAACTCGGGTACTTCGCCCGGCAGGCACTGCGTCTGCTGGACGACTTCCGGGTCCGGTACGGCCGACTGGACGCACCGATTCCGCTGGGGGACCTCGGCGGGACGCTGCGCGTCGAGCTCAACCACTCCGATCCCGGCGTACTGCCCGCCGGTTACCGGTTGGGGGACAACGACTCACGGATTCTCGCGGTCGCGCGCAATCTCCAGGCCGAGGGGTACGACGTCACGGTCGTCTCCAAGGACCTCCCGCTGCGCATCAAGGCGTCATCGGTCGGTCTGCTCGCCGAGGAGTACCGGGCCGAGCTCGCCGTCACCGACTCCGGCTGGACCGGCATGTCGGAGCTGCCGCTCTCCGCCGAACAGGTGGATCTGCTGTTCACCGAGGAGACGCTGTACGTCCCCGAGGCGGCCGAGCTGCCCGTGCACACCGGGCTGGTGCTCCAGTCCGAGCGCGGCAAGGCGCTCGGCCGGGTCACCGCCGAGGGCAATGTGCGGCTGGTGCGCGGCGACCGGGAGGCGTTCGGAATCCACGGCCGCAGCGCGGAGCAGCGCATCGCGCTCGATCTGCTCCTCGACCAGGACGTCGGCATCGTCTCGCTGGGAGGCCGGGCGGGCACCGGCAAGTCGGCGCTCGCGCTCTGCGCGGGGCTCGACGCCGTCCTGGAGCGCAGACAGCACGAGAAGGTGATGGTCTTCCGGCCGCTGTACGCGGTCGGCGGACAGGAGCTCGGCTATCTCCCCGGCAGCGAGGCCGAGAAGATGAGCCCCTGGGCGCAGGCCGTCTTCGACACGCTCTCGGCGGTCGCCGGACGCGAGGTGATCGAGGAGGTGCTGGGGCGCGGGATGCTGGAGGTCCTGCCGCTCACCCACATCCGGGGCCGGTCGCTGCACGACGCGTTCGTGATTGTGGACGAGGCGCAGTCGCTCGAACGGAACGTCCTGCTGACCGTGTTGTCCCGGATCGGGGCGAACTCACGGGTGGTGCTCACGCATGACGTGGCGCAGCGGGACAACCTCCGGGTCGGCAGACACGACGGAGTGGTCGCCGTCGTCGAGAAGCTGAAGGGACACCCGCTCTTCGCGCACGTCACGCTCACCCGCTCCGAGCGGTCGCCGATCGCCGCGCTGGTGACCGAAATGCTGGAGGAAGGCCAGATCTGATACGGGTTACGACAGTTGATGCCGCCCGGCGAGCCGAAGAGCTTAGCCGGGCGGCATCGTGCTGCGCCCGCATTTCCACAAAGAAGGGGGGCCAAACGGGGTGTGACCTTTCCCACGCAACACAGAATTGCCTCACGGCGTCCATGTCCGGCAGAGTCTTGCTTCCGTCAGGCCCCGCATACGGCACACGCGCACCTCCAGAGGTGCCACGCATCAGACAACTGAACAATCGCCGTCCGTATGCCGCCCGCGAGTTCCACGCGGCCCTCCGTGAAGGAGTCGCCCGCCGGGCCCGTGCCTCCCGTGACCCAAGCAGTGGGGAGGCCAGCGTCAGGGGCACGATTGAGCCCGCGAGGTCACCTGTGCGGGCATGCTGGAAGGACACCGTGTGAGCCGGATCTCGGTCCGGGGGTTCGCCGTGGCATCTGCCACCGCGGTCACCACCGTTGGCGCCGTCGTTGGCGTTGCCTCGGGCAGCACTCCCGCTGTCGACGACAACAACAACTTCGAAGCGACCGCAGCCGACACGACGCTTCTCGCAGACATCCCCGCGGGCCAGCAGGCCCAGGTGCAGACGGTCTCGTTGGCGCAGCAGGCCGATGCCCAGGCTTCCGCCGCGGACGCGGCGGCGAAGAAGTCGGCCGAGGAATCGGCCCGTATCCAGGCCGCCAAGGATGCCAAGGCGAAGAAGCAGGCGGCCGAGGACAAGCTGAAGAAGGAGCGCGAGGCCAAGAAGGCCAAGGAAGACGCCGAGCGCGCCAGCCGGTCCGAGACGCGTGACGCGGTCAGCTTCGCCACGAAGGGCTCGTACAGTGTCGCCGAAATCCAGGCGATGGCCCGCCAGATGGTCCCCGGCGACCAGTACCAGTGCTTCAGCAACATCGTGAACAACGAGTCGAGCTGGAACTACCTGGCGAGCAACCCCTCGACCGGCGCTTACGGTCTCGTCCAGGCGCTGCCCGGTTCCAAGATGGCGTCCGCGGGCGCCGACTGGCAGTCCAACCCGGCCACCCAGATCAAGTGGGGGCTGAACTACATGAACGACCGCTACCACAGCCCCTGTGGAGCCTGGTCCTTCTGGCAGGCGAACCACTGGTACTGATGCCGCTCCCGGCAAGCCCTGCCGGTCACGGCACTTGGCCTTCCGTCCGCCGGCGCGCACCGGATCGGACCCGGCCCGTTCTCAACCCCGTGGAGCCCCCCACCGTCCCAGGACGGTGGGGGGCTCCACGCGCGTGTACGGTCACTTCGAGGAATCCGGGGTAGACGGTGGCGCGGGACAGCATGGCGGAGAGGGAACGAACATGTCGAAACTGCCGGGCTGGCTCGGCCGGATGGGCGCGGAACTGACCGAGATCGGTGCGCGCCTGGAGAAGCGCAGAGCGGAGGCCGAGGGCGAGGGCGCCGACCCGGGCATGTCGCCGGCCGCCGCTGCCGCGGCCGCCGCCGGCCCTGGTTCCGGTCCCGGCGCGGGCTCCTCCTCCGGGAGGCCCGCGCCGGGACCGGAATCCGGAACCCGTCCGGATTCCACGTCCGCTCCTGATCACGGTCCGGACGAGGCGGACCATGTGCCGGCGCCGCCCTCGTACGCCCCGGCGGTCGCGGCCCGGCCCGATCCGGTCGCGGCCATCCCCTGGGGAATGCGGGTCGCGGCCGAGGCGTCCTGGCGGCTGCTCGTCCTGGCGGGAATGCTCTGGGTGCTGATGCGGGTCATCAGCGCCGTACAGCTGGTGGTGCTGGCGTTCGTCGCCGCGCTGCTCGTCACCGCGCTGCTCCAGCCGACCGTCGCCAGACTGAGACGGCACGGGCTGCCGCGCGGGCTCGCCACCGCCGTCACCGCGATCCTGGGCTTCATCGTGATGGGGCTGGTCGGCTGGTTCGTGGTCTGGCAGGTCATGGACAACCTCGACACCCTGTCGGACAAGGTCCGGGCGGGTATCGACGAGTTGAAGCGCTGGTTGCTGGACAGCCCCTTCCATGTGACCGAGCAGCAGATCAACGACGTCGCCAAGAACCTCAGCGACACCATCGGCACCAACACCGAGGAGATCACCTCCGCCGGGCTCCAGGGCGTCACCGTGATGGTCGAGGTCCTGACCGGGATGCTGCTGGCGATGTTCTCGACGCTCTTCCTGCTGTACGACGGGAAGCGCATCTGGCACTGGGTGCTGAAGCTCGTGCCCGCGCAGGCCCGGCCGGGAGTCGCGGGGGCCGGACCGCGTGCCTGGCGCACGCTCACCGCCTATGTGCGGGGGACGGTGATAGTGGCGCTGATCGACGCGATCTTCATCGGGCTCGGGATCTTCTTCCTCGATGTGCCGATGGCCGTACCGCTGGCCGTGTTCATCTTCCTGTTCGCCTTCATCCCGCTGGTCGGGGCGGTGGTCTCGGGAGCGCTGGCCGTGATCGTCGCGCTCGTCACCCAGGGGCCGTTCACCGCGCTGATGGTGGTTCTGGTGGTGCTGGCGGTGCAGCAGATCGAAGGGCATGTGCTGCAGCCGTTCATCCTCGGGCGCGCGGTGCGGGTCCATCCGCTGGCGGTCGTCCTGTCGGTGGCGGCGGGCGGCATGATCGCGGGCATCGGGGGTGCGGTCGTCGCGGTGCCGCTGGTCGCGGTGACCAATACGGTGGTCGGCTATCTACGGGCGTACAGCCAGGAGAACGCGTTGCGTCAGGCACCGGGTCCGCACGGGGCGACGGCCGTCGAGGTCGCTCCCACCACGGCCCCCGGGACCCCGGGGACGGCCGACGACGAGGAGGACCGGACGGGAGGGACGGACTCCGGGGGCGTCGGCGCCGGTGACGGGCGGCGCGTACCGACGGAGCGGACGAAGCCGGACCGGTCCGAGACGTGAGGGAAGCCGACGCGGCGCACGTGGACGGAAAGGAAGAAGGACCCCCGGACGGTCGGTCGTCCGGGGGTCCTTCTCGTTCATGGGCGCTGCCGGGTCCTGGCGCCGGACACGGCGCGGATGCGGCATGACGGCGCTGGTGCCGGGAGCGGCGTACCAGTGCCCCTCCCGGCAGGCTTTGCCCTGTCGCGCCGCCCAGCACTTCCCCGAGCTCTCGGCTTCGCTCGACCCGTGACGGGCGAACATTGCCGGTCACGGCACTAGTCGGCGAGGACGGCCTCGGAGTCGAGGGTCACGCCGACCGCCTGGATCACCGCGGCGATCTTGACGGCTTCCTGAATGGTCTCACGGTCCACGCCGGCCTTGCGCAGCACCTGCTCGTGGGAGTCGAGGCACTGGCCGCAGCCGTTGATGGCGGAGACGGCGAGTGACCACAGCTCGAAGTCGACCTTCTCCACGCCGGGCTTGCCGATGACGTTCATCCGCAGGCCCGCGCGGAGCGTGCCGTACTCCGGGTCCGACAGCAGGTGCCGGGTGCGGTAGAAGACGTTGTTCATCGCCATGATGGCGGCGGCCGACTTCGCGGCGGTGTACGCCTCCGCGGAGAGGTTGGCCTTGGCCTCCGGCTCCAGCTCGCGGAGCACCCTCGGCGAGCGCGAGGCGATCGCGCAGGCGAGGACGGTGCCCCACAGCTGCTGCTGCGGCAGTTCGCTGTTGCCTATGACCGAACCGAGGTTCAGCTTCAGGTCCTTGGCGAAGTCCGGTACGGCGGCCTTCAGTTCGTCGAGTGCCATGTCGTCGTCAGCTCACTCGCCCGAGAGGAGCGCGACCGGGTCGAGCGTGTTCTCGCCCTTGGTCCAGTTGCAGGGGCACAGCTCGTCGGTCTGCAGGGCGTCGAGGACCCGCAGGACCTCCTTGGGGTTACGGCCCACGGAACCGGCGGTCACCATGGTGAACTGGATCTCGTTGTTCTGGTCGACGATGAAGACGGCGCGCTGGGCGAAGCCGTCGGCGCCCTCGATGCCGAGCTCCCGCATGAGCTCGTGCTTCGAGTCGGCCATCATCGGGAACGGCAGGTCGGTCAGGTCCGGGTGGTCCTTGCGCCAGGCGTGGTGCACGAACTCGGAGTCACCGGAGAAGCCGAGGATCTGGGCGTCGCGGTCGGCGAACTCGTCGTTCAGCTTGCCGAAGGCGGCGATCTCGGTGGGGCACACGAAGGTGAAGTCCTTGGGCCACGCGAAGACGATCTTCCACTTGCCTTCGTAGGTCTTGTGGTTGATCTGCTCGAACTCCTTGCCCGTCTCCAGCGAGACACAGGCGGTCAGGTCGAACTCGGGGAACTTGTCACCGACAGTGAGCACGCGCACTCTCCTTGAAGCAAGGAAATCCCTTTTGGGGGGACTTCCTGAGGGTTGGACGTTGTCCACCTTGGCACAGAGTGCATTGATCGCGGAAATAGCTACAATCAGTTGTGATGATCGGAGGTGCCTATCAGTGGCGGAGAGAATCGGGTGCGGGTACGGATGAACCAGGTCAGCCGGGGCAAGCAGCCGAGTCTGTCGCAACTGCGCGCCTTCGCGGCGGTGGCCGAATACCTTCACTTCAGGGACGCGGCTTCGGCCATCGGGATGAGCCAGCCCGCGCTCTCCGGGGCCGTGTCGGCGCTGGAGGAGGCGCTGGGGGTTCAGCTCGTCGAGCGTACGACGCGCAAGGTACTGCTGTCTCCCGAGGGGGAACGCCTCGCGGTGCGCGCCCGGGCCGTGCTGGACGCCGTGGGCGAGCTGATGGAGGAGGCGGAGGCGGTCAGGGCGCCCTTCACCGGGGTGCTGAGACTTGGCGTGATCCCGACGGTCGCCCCGTATCTGCTGCCCACCGTGCTGCGGCTGGTCCACGAGCGGTACCCGGCGCTCGACCTCCAGGTGCACGAGGAACAGACCTCGTCGCTGCTGGAGGGACTGGCGGCCGGACGGCTGGACCTGCTGCTGCTCGCCGTGCCGCTCGGGGTCCAGGGGGTGACCGAACTCCCCCTCTTCGACGAGGACTTCGTCCTGGTCATGGAGCGCGGCCACCGGCTCGGCGGATGCCGCGACATCCCCCGGTCGACGCTCCGCGATCTGCCGCTGCTGCTGCTCGACGAGGGGCACTGCCTGCGTGACCAGGCCCTGGACATCTGCCGGGAGGCCGGGCGTAGGGAGGGCGCGCCGGTCACCACGACTGCGGCCGGGCTCTCCACACTGGTGCAACTGGTCGCCGGCGGCCTCGGGGTGACCCTCCTGCCGCGTACCGCCGTGACGGTCGAGACCGCACGCAACGAGGCCCTGGAGACCGGGTACTTCGCCGACCCGGCGCCGTCGCGGCGGGTGGCGCTGGCGATGCGGGCGGCGGCGGCCCGGCAGAGCGAGTTCGAGGAGTTCGCCGCCGCGCTCCGGGAGGCGATGACGGCCCTGCCGGTACGGGTGCCGACGGGCGGATGACCCGGTCCCGCCCCGGCCGGGCGCCGACGGCCCCGGACAGCCCGCCCGGCAGAGGTGTGCGTGCGGCTGCGCCCCTCCGGCGGAACCGCACGCACCGTCTCCCGTCCGTCGCGTCGTCGCGACGCCGCGTCACTCCGTACGCAGACCGTCCGGGCGCATCATGCGCCACAGCGGCGGCAGGCTGAGGAGCGTCACCGCCAGGACCAGACCGCCGCCGACCGCCGTCAGCGGCAGGAAGACGAACCAGTCCTGGACCGTGTCGCCGACCAGACGGGCCATCACCGCGCCCAGCCCGAGACCGCCGACGACCGCCAGGGCGAGACCCAGCACCACCGGGATCGTGGTCTGCCACAGCACCGACCAGGCGATCGCCGAACGGCGGGTGCCGAACGCGGCGAGCGCGGCCAGCAGCTTCCGGCGCTCACGCAGCTGCTCCAGCATCGTCACCAGCATGGACACCGCGATCAGGACCATCGTCAGGGTCGCGCCGAGCTGGAGACCGGTCTGGATGCTCGCGTAGTCCCGGTCCCGGACCGTGTTGCGGAAGGTCATCACGTTCATGCCGGGGTCGATCGCGGCGGCGGTGTTGCGCACGTACTCCTCGGCGTCCGGCACCGACGGGTCCACCTGGAGCATCGCGGTGGTCTCCGCGCCGGGGAGCCTCGTCACGTCGAGCGCGGACGGGGTGACGAAGATGCCTTCGTGCCGGTCACCACCGGGATCGGTGCGCGCCGTCGCCGTCCGGATGTCCTTCGGTACGGTCCACAGGTCCTGCTTCATGTCGGGCTTCTCGTACGCCTCCCACGAGGTCAGGTCCAGCGGCCGGCCCGGACGGACGGTCTCGGTGATCCCCTGGTCGACCTCCTCGTCGCCGCTGCGGACCAGGAAGGTGTCTCCGTCCTCGCAGCGGTCCAGTGTCGCCAGTTCGCGCAGCGTGGTGCAGGTTCCCATGACCAGCCTGCTGTTCGGGCGCTCCTCGACGGGCTTCGGGCCGGGGGCGCTCACCGAGTTCTCGATCGTGCCGATGACGCCGGTGACGCCCTTGGTGGCGCGGAACTTGTCGATCATCTCCTGGGCGAGGGTGCCGTTGGCGACCCTGATCGACGCGTTCATCTGGGCCCGGTGCGGGTCCTGGTTCGTCATCGTGGTGAAGTCGCCGTTCATCGCCCCGAAGAGCAGCTGGAGAGCGATGGCACCGGCCACCGCCACCGTGATGCCGCTGATCGCGCGGGCCGCGCCACTGCTCGTCAACTGGAGTCTGCGGACGGCCAGCTGCCAGGGCACCGGGCCGCCGCGCAACCGGCTGACGACCGCCTCGACCAGCCAGGGCAGCAGCGTCACGAGGCCGAACAGGAGCAGGGTGGCGCCCGTGACGATGGCGACCGGACGGACCGACGCCTCCGGACCGTTCATCCGCCCCTGCGTCAGCAGGACCACGGCCCCGGCCACGGGCAACAGCACCCGCCACCACAGCTTGCGCCTACGGGCAACGGCGTTGCGGACGACCCCGAGTGGTTCGATGGCCACCGAGCGCAGGGACAGCAGGGTGACCGCCACCGCGCAGACCGGCACCGCGCAGAGGATCAGCGCGGCGAGCGCCGGGACCGGTGTGAGGTCACCGGGGAACGCGCTCAGGCCCAGCAGCTCGACCGAGCCCGAGAGCCGGCGCAGTCCGAGGAAGATCCCGGCGCCGATGACCACGCCGAGGACCGAGCCGCACATCGACTCCCCGGCGGCGATCCGCCGTACCGACCGGGCGTCCGCGCCGATCAGGCGCAGCGCGGCGAGCCGGCGGTCGCGCTGGTCGCCGCCGAACCGTACGGCCGTACTGATGAAGATGGCGATGGGGGTGAGCAGGACCACGCAGATCAGGGCGATCAGCGCGATCAGCGCCGGGTCCATCGGGTCGTCCTCCGCCGGGCCGGGTGAACCGAAGACGGCGGTGCGCTGGGCGTCCTTCTCCACGCTGAGGGTGTCGGAGCCCGCGTAGTAGTAGAACTCACCCGGGCTGACCAGCCCGGCCTTCCCGATGGTGCCGATGATGCGGCCGTTCAGCCGCTCCCTGAGCAGGGCGCCCTCGGAGGAGCCGAGCAGATCGCGCAGAGCGGGGGAGACGACCAGTTCGCCGGGGGCGGGAATGGCGGAGACACCGGGCGGGAGCACGGGGTGCGCGCCGTCCGGCTTCACCAGCCGGCCCTCCATGCTCCGGTCGCGGAACTCGGTGCCGGTGTACTGCCAGAGCAGGGTGGAGTCGGAGCGCTCGGCGTTCCCGCCGAAGTACTTGCCGTCGGCGAGCCGGTCGGTGGCGCGCTCGTGACGTCCCGCCATCAGCGTGGGCGCGCTGGCGGCGCCGAGCAGCAGCGCGACGCCGAGGCCGACACCGACCGCGGTGAGCAGGGTACGGGTCCAGCCCTCACGGCCACCGGAGACCGCGAACCGCGCCCCGAAGAGGAGGTCGCGCAGCCAGGCGGGCGCAGAGGAGGCCGCGGGGGAGGCGGGCCGTCGGCCGGCCGGGGCGTCCCGCTGTTCGAGCAACGTCATACGGCGTGCTCCAGATCGCGGGACCTGCCGTCGCGTACGACGACCTCGCGGTCCGAGTAGGCGGCGACCCGCACCTCGTGCGTGACGAGGACGACGGCCGCGTTGGCGGACCGGGCGGCCTCGGTGAGGAGTTCCATCACCCGTTCGCCGTTGAGGGAGTCGAGGGCGCCGGTCGGCTCGTCCGCGAAGATCACCCTCGGTGAGGAGACCAGCGCGCGGGCTACGGCGACCCGCTGGCCCTGGCCGCCGGAGACCTGACCGGGGCGCTTGTCGCCCAGGGTGTCGACCTCCAGTCGCTCCATCCAGTGCAGGGCGGTGCGCTCGGCGTCCTTGCGCTTGGCACCGTTCAGCCGGAGCGGCAGGGCGACGTTCTCCACACAGGTCAGCTCCGGTACGAGCCGGCCGAACTGGAAGACGAAGCCGAACTCGCTGCGGCGCAGTGCGCTGCGTTCGGCCTCGGACATCGCGGAGAGTTCACGGCCCGCGTAGGTGACGGTGCCGGAGTCCGGTGTGACGATCCCGGCGAGACAGTGCAGGAGGGTGGACTTGCCGGAGCCGGAGGGGCCCATCACAGCGACGACCTCGCCCGCGTGTATGGAGAACCCGGCGCCGTCGAGGGCGGGCGTCGCGCCGTAGGTCTTGCGCAGGTCATGGGCGCTGAGCAGGGAACCGGCGGGCGTCATGCCGTCACCTCCAGGGTGAGCCGGCCGAGACGCGCGGCGGTCAGTTCCAGCCAGCGCAGATCGGCTTCGAGGTGGAACAGCGCGTGATCGCAGATGAGTTGGTCGGCGAAGTCGCCACGGCGCTTGCGGTCGGTCAGGATGCGCATCAGCCGCAGATGCTCGGAGCGCTGGGTGTCGAGCAGGTCGGAGGCGCTGCGTCCGGTGAGGATGGCCAGGACGACCTTGGTGTAGAGCGTCGACTGGAGATACGGCTCCGGCTTCTCGGGCTGGGCGAGCCAGGCGGACACGTCGGTGACCCCGGCGTCGGTGATGGCGTAGCGCTTGCGCTCGGGGCCGCCGCCGGCCTCGACGCCGTCGACCTCCACCAGGCCGTTCTTCAGCAGCCGGGACATGGTCGAGTAGACCTGCCCGTAGTGCAGGGGGCGGTCGTGCCCGAACTTCTCGTCGAAGGCGCGCTTGAGGTCGTATCCGTGGCGTGGACCGGACTCCAGGAGTCCGAGCAAGGTGTGACCGATAGACATGCGGAGGACTATACACATCACGTATACATGCCATGTATACGTGGTGTGCATACCGTCCTGAACTGCGGTTCGGCGTTGTTCCGCCGGGCCAGGTGGTGTGGAGGGTGACCCTCGGGCGGTCGTGGGCCGTCTTCGGGGCGGGGGGCGTACCGGCCTCCCGCCCCGGTGGCACGCCCCGTCAGGCCGGGTCCTCGGACTCCGCGGCCGGGTCGCCCATGGGGTCCGCCGCCGGGTCCCTCGCCTGATCCGCCGCCGGGTCCCTCGGGGGGCGCCCGCGGCGGGGGATGGGGCGGGCGCCGCCCGGCAGCCGTCCCGCCTCGGCCAGCGCCCGCCGCAGCAGATACTCGATCTGGGCGTTCGCGCTGCGCAGTTCGTCGGACGCCCAGCGCGCCAGGGCGTCGTGCACCGCCGGATCCAGCCGCAGCAGCATCTGCTTGCGCTGCCGCGGCCCGCGCCGGGACGTCTCGTCGGTCACTGGTAGAGCGAGCCCGTGTTCAGGACCGGCTGCACCGCGCGGTCACCGCACAGCACGACCATCAGATTGCTGACCATGGTCGCCTTGCGCTCGGAGTCCAGCTCGACGATGCCCTGTTCGGCGATCCGGGTCAGCGCCATCTCGACCATCCCGACCGCGCCCTCGACGATCTGCTGCCGGGCCGCGACCACGGCCCCCGCCTGCTGTCGCTGGAGCATCGCGGAGGCGATCTCGGGGGCGTACGCGAGGTGGCTGAAGCGCGACTCGACGATCAGCACCCCGGCGGCGCGCACCCGGGCGGTCAGTTCCACGGCCAGCTTCTCGGTGATCTCCTCGGCGTTGCCGCGCAGCGAGAGACCGCCCTCCTCGTGGGCGTCGTACGGGTACTCGATCGCGATGTGCCGGACGGCGGCCTCGGTCTGGGTGGCCACGAACTCCAGGAAGTCGTCGACCTCGAAGAGGGCCTGCGCGGTGTCGTCGACCTTCCACACGACGATCGCGGCCAGCTCGATCGGGTTCCCGTAGGCGTCGTTGACCTTCAGGACGGCCGTCTCGTGGTTGCGGACCCGGGTGGAGATCTTCCGGCTGCTGGTGAGCGGGTTGATCCAGCGCAGTCCGTCGGCGCGGATCGTGCCGACGTACCGCCCGAAGAGCTGGATGACGCGGGCCTCGCCGGGCGCGACCATCTTCACGCCGCTCATGCAGAAGAGCGACGCGATGGTGAGCAGGATGCCGAGGACGACGAGCGTGATCCCGAGGCCGTTGTGGCCGTTCGACCCGACGGCGGCGCCGAGGATGATCAGGGCGATCCCGAGGAACACCCCGACCACCGTCAGCAGCAGGCCGAGCCCGCCGGGAATGCTGTGGGCCGTGGTCTCGCGGACCTGAGGGGCGGGCATGTCCGGTGTGTCGGCCGTGACCGCGGCCGGTACCGGCTCCGGCCGGGAGGTGTGCGGGTTGTGCGAGTCGTGCTGTTCGGGCATGGATTCCCCCGTTGTGTACGGCGTCCGCGGTCCATCACCGCGCGATCAATGTGATTACACATTAGCGCGCATGGCAACCTTGCGTACCGTCCGTGAGTCGGTTCCTTGGGGTGCGGGTGCTGATTCTCACGTCCGGAAAAGACCGGATCGCCTGCATTTTGTCCGTCTCAACGGTGTTAGCTGTCTTGGCTGAGCTGATCTGATCGAACAGAGAAACGGGAGCAACACAGCGATGGGTCGAGCGGAAGCGCGACGAGCCCAGCAGCGCGGTGCGCGGCGGGCCAAGAAGACCGGCATACGCCGCTTCTTCACCTGGCGGAAGCTGCTGGGGGCCTTCTTCGGGTTCTGCCTGCTGATCATCGGCGCCTTCGTGGCGCTCTATCTGTCCGTGGACGAGCCCGCACCCAACGCGGAGGCGAAGCTGGAGAGCAACGTCTACAAGTACGGCGACGGCAAGATCCTCGCCCGCACGGGCCGTATCAACCGGGAGATGGTCGACCTCGACAAGATCCCGGAGAAGGTCCGCTACACCTTCGTCGCTGCCGAGAACAAGTCGTTCTTCAAGGACTCCGGGGTCGACCTCAAGGGCACCGCCCGCGGTCTGCTGAACACCGTGACCGGCAAGGGGAAGCAGGGAGGTTCGACGATCACTCAGCAGTACGTCAAGAACTACTACCTGACCCAGCAGCCGACGGTCTCCCGCAAGCTCAAGGAACTGGTGATCTCGCTCAAGGTCGACCGGCGGATGCACAAGGAGGACATCCTCGCCGGGTACATCAACACCAGCTATTACGGGCGCAGCGCGTACGGCATCCAGGCCGCGGCCCAGGCGTACTACGGCGTCGACGCCGAGAAGCTGACCGTCGCCCAGGGCGCCTACCTCGCCGCACTGCTCCAGGCGCCCAGCCAGTACGACTGGGCGGTCGCCTCACCGACCGGCAAGAAGCTCGTGACCGAACGCTGGCACTACGTCCTCGACAACATGGTCGAGGAGAAGTGGCTCGACGCGTCGGAGCGCGACGCGCTGAAGTTCCCCGTACCGCACAGTCCGAAGCCGCCCCTCGGCATGGGCGGCCAGACCGGCTACCTCGTCGAGGCCGCCGACGCGGAGCTGCGCAAGCAGGGCGTCTCCGAGGCCGACCTCAAGGCCGGCGGCTGGACCATCACCCTCAACATCGACGAGAAGAAGCAGAAGGAACTCGTCAAGGCGGTCGAGCGGCAACTGGAGTCGAAGATCGACCGCAAGGGCAACAAGGTCGACGCGACGGTCCAGGCGGGCGCCACCTCCGTCGACCCGAAGACCGGCGCGGTCGTCGCCCTGTACGGCGGGACCGGCGCCACCGAGCACTGGATATCCAACGCCACCCGGCAGGACTACCAGCCCGCGTCCACCTTCAAGCCGCTGGTGTTCGCCACCGCGCTGGAGAACGGCGCGGAGACCCAGGACGGCGACCGGATCGGCGTCAACACCCTCTACGACGGGACGAGCCGGCGCCCGGTCGAGGGCAGCGACACCCCGTACGCCCCGCAGAACGAGGACGACACCAGCTACGGGGACGTCAACGTCCAGGAGGCGATGGACAAGTCCATCAACTCGGTCTTCGCGCAGATGGTCGTCGACGTCGGCCCCGGCAAGGTGAAGGAGACCGCGCTCGCCCTCGGCGTACCGGACAAGAACTTCCCGGAGCGCCCGGCGACCGCCCTGGGCACCATGTACGCCTCGACCTGGGACATGGCGGGCGTGTACGCCACGTTCGACAACCACGGCAAGAAGGTCACCCCGACCATCGTGAAGTCCGCCGAGCACCGCGGCCGCTCGGTCGACCCGGTGCAGGGCATCGGCAAGCAGGTACTCAGCCGCAGGTCGGCCGACACCGTGACGTCCGTGCTGTCCGGCGTCGTCGACAACGGCTCCGGCCACGAGGCCGACACCTCGGCCTATGACGCGGCGGGCAAGACGGGTACGTCGGAGAACAACCGGGCGGCCCTGTTCGCCGGCTACACCCCGGAACTCAGCACCGTCGTGGCGCTCTACGGCGAGTCCCCGAAGGACGGCGGCGGCCAGGTCAGCCTCACCGGCACCGCCAACTCAGGCCGTGCCAACGGCGGTGGCTTCCCGGCGAAGATCTGGGCGGACTACACCCTGCGCGCCCTGAACGGCGGCTCCGACGCCCGCTTCGACCTGGAGGACGTCGAGAAAGGCGAGGTCACCGTGACCGAATCCCCGTCGCCGTCCACCTCCGCGTCCGAGTCGCCCGAGGAGACACCGTCCGAGGAGCCGGAGTCGCCCGAGGAGACACCGAGCGAGTCCGAGTCGGAGAGCCCGGACGAGACGGTCACCGAGTCCCCGTCCCCCTCGCTCTCCGTGAGCCCGCCCGAGACCTCCGAGGACCCCGGAGAAGGGGACGACGACGGCAACCGGCCCAGCGGCAACCGGCCGGGTGGCAACACCAACGTCCAGCGGCCTTAAGACGTTCCGCCCGGACCAGGCCGGGCTCGCCCGGCTCTCGCGCCTGGGCGCGTCCGTACGGACATGACGAGGGGCGGGCGCCGGCGGGCGCCCGCCCCTCGTCATGTCCGTACCGGCCGACCGGCCTACGGGCTGCGGGTCTCCATCTCGAACCAGACCACTTTGCCGGTCGACAGCCGGGTCGCTCCCCACCGCCGGGCCAGCCGGTTGACCAGGAACAGGCCACGGCCGCCCTCGTCGGTGTCCCGCGCCCGCCGCTGACGGGGCAGTTGCGGGGCGTCGTCGCCGACCTCGCAGCGCAGGATGTCGGTACGCAGCAGACGCAGCGTCACCGGCCGCTCGGCGTACCGCACGGCGTTGGTCACCACCTCGCTGACCAGCAGCTCCATCGAGTCCGACAGCTCTTCGAGACCCCAACGGGCGAGCGCCCTGCGGGCCAGCCGCCGGGCCCTGCCGGGCGCCGCGTCCTCCGGCTCCAGGAACCAGTACGCGACATCGCTCGGCGCGATCCCGTCGAAGCGGGCCGCGAGCAGCGCGATGTCGTCGTCCCGGTCGCCGGGGCCGAGCATGTCGAGCACGTCGTCGCAGAGCGCCTCCAGCGGCGGCGAGTGGTCCGGCCCGGTCAGCCGGGCGGTGGTCGCGAGCCGTTCCCGCAACTGCTCGATGCCGGTCCAGACGTCCCGCAGCCGGGACTCGACCAGGCCGTCCGTGTACAGCAGCAGCGTCGCCCCCGCGGGCGCGTCCAGCTCGACGGCCTCGAAGTCGACACCACCGACCCCGATCGGCGCCCCCGGCGGCACCCGCAGCACCTCGGCCCGGCCGCCCAGGTGGAGCAGGACGGGCGGCGGATGACCGGCGTTGGCGATGGTGATGCGGTGCGCGACGGGGTCGTACACCGCGTACAGGCAGGTCGCCATGCGGTCGCTGCCGAGCCGCTGCGCCTGCTCGTCGAGGTGGTGCAGCACCTCCTGCGGAGGCAGATCGAGCCCGGCGAGGGTCTGGGCGGTGGTGCGCAGCTGTCCCATGATCGCGGCGGAGGTCATGGAGTGGCCCATGACGTCACCGACGACGAGCGCGACCCGGCTGCCCGGCAGCGGGATCGCGTCGTACCAGTCGCCGCCGACCCGGGCCGTCTCGGCGGCCGGGAGGTAGCGCGACGCGAGCCGGACGCCGGTGGGCTGCGGCAGCGAGTCGGGCAGCATGGTCCGCTGCAACTCGTCGGCGATGTACGCCTCGCGGCCGTACAGCACGGCCTTGTCGATGCCGAGCGCGGTGTGCGTCGCGAGCTGGGCGGCGACCAGCAGGTCGTTGGCCTCGAACGGCGGCCGTTCCGTCCCGCGCAGGAACACGGCGGCGCCGATCACCCGGCGCCGGCCGCGCAGCGGGGCGAGGATCGCCCGGTGCCCGGAGGGCACGGTCCGTCCGGCGCCGAGCAGTTCGGGCAGCGCGGCACGGGCCGCCGCGGAGTCCCCGAAGACCGGCCGGACCCCGCGCAGCACCTCGGCGAGCGCGCCACCGGGGCGCACCTCGCAGAGCTGGGACGCGGGCGTCGGATCGGCCTGCGGGTCGATGACCGGCAGCCGCAGGCGTTCGATCTCCGGGGAGCCCTCGAACTCCTCGTCGCTCAGCCGCAGCCGGTCGGTGCGCCGCAGCCGCAGCACGAACGGGTGTACGGGGCGCTCGTCGCCCACCGGCAGCGGATCGCGGAGGTAGACGAGTATGGCGTCGGAATATGTGGGCACACTGGCCCGGCAGAGACCGAGCACGATCTCGTCGAGGTCTATGCCCCGGGCGATCCGGCGGGTCGCGGCGCCCACGAAGCGCAGCCGGTCGCCCTCGCGCCGGGCGACGGCCTGCGGGTCGGCGGCCACCGCGACCGGTCCGGACGCCGGGGCGGGTGCCGGGTCGGGCACGCAGGCCGGGCCGGAGCCCGGTCGCGGCGCCGTGGCAGGACCTGTCCCCGCGGCCTGCCCGCGGCCCGGTGGGGCCTTGGTGGGGCCGGGGACCGCGGCGGCGGCAGGGGGCGCCTTCGGCGCGGCCTCCTGCTGCCGCGGCCGGGTGCGTTCCTGCGGCCTGGCCGCGAGAGGCTGCCGGCCTTCGTGGGAGGTGGGGTGCTCCGTCACGCGTGGGATTCCGTCCGTCCGGGCCGGTTGTATGAGGCAATCACCTTGTGGGGCGTTACTTTGCCCTCGCACGGGCGCCGAGAACAACGGCTGTCACCGCATGCCCCGATACGGGCGGCCGAAACCGGTCGCCCCCGGGAAGGTGTCCCGATGACAACGTTTCCGGTGGCAGGGCAGCGGACAACCGGCACGTCTCCACCCCCTCGTAGTGGTCCATGCGCCTCATGTGACACGTGCGCCTCATGCGCCTCGTGCGCTTTGTGCGTGGGCTTGCGGTCAGTCAGGTCCAGTACCGGGCACGCCGATCGGGCGGATCGGTCTTGCGGAGAACGATCCTACGATTCTCCCCCTGGCGTCCGTCCAAGGATCTCACGTCGGCATATGAGCGGGAGTGCGGTCCCAGTCATCCGGCAGCGAAGGGACCCGCCACCGGGGGTCGGGCCGCCAGTCCTCCCAGCCGTCCCGGAACGGCGCGCCCCAGGCCCGGATGGTCTCCACGGCCGCCCGGCCCGCCTCCCGTACCCGCTCGGCGGTCGACGGGTCCATCAGGCCGACGCGCTGCGCCTGGGCGAACTCGTCCTCGTCCAGCCAGTGCCAGCTGCGGTCCGGGCGGACGGCGATGTCCAGGAAGTGGTCCTCGGAGTCGATGCCGCCGGACCAGCGGGTGTGCGGCTCCTCAAGGTTCACGTACCAGTTGCGGAACCGCCAGCCCTGGTCCCAGAACAGCCACACCGACCACGGCTCGCCGGGCCTGGCCAGCTTCAGCACCCCGGTCCCCGACCAGGCGGAGCGGATGGCGATCCGGGGCGCGGTGTAGCGGGTCGCCAGCGGCTCGGCGTGCACATCGGTGCCGTCGGCGAGCACCGGCTTCACGCACTCGGTGCCCGGCGCCATCCACGCGGCGAGCAGATCGGAACTGTCCTGGACGACGGTGACGGGACGGCAGATGGGGAACGAGGGCGGCCGTGCCCCGAACGGCTGATCGGGGCGGTACGGCTGCGACACGCCGGACGGACGGTGCCCGCCGCGCGACGCGGGCGAGGCGGCCGGTGCGGCCGACCTCGCCGGCCCTGGCAGCCGGTGCCCGCCGTTGCCCGGGTATCCACCGCTCCCCAGGTGCTCACCGTTGGTCAGCTGCCCGCCGTCGGACCGGTGTTCACCCTTGGCCGGGCGCCCACCGTCGGCCGGGCGTTCGCCGTTCGCCCGCTGTCCGCCGGGGGACCGGCCGTCGCCGGGCGGGCGCGTCCCGTTGCCCCGGTAGCGCCACAGAATCCGGTCGCCCGGCGCCCAGCGCTCGATCTCTTCCGGCTCTCCCGGCTCTCGCGTCCCGCTCTCCGTACCCGCCATGGACAGATCTTAAGGAGGGACCCGCACGGGCGTCGCCAGGTCCGCCGCGGAAGGGCCGTACCCGGCACATCCGCGCCATTCGCGCACACGGGCGGTCTCACCCGCGACACATCCCCGTGACAGGGGTCACGGGCGGGTCATGCGCAGGACGTCCAGCGCCTCGTCGAGCTGTTCCACGGTGAGGTCCCCGCGCTCGACGTAGCCCGAGTCCAGCACCACCTCGCGGATCGTCCGACGCTCGGCGAGGGACCTCTTGACGACCTTCGCCGCCTCCTCGTAACCGAGGTACTTGTTCAGCGGGGTGACGACGGACGGCGAGGACTCGGCGTACTCCCTGGCGCGCTCGGTGTGGGCGGTGATGCCGTCGACCGTGCGGTCGGCGAGCAGCCGGGAGGCGTTGGCGAGCAGCCGTACGGACTCCAGCAGGTTCTTGGCGATCACCGGCAGCATGACGTTGAGCTCGAAGTTGCCCGCGGCTCCCGCGGCTGCGACCGTCGCGTCGTTCCCCGTGACCTGGGCCGCGACCATCAGGACGGCCTCGGGGACGACGGGGTTCACCTTGCCGGGCATGATCGACGAACCGGGCTGGAGGTCGGGCAGGGAGATCTCGGCGAGACCGGTGCGCGGACCCGACGCCATCCAGCGCAGGTCGTTGCAGATCTTGGTGAGCGAGACGCCCAGGGTCCGCAGCTGGCCGGACGTCTCGACGAGCCCGTCGCGGGCGCCCTGCGCCTCGAAGTGGTCGCGGGCCTCGGTGAGCGGCAGACCGGTGGTGCGGGCGACCTCCGCGATGACGGCGGCGGCGAAGCCGGGCGGGGTGTTGATGCCGGTGCCGACGGCGGTGCCGCCCAGCGGCAGTTCGGCGAGCCGGGGGAGCGAGGCGTGCAGCCGCTCGACCGCGTAACGGATCGCCGCCGCGTACCCGCCGAACTCCTGGCCCAGGGTGACGGGAGTGGCGTCCATCAGATGCGTACGGCCCGACTTGACGACCTCCGCGAACTCGACGGACTTGCGCTCCAGGGCGGCGGCGAGGTGGTCGAGGGCCGGAACCAGATCGGCGGTGACGGCGGCGGTCGCGGCGATGTGGATGGAGGAGGGGAAGACGTCGTTGGACGACTGGGAGGCGTTGACGTGGTCGTTGGGGTGGACCGGGCGGCCGAGCCGTTCGGTGGCCAGGGTCGCCACGACTTCGTTCGTGTTCATGTTGGAGGAGGTACCTGATCCGGTCTGGAAGACATCGACCGGAAAGTGTTCATCCCAATGGCCCTCGGCGACCTCGGCGGCGGCCTCCTGGATCGCCTCGGCGATGTCCGGGTCGATCACCCGCAGCTCGGCGTTGACCTTCGCGGCGGCCGCCTTGATTCGTGCCAGCGCCTCGATGTGGGCGCGTTCGAGCCGCTGGCCGGAGATCGGGAAGTTCTCCACGGCGCGTTGCGTCTGGGCCCGCCACTTGGCGTGCGCGGGGACCCGTACCTCGCCCATCGAGTCGTGCTCGACGCGGTACTCGTCGCCCTCAGGGGTGCCTGCCGCTGCGTCCATGATGTTTGAACCTCCTGGAAAAGTTGAGCACTTGTCTTGTTCTGTGTATTCCCAAGTCGCCTACCGACCAGTAAATACCGTGGGTAACCCACTACCCGGGAGGCGCGATGAGGCGCACGAGGCACAGAATCGCCGGACTCCGCCGCACGGTCGCGACCGTCGCGGCCACGGCGGCGGCCCTCGGCGGCATGGCCGTCGCGGCGGGACCGGCCGGCGCGGCCGGAGCCCGTACCACCGCAACCGCATCCACCACACTCACCACCGCACCCCTCTCCACCCCGCTCCCGCCCGCACTTGAGGCCGTCCGGGCCGCCGAGGCGACCGCGCTCTACGGCAGCCCGGCCGAACGCCCGCTCGCCGAACGCAGGACGGGACTGATCTCGCTCGGCGACAGCGAGATCTCCGGCGAGGGCGTCGGCGGCTACGAGACGGGCACCAACGGCCCCGTCAACTGGTGCCACCGCTCACCCGACTCCGCCATCCACCGCACGGGCATCGCCGCGGACGTCACGTACAACGTCGCCTGCTCCGGCGCGTACACCGGAAACATCCGGATCGGCGGTACGAAGCAGTACGCCGACGAACTGGTGCAGAGCGACAGCCTCGCCGTCAAGGCCCGCAACACCCGCATCAAGATGATCGTCCTGGTGGCCGGGGCCAACGACGACCTCCAGTTCGGCCCGGTCATGACGGACTGCGTCGAGCGCTGGTTCCTCCTCCAGGGCGGCTGCGAGTCGAAGTACGACGGCGGCTGGCAGGCCCGGGTCGACGCGCTCGTCCCCAAGGTCGAGCAGACCGTGCGCGACCTGCGGACCGTCATGACGGACGCGGGGTACGCAGCCGGTGACTACAAGCTCGTCGTGATGGGCTACCCGAGCCCCATCGGACCGGACTTCAACGACAACCCGAAGTTCCCCGGCAAGCTGCCCGGCGGCTGCGCCGGATACGACTCGGACGCCGCGTGGGGCCGCAACACCGCCGTACCCGCCTTCGAACGCGGAATGCGCCGGGCCGCGGCCGAGACCGGCGCCGTCTACCTCGACAACTCCCGGCTCTTCCACGGCCACGAGGTCTGCTCGGAGAACACCTGGGCCCGGGGCCTCCACATCGACCTGGCGAACCCGTTCCCGCCGGACGCCAACTCCGTACGGCAGTCCTTCCACCCCAACGTGCGCGGGCACGCCGCCTTCGCGTCCTGCCTGACGCAGATCTACCGGGCGACGGTACGGGAGGCGGGCTGCGCCGACCCGGCGGGCACGGGCAGCCCCGTGCTGACCCCGGTGGCCTGGGACGACGTGTTCGCACCGCTGAGGAACGAGGCCACGGGCAGCTGCCTGGACGTCCCGGCCTCGGTGACCCGGAACGGCACGAGGCCCACCGGCTGGGACTGCCACGGCGGACGCAACCAGAGCTGGTGGTACGACGCCGGCAGCGAGACCCTGCGCACCGCGCTGAGCCACGACCGGTGCCTCGACGTGTCCGGCGCCGACTACCGGGCGGGCGCCGCGCTCATCCTGTGGGACTGCTCCGGCGCGGCGAACCAGAAGTTCGTCCGGCAGGCGGGCACACTGCGTCCGGCCGCCGCCACGGGGCTGTGCCTCACGCTGGCCGGGGCGAAGGACCAGCTGAAGCTCGGGACGTGCGACGGGAGCGCCGGGCAGCGGTTCGCATGACGGCCGCCGCGGCGTCGGTGGCGCTCCCGGTACCGGTGGCGCCACCGGCGTCGGCGGTACTCGCGGTACCGGCAGGGCTCCTGGTGCCGGCCGGGCTCGCGGCCCGGTAGCAGTCAGGACGAGCGTGCGGGGGACGGCCGGGTCATCGGCCGTCCCCCGCTGTCTCCCGCCGCCCGTCGGCTGCTCTCCCGCTGCCCGTCGGCTGCCCGTCGGCGGTCCTTCGGCGCGGACGGTGTCCGGCTCAGCCGGATGTCACGAACTCGCCCAGTACCGCGGCCAGATGGCCGGGGTCGTCCGCGCCGCACAGCTCCCTGGCCGAGTGCATCGACAGTCCCGGCACGCCCACGTCGACGGTGGGGACCCCGAGCCGGGCCGCCGTCAGCGGGCCGATCGAGGTGCCGCACGGCATGGCGTTGTTCGAGACGAACTGCTGCCAGGGCGTCCCCGCCCGCTCGCACGCCGACCTGAACAGCGCGAGACCGGCACTGTCCGTCGCGTACCGCTGGTTCACGTTGACCTTCACCGTCGGGCCGCCGTTGGGCATCGGGTGGTGGCCCGGGTCGTGGCGCTCCGGGTAGTTCGGGTGCACCGCGTGGGTCATGTCGGCGGACACGCAGAAGGCACCGGAGAGGGCGCGGGCCCAGTCCTCGGACGAGCCGTCGCGCGCGGTGACCGAGCGGTTGAGGACCCGCTCCAGCAGGGGGCTCTGCGCGCCCGTGTCGGAGCCGCTGCCCACCTCCTCGTGGTCGAAGGCGGCCAGGACCGGTACGTACGAGGGCGTGTCCATGAGGGACGCCGCGTGCGCCAGCGCGGTCACGCCCGCGTGCACCGAGACCAGGTTGTCCAGCCGGGGCGCCACCAGCAACTCCTCCTCCAGGCCGAGGTATCCGGGCGGCTGGATGTCATGGAGCATCAGGTCCCAGCCGAGGACATCGGCCGGATCGACGTCGAGCGCCGCGGTCACCCGGCGCAGCAGGGCGCCCTGTTCGGGGCTGCCGAGGGACCACAGCGGGGCGATGTGGCGCTGACGGTCGAGGGACAGCCCCTCGTTGACGGTGCGGTCGAGGTGGATCGCCAACTGCGGGACCCGGAACAACGGTTCGTCGATCTGTACGAGCCGGATGTCCGGGGTGCGGCTCGGGCCGCGCAGCGCGAGACGCCCGGAGAGGCCGAGATCACGGTCGAGCCAGGTGTTGAGGGGCACCCCGCCGTAGATCTCCACGGCGATCTGCCGCCAGCCCGCCGCCCCGGTGTCCGGTGTCGGCTTGACCCGGAGGTTGGGCGAGTCGGTGTGCGCCCCGATGATCCGGAACGGGGTGTGGGCGGGCAGGCCCTCGGGGGCGTACCAGGCGATCAGTGCGCCGCTGCGGGCGACGAAGCAGCCACCGGTCGTACCGGTCCAGTCGTCCGTCCCGCGCAGCTCACGGAATCCGGCCTTCTCCAGCCGCTGGGCGGCGCTCGCGACCGCGTGGTACGGCGAGGGGCTGGCCCTGATGAAGGAGAGCAGGTCGTCGGCGTGGCTGCGGTGAGGGGCCGGCGTCATACGGCGTCCGCCTTTCCGGTGTTCGGTGGTGACTGCGAGGGTGACGGGAGGTGGGTGATCGTGGTGCGTCGGGCGCTGGTGCGTCGGTTTCCGGTGTGCGGGTGTGGGTGCTGGTGTCAGGGGCGCTGGGGTCATGAGGTGGGCGGCGGTGTCGGGCGCCGCTGTTCGCGGTCCCGGACCGAGCCGTCGTCGGCGGGGCGTGGGGGCGGGCGGGCGTCCGGTCGGGGGGGACGGACGTCGGGAAGGCGGCTCGGTGTACGGGGGGAGGAGTTCTTCGGCCGGCTCCCCCCGGTTCGAGGGGAGCGGTGGGGTGCGCGAGGAACGTCCGACAACCCTTTGCGCGGGTCCGGCGTGACGCAAGTCCGTGACGCGGCCCGCTGCGAGAAAGAGGCGGTGCGGGACCCCTCGGGCCGGGGCCGGGCGCGGTGGTCCCGTCGCGCGTGCGGGACCGGTCCGGGGCGGTGGCGTGTGGTCCGGCCACCGCGGTGCCGTTCTGCATACCGGTATCGGGTGTTGCCCGTGGTGCGGGCGAGCGGGCGGGCACCGCTGCCGGGGGGCGTCGGCAGGTGCGCCGGACAGGTGACCGGGTGGATGTTCGACGACGGCCGACGCTTCTCGTTTTTGGCTGAATATCGCCGTAGGAGGGTCGAGGCGGCCGCAGGGCCGAGCGGACGGGCGGACCGGCGGCCGGGCGGATGAACGGGCGGGCGGGTCGAGGGCGGTCACCGTCCGCCGGACGGTGCGCGGAACGCCCGAGGGGGCGCACCGGCGTCGAGCCGGTGCGCCCCCTCGGGCGTGTACCCCGATGACCGGGCGGGTCGGTCAGGCGAGTCCTGGACCCCGTACCGGAATGCTGGTGAACGTCGGCGCCGGGGCCGGCTCGGTGAAGAAGTCGTTGCCCTTGTCGTCGACGACGACGAACGCCGGGAAGTCCTCCACCTCGATCCGCCAGACCGCCTCCATGCCCAGTTCCTCGTACTCGACGACCTCGACCTTCTTGATGCAGTCCTGCGCCAGCCGGGCGGCGGGTCCGCCGATCGACCCGAGGTAGAACCCGCCGTGCGCGCCGCAGGCGTCGGTGACCTGCTGGGAGCGGTTGCCCTTGGCCAGCATCACCTTCGAGCCGCCCGCGGCCTGGAACTGCTCGACGTAGCTGTCCATCCGGCCGGCCGTCGTCGGGCCGAAGGACCCGGAGGCGTACCCCTCGGGCGTCTTCGCCGGACCGGCGTAGTAGACCGGGTGGTCCCGCAGGTACTTCGGCATCTCCTCGCCCGCGTCCAGCCGTTCCTTGATCTTGGCGTGCGCGATGTCGCGCGCCACGACCAGCGGGCCGGTCAGCGAGAGCCGGGTCTTGACCGGGTACTTCGTCAGCTCGGCGAGGATGTCGTCCATCGGGCGGTTGAGATCGATCCGGACGACGTCGCCCTCGCTGTCGAGGTGTTCGTCGGTGGTGTCGGGCAGGAAGCGGGCCGGGTCCTTCTCCAGCTGTTCCAGGAACACCCCCTCGGCGGTGATCTTGGCCAGGGCCTGGCGGTCCGCCGAACAGGACACGGCGATCGCGACGGGCAGCGATGCGCCGTGCCGGGGCAGACGGACGACGCGCACGTCGTGGCAGAAGTACTTGCCGCCGAACTGGGCGCCGATGCCGATCCGCTGGGTCAGCTCGAAGACCTTCTCCTCCAGTTCCTCGTCCCGGAAACCGTGACCGGTCGGCGAGCCCTCGGCGGGCAGCTCGTCCAGGTAGTGCGCGGAGGCGTACTTCGCGGTCTTCAGCGCGAACTCGGCCGACGTACCGCCGACGACGATGGCCAGGTGGTACGGCGGACACGCGGCCGTGCCCAGCGAACGGATCTTCTCCTCCAGGAACTTCATCATGGAGGTCTCGTTCAGGACCGCCTTGGTCTCCTGGAAGAGGAACGACTTGTTGGCGCTGCCGCCGCCCTTCGCCATGAAGAGGAATTTGTACGCGCCGCCGTCCGTCGCGTACAGCTCGATCTGCGCCGGGAGGTTCGAGCCGGTGTTCTTCTCGTCCCACATGGTCAGCGGGGCCATCTGCGAGTACCGCAGATTGAGCTTGGTGTACGCGTCGAAGATGCCGCGCGACAGGGCTTCCTCGTCACCGCCCTCGGTCAGCACGTTCTGACCGCGCTTGCCCATGACGATCGCCGTGCCGGTGTCCTGGCACATCGGGAGGACGCCCGCGGCCGCGATGTTCGCGTTCTTCAGGAGGTCCAGCGCGACGAACTTGTCGTTGGACGACGCCTCGGGGTCGTCGATGATCCGCCGCAGCTGCGCCAGGTGTGTCGGGCGCAGATAGTGGGAGATGTCGTGCATGGCCTCGGCGGCGAGCGTGCGCAGGGCCTCCGGGGCGACCTTGAGGAACGTACGCCCGTCGGCCTCGAAGGTCGAGACGCCCTCGGCGCTCACCAGACGGTACGACGTGGTGTCCTCTCCCAGTGGGAGCAGATCGGAGTACGCAAACTCTGGCATTACGGCCATTCCTCACTAGGCAGACGGCGGCTGGCCTCCCTTGGTCAGCGCACCCACCAGGGTAGAACGCGACGGACGGGGCGCAGTGGTGAGGTAGGACTCAGTCGACGGCGGTCCGGGTCGGCCCGCGGCCGGGCCGGGGCGGGGCAGGACGTGGGCGCGGGGAGAGGCGGCCGGCCGGCGTGTGGCGCGCCGCGTACGGCACGCGCGCGGCACGCGCGGGGGTTGCGAGGGGTAGTCGCGATCTATCGCGTTTGGGTACGCTGAGCCGGTGGACCTCGAAAAGCAGCCCCAGCGCCCGGCGGCCCCGGCCGACACGGCCCCCTCCGGCATGCGTGCCTCCGACGCCGACCGCGACCGGATCGCGGACATCCTGCGGGAGGCGTTGGCCGAGGGCAGGCTGACCGCCGATGAGCACGGCGACCGGATCGACGCCGTCTACCGCGCCAAGACCGTCGGTGAGCTCGAACCGCTGGTACGGGATCTCCCGGCCACCGGGACCTCCCCGCAGCACTTCGCGATGCCGTACGCCTACGGTCCCGAGGCGCCCGTGGGCCCCGCCGACAATCTGATCGCGGTCTTCAGCAGCTCCACCCGCAAGGGCCGTTGGCGCGTGGGCGGCCGGACCAACGCCTTCGCCCTGTTCGGCAGCGTGGAGATCGATCTGACCGAGGCGCTTTTCGGCCAGCGCCACACCGTCATCAACGCGACCTCGATCTTCGGAAGTGTCGAGATCAAGGTGCCCGAGAACATCTCGCTGCGTGGCAGCGGCACGGGCGTTTTCGGAAATTTCGAAGTCGTCACACTCGAATCTCCCGACCCGGAAGCACCGGTAGTGGTGGTCAACGGATATTCGGTCTTCGGCAACGTCGAGGCAAAACCCAAGCGTGGCAAGCTGATTGCCAACCTCCAGAACCAGCTCCGCAAGTATCTTGGCCCCTGAAACGGCCGCGCACGACAGCGTGGACGGTAAGTGACGGGGAACTGATCGGCCGCTACACAATTCGGCCTCCGGCGGTCGTCCAATTCCGGTCGATCGGAATTCCGTAACACGGAACCCGGCGCCACACAGTGCATAGGCGCGCGCACAGCGGGTAGGGAGTGCTGCATCGTCTCTCGCTCGCGAAGCCGTCGTCAGGAGTAGACCGTGCTGCAACCGCCGCGTCAGCCCCTCCAGGTCGCCGCCGTCCCTCCCCAGCGCATGCCCGCCCGGGAGGATCACGCCGGACCCTGGCATTCGGAGGCGGTGTGCCGCCGGGACGAAGCCGGGCTGTTCTTCGCCCCTTCGAAGGAGCCGACCGCTGCCCGACTCGCGCGCGAGGAGGCCGCCAAGCGGGTCTGTGCCCGCTGCCCGGTGATGGTCGAGTGCCGGGAACACGCCCTGGAACAACCGGAACCGTACGGGGTCTGGGGCGGCCTCACCGCCGCCGAACGACGGGTGGTGCTCGCCCGCCGCAGACGCCGGGACATCGAACTCACAGCGACCACTCCGGCGGGCCGCGTCGCGGCGGCCGGCTGACGCCACGGACCACGGCAACGGCCTGCGGCGCGGCTCCACACCGCCCGCCGTACGGCCCGCTGCGCCGTGGACCGAGCGCTGTGAGCGGTGCGCGCCGTCGCATGCTGAGGGCTGACCGCCACGTTCGGTGTCCGCCGTCGTGTGCCGTGAGCTGAGCGCCGCGCCCGGTGTCTGCCGTCGTGTGCCGTTGCTGAGCGAGCGTTGCGCACCCGCCTGCTGTGCCGTGAGACGCGTACCGCCGTTTTGTGTGCTGAGCCGAGCGCCACGTACACGTATGCGTACACGCGCAGCGGCGCGCCGAATCGTGCGCCGCGCGCCACGTATCCGCGTGCCGCCGTCGCGTGGCCCTGCGTGGATGGCGCGTGGCCTTTACCTGAATGGCGTGTGGCCTTGCGCGAAGAGGCGCCCCCACCGCACAGGGGGGCGCCTCTTCGTTCATGTCCGCCGCTCACGCGGCGGAGGCTTCCTGGCCGGCTTCGGCGTCGCGTCCGGCCGGACGCGATGTCACGCGGCCCACGCCCACGCGCCCACGCGCCGACAGGGCCGCGCGATCGCCGGCGTTACTTCGCGCGGTCGAAGTCGATCGCGCTGTACGCGCGCAGCTTCGACAGCCGGTGCGTGGAGTCGATCCGCCGGATCGTGCCGGACTTGGACCGCATGACCAGCGATTCGGTGGTCGCCGTCTCCGAGCGGTAACGCACCCCCCGCAGCAGTTCGCCGTCCGTGATGCCGGTCGCGACGAAGAACACGTTGTCGCCCGAGACGAGGTCGTCCGTCGACAGCACCCGGTCCAGGTCGTGCCCCGCGTCCAGGGCCCGCTGCCGTTCGGCCGCGTCCTTGGGCCACAGCTTGCCCTGGATGACCCCGCCGAGGCACTTTATGGCGCACGCCGAGATGATGCCCTCCGGCGTACCGCCGATGCCCATCAGCAGGTCGACGCCGGTCCCCTCGCGGGCGGCCATGATCGACCCGGCCACATCGCCGTCGGAGATGAACTTGATCCGCGCGCCCGTCTCACGGATCTCCTTGACCACACCTTCGTGCCGGGGGCGGTCGAGGATGACGACGGTGACGTCCTCGGGGGTGGAATTCTTGGCCTTCGCGACGCGCCGGATGTTCACCGAGACGGGCGCGTTGATGTCGACGAAGTCGGCGGCCTCGGGGCCGGTGACCAGCTTGTCCATGTAGAAGACCGCGGACGGGTCGAACATGGCACCGCGGTCCGCGGCGGCCAGTACGGCGATGGCGTTCGGCATGCCCTTGGCGTTGAGCGTGGTGCCGTCGATCGGGTCGACCGCGATGTCGACCTCGGCGCCGGTGCCGTCGCCGACCCGTTCGCCGTTGAAGAGCATGGGCGCCTCGTCCTTCTCGCCCTCACCGATGACGACGATGCCGTTCATCGAGACGGTGGAGACGAGGGTGCGCATGGCCTTCACCGCGGCGCCGTCGGCGCCGATCTTGTCACCGCGCCCGACCCAGCGCCCGGCGGCCATGGCCGCGGCCTCGGTGACCCGGACCAGTTCCATGGCGAGGTTGCGGTCCGGGGCCTCCGGGGAGACCTCCAGTTGGGACGGCAGATGATGTTCGGACATCGGAGCGCACCTTTCTGTACGACGACGACCGGATATGAGGGTGCTGTGACTCTATCGTCAGGCCGATAAAATGAGCAGACCGGGTCACTTATGAGCGGGTGCCCGGCGGGTCGTCGTCCTACCCTCAATGCGACCATGTAGGCGTGGCAAGCAAGCGAGGCAAGCAGACAGCGTGGGACATGATCCTGTCGTTGGCGGTCATCGCCGCCGTCGCGGGAGTCGCCTACATCTTCATCCCGCACGACGACAAGGCCGACCCCGTGAAGACGGTGGACTACCGCGTGGAGCTCCAGACCGTCCGCCGCGCCGCGCCCTACCCGGTGGCCGCGCCGACCGGCCTGTCGCCGGAGTGGCGGGCCACCTCGGTCTCGTACGACCATCAGGGCGGCAGCGGCTGGCACCTGGGCTTCCGGGACCCGGACGGCAGATACGTGGCGGTGGAGCAGTCCACCCTGTCCCCGGCGAAGAAGTACGTCGGTGAGGTCAGCCAGAAGGCCGAGAACACCGGGCGCACGGAGCAGGTGGGCGGTCAGACCTGGCAGCGCTGGGAGGGGCCGAAGTACGACGCGCTGGTGCGCGAGGACAAGGGCTCGACCACGGTCGTCACGGGTTCCGCGTCACCGGAGCGACTGGCGGAGATGGCCGCCGCGCTGAGGACGTCCTGATGACTCGTTGACGACCGGGGCACGGCCCGTTCGTGACCGTTCACGACTGAAAGCCCTGAAACGCGCCCGGTGGGTGCGGTCAGGGCTTTCGGCCGTGGAATGTGTCGCCGGGGCGGCTCAGACGGTCTTGACGACCTCGTCGTAGGCCAGGCGCGGCAGGCGCGGGAACCACGCGTCCTCGCCGGGCTTGCCGATGTTGACGACCATCAGCGGGGAGTGGTCGTCGTCCAGGAACTCCTTCTGGATGCCCGCGGCGTCGTAACCGTTCATCGGACCCGCGGCCAGACCGGCGGCGCGGATGCCGATGATGAAGTACGCGGCCTGGAGCGCGCCGTTGAGACCGGCGGCCTGCTCACGGACCGGGCGCTCGGAGAAGAACGCGTCCTTGGCCTGCGGGAAGTGCGGGAGCAGCGCGGGAAGTTCCTCGTGGAACTCGTTGTCGGCGGCGAGGATCGCGACCAGCGGGGCGGTGGCGGTCTTCGGCCGGTTGCCCTCGGCCATGTACGGAAGAAGGCGCTCGCGGGCCTCGGCGGAGCGGATCAGGACGACACGCAGGGGGGACTGGTTGAACGCGGTCGGGCCGTACTTGACCAGATCGTAGATCGCCTGCACCTGCTCGTCGGTCACCGGCTCATCGGTGAAGGTGTTGGCGGTGCGGGCCTCACGGAAGAGGAGGTCCTGGGCGGCGGGGTCAAGGGCGAGAGACATCTGGCGATTTACCTTCCGGGCGTACGGGAATCAAGTGATGCGCACGACGCTAAAGGATGTTTAGGTTAACTTTCAACTAAACCCGGGCGGGAGTGACCCGTTCCACACGTCGGTCGCCTTGATTCCAACGCCGGGCTCTGTCCAGTGCTTCCCGGTGACACGGGCGACTTGTCGGCTCGGGGATTCCGTGCGTCCTTTGCCGTCGGGCCGGCCCCGCCTCGTCCTCGTGCCCGCCCTGGCCCTCGTACCCGCCGGGCCTCCGGTCAGCCGTCAGCCGTCAGCCGTCAGCCGTCAGCCGTCAGCCGTCAGCCGTCAGCCGTCAGCCGTCAGCGCGGCCCGCGTCGCCCGCCGAGCCGTTGTCCGGCTCCGCCGGTCCCGTCAGGGCGGCGTCCAGCCGGGCCCGTGCGCCCTCCAGCCAGCGCCGGCACACCTTCGCCAGCTCCTCGCCCCGTTCCCAGAGGGCCAGCGACTCCTCCAGGGTGGTACCGCCCGCCTCCAACCGGCGTACGACCTCGACCAGCTCGTCCCGAGCCTGTTCGTATCCGAGCGTCCCCGTGGCGGCGGCCGCCGTCGTTGCGTCGTCGGTCCTGTCCATGTGTCCCACCCTATGTATGCGCTACGACAAAATCGGCTACGGCTACGGCTACGGCTACGGCTACGGCTACGGCTACGGCTTCCGCTTCACGCCCGGCGCGCGGCCGTGGCCCGGCCCGGCCGCGCGCCCACGGTCGGCGCCCAGCGTGCGTGACGTGACTCACTCGTCCGCCCGCTCACCCACCCGTACCGTGAACTCGCCCTCCGCGACCCTCGCCCGCAGCGCGTCGCCCGCCGCCCCGGCGTCCCCGGGGGAGCGCACCACATGCCCGTCCGCCCGCTGGAGCACCGCGTACCCCCGCTCCAGCGTCGCGGCGGGCGACAGCGCGACCACGCGGGCCCGGGTGTGCGCCAGTTCGGAGTCGGCGCGGTCCAGCAGATGACCCAGCACCCGTCGGCTCCGCCCGATCAGCGCGTCGACCTCGGAGGCGCGCTCGTCCACCAGCCGGTGCGGACGCTCCATCGACGGCCGCCCCAGCGCGTGCGCCAGGCCGCGCTCCTCCCGGTCGAGCAGCCCTCGTACCGCCCGGAGCGCTCGGTCGCGCAGTTGCTGGACCCGAGCCAGCTCCTCACCCACGTCGGGGACGACCTTCTTCGCCGCGTCCGTGGGGGTCGACGCCCGCAGATCCGCCACCAGGTCGAGCAGGGGAGTGTCCGGTTCGTGCCCGATCGCGGACACGACCGGGGTGCGGCACGCCGCCACCGTACGGATCAGCTCCTCGTCCGAGAACGGCAGCAGGTCCTCCACACTGCCCCCGCCGCGCGCCACGATGATCACGTCGACCTCGGGCAGCCCGTCCAGTTCCCTGACCGCCGATACCACCTGGTCGACGGCGTGGACGCCCTGCACCGCCGTGTTGCGCACCTCGAAGCGGACCGCGGGCCACCGCCGTCGCGCGTTCTCCAGCACGTCACGCTCGGCCGCCGACGCCCGGCCGCAGACCAGACCGATCAACTGCGGGAGGAACGGCAGCGGTTTCCTGCGCTCCGGCGCGAACAGCCCCTCCCCGGTCAGGGACTTCTTCAGCTGCTCCAGCCGGACGAGCAGTTCACCGATCCCGACCGGCCGTATCTCCGTCGCCCGCAGGGACAACTGCCCACGCGGCCCGTACCACTCGGGCTTCGCCAGGACGACGACCCGCGCCCCCTCCGACACCACATCCGCGATCCGGTCGAAGACCTGCCGGAAACACGTCACACCCACCGAGATGTCCTGCGAGGGATCGCGCAACGTGAGGAAGACGACCCCGGCGCCCGGCCGCCGGGACAACTGGGTGATCTGTCCCTCGACCCAGACCGCGCCGAGCCGGTCGATCCATCCGCCGATGAGCCGCGACACCTCGCCGACGGGCAGCGGTGCTTCCGCGGACGTGTTGAGAGCCATGCGGTCGAGCGTATCCGCCGCCACGGACACCGAGGCGGTACGCGCGGTCGGGCGCCCGCTCCCGGCATCCGCTCCCGCGCTCGCACCCTTGGCCCGTCGCCCTCCCGGACGTCCTCCGCGTCCTCACGCTCCGGCGCTCTCACGCCCCCGCGCCCCGGCGTCCTTCCCCCGTCGCCGCCACTGCACCGCCAGGACCACGAGCCCGATCGCCAGCCAGCACGCCCCCACCACCTGCGAACTGGCCGTCGCCTCCACGATCACCGCGATCAGCGCGGCCGCGCCCAGCACCGGCACCAGCACATGCCGCCACCAGCTCGGCGGCCCCTCCATCCGGCGTACCGCGAACCAGCCCACCACCGACGCGTGCAGCAGCACGAACGCCGTCAGCGCGCCGATGTCCACGACCGACACCAGATGGTCCAGCCCGTCGTCGCGCCGGGCCGCCCACACCGCCGCCACCATCGTCACGACCGCCGCGAGCAGGATGGCCGACCGCGGCACACCGGAGCGCTGATCGACCCGCGAGAGCACCGCCGGAAGCCTCCGTTCCCGCGCCATCGCGAACAGCAGCCGGCCTGCGGCCGCCTGCCCGGCCAGTGCCGCGAACGCCGCCCCGATCGCCTTGCTGACCGCCACCAGATCGTGCAGCCAGCCACCGACCGACGAATCCACCGCGTCGTAGAACGCGGAGCCCTGCTTGGCCGGCTCGGCGGCCAGCTCCGCCGACGACACCGGCTCCAG
Source organism: Streptomyces sp. AM 4-1-1 (assembly GCF_029167625.1). Lineage (NCBI taxonomy): Bacteria > Bacillati > Actinomycetota > Actinomycetes > Kitasatosporales > Streptomycetaceae > Streptomyces > Streptomyces sp. AM 4-1-1. Next base: position 4,962,620 of record NZ_CP119145.1, read on the forward strand.
CAGCGCCGCCAGGTACGACTGCGCCACGAACAGCGTGCCCGCGAGCACCAGACAGAACAGCACCGCACGCGCCACCTTCGCCGAACCGCCCGTCACCTCCTCCGCGAACGAGGCGATGGCGTCGAAGCCCAGATACGACAGCACGGCCACCGACACCGCGCCCAGCACCGCCGTCGTCGAGAACCCGGAGTCCCCGGTGAGCGGCGACAGCCAGCCGCGCTGAGCCCCGTCCCGCACCAGGACCACCACCGCGGACACCGCGAAGACCAGGAGCACCACGATCTCCATGGTGAGCACCGCGAACCCGACCAGGGCCGCCGCCCGTACGCCGGAGAGATTGAGGAGCGTCGTCACGACCACCGCCAGTGCCGTCCACACCCACTGCGACACGGACGGCACCAGCGCGTGCATCGCGATGCCGGAGAAGAGGTAGGCGACGGCCGGGATCAGCAGATAGTCGAGCATCGCCATCCAGCCGGCGATGAACCCGGGACCCTCGCCGAGCCCCCTGCGGGCGTACGCGAACACCGAACCGGCCAGCGGCGCGACCCGCACCATCTGCGCGTAGCTGAACGCGGTGAACGCCATCACGACGGTCGCCACGACGTAGACGAGCGCGACCGCGCCCCCCGATTTCGCGTCGAGCGTGCCGAACACGCCGACGGGTGCCATGGGGGCGATGAACAGGAGCCCGTACACCACCAGATCGCGGAAGCCCAGCGTCCGCCTGAGCCCGCCGCTGTCGGTGGAGCCACCCCCGGCCGGGCCACCCGCCGCCGGGCCACCGCCTGTGGGACCGCCTCCCACGGGGCCGTCCCCCGGGGGCCCACCCGCGGGGCCGCCTCCCCCGACGGACCCGCCGCCCGCCCCTGTCCGCCGCCTGCCGCTGCTGTCTGACATGAAGCCTCCGTCGGTCGGGTACGGACCAGTCTTGCGACCCGCCTGATCCTTCGCCTGTTCGGTACGGCCTTACGATGGTGCCCATGACTGCTACCCCTGCCCGACGCGTCCTGCTCGCCGCTCCTCGTGGCTACTGCGCGGGCGTGGACCGTGCCGTGATCGCCGTGGAGAAGGCCCTGGAGCAGTACGGCTCCCCTATCTATGTCCGCCACGAGATCGTCCACAACAAGTACGTCGTGCGGACCCTGGAGAAGAAGGGCGCGATCTTCGTCGACGAGACGGCGGAGGTCCCCGAGGGTTCGATCGTGATGTTCTCCGCGCACGGTGTCGCGCCGACCGTGCACCAGGAGGCGGCCGAACGGAAGCTCGCCACCATCGACGCGACCTGCCCGCTCGTCACCAAGGTCCACAAGGAAGCCGTCCGGTTCGCCGACGAGGACTTCGACATCCTGCTCATCGGCCACGAAGGCCACGAGGAGGTCATCGGCACGTCCGGTGAGGCCCCCGACCACATCACGCTCGTCGACGGCCCGGCGGACGTCGCCAACGTCAAGGTGCGCGACGAGTCCAAGGTCGTCTGGCTCTCCCAGACCACGCTCTCCGTCGACGAGACGATGGAGACGGTCGACGCCCTGAAGACGAAGTTCCCGCAGCTGATCTCGCCGCCCAGCGACGACATCTGCTACGCCACGCAGAACCGTCAGATCGCGGTGAAGCAGATGGGCGCGGACGCGGACCTGGTCATCGTCGTCGGTTCCAAGAACTCCTCGAACTCGGTACGCCTGGTCGAGGTGGCCCTGGGCGCGGGCGCGCGCGACGCGCACCTGGTCGACGCCGCCGAGGAGATCGAGGAGGCATGGCTGGAGGGCGTCTCCACGGTCGGTCTCACCTCCGGCGCCTCCGTCCCCGAGGTGCTGGTCGACGGAGTCCTGGCCTGGCTGTCCGAGCGGGGTTTCGAGGACGTCGAGATCGTGAAGGCGGCCGAGGAGTCCATCACCTTCTCGCTGCCGAAGGAGCTCCGCCGGGACCTGCGGGCCGAAGCGGCGGCGCTGTCACGGACGGCGCCGCGGAAGTAACCGCGACCGGTACCGCGTACCACCGGGAAGTGTTCCTGGACGCGGACCCGTACCGTGGATCGCATGGAGATCTTCGGCGTGGACATAGGCGGAACAGGGATCAAGGGCGCTCCCGTTGACCTCATCCGCGGAGACCTGGCGGGCGAGCGCCACAAAGTGGCGACACCGCACCCGGCCACGCCCGAGGGCGTGGCCGACAGCGTTGCCGAGGTGGTGGGCCACTTCGGCTGGACGGGCCCGGTCGGCATCACCTTCCCGGGCGTGGTCACCGACGGCGTCACCCGCACCGCGGCCAATGTCGACAAGGGCTGGATAGACACGGACGCCCGCGCACTGCTGGGTGACCGGCTGGGCCTGCCGGTCACCGTGCTGAACGACGCCGACGCGGCCGGAGTCGCCGAGATGACCTTCGGCGCGGGACGCGGTCGCACGGGCACGGTGATCATGCTGACCTTCGGTACGGGGATCGGCAGCGCGCTCTTCATCGACGGCCGGCTCGTCCCCAACACCGAGCTGGGCCATCTGGAGCTGCACGGCCGGGACGCCGAGACCCACGCGTCCACCAAGGCCAGGGAGGACGAGGACCTGAGCTGGCAGCACTGGTCGCGCCGGGTCCAGAAATACCTCGCGCACGTGGAGATGCTCTTCTCGCCGGAACTGTTCATCATCGGCGGCGGGATCAGCCGGAAGTCGGAGAAGTTCCTGCCGCTGATCGAACACGTCAGGGCCGAGCTGGTGCCCGCGGAGCTGGAGAACAACGCGGGCATCGTGGGAGCGGCGATGACGGCCGGGGAGAGCATCGGGAAGTAGCGGCGGAGGGAAGGACGCCGGCCCGGTCGGCGGCTGATCCGGTCCCCGACCCGACCCGGCGCGGCGCGACCCGGCGCGGCGCGGGTGCGCGGGCCGGTCAGCGCGTGACGCGCCGCACGGGCCGGCCACTCCGCGCCGACTGGGCGTGCGCCTGCGACTGGGCCTGTGCCTGTGCGGCCTGAGCCGCCTGGACCGACTGGCGCCGCCGGAGCCGCGTCAGCCGTACCCTGCGTACGGTGGCGATGAGCCCGGCGACGAGTGTGCCCCCGTACAGCCACCCCGCGTGGACGGCGAGCGCCGTGACGATCGCCATGGTCTGCCCGCCGAAACCACCGCTGCCGCCGGCCACCGGGATGACGCCGATGGCGAAGGCGATCGGCACGATGATCGGGGCGGTGACCAGATCGGCCGGCCGCACCCACAGCGCCGTCAACGCGGCGACCGGCAGGAACAGCACTCCGTACACCGCCGGGGCACCGTCGAACAGCAACTGGTCGAGACAGGCGAACACGAACATGGACACCGCGGCGAAGAGCCCGGCACCGATACCGGTCAGCCGGGGATTCGGCAGCCGGCGCCACACCGGCACGACCGGCCCCGCGCTGCGCGCGGGCGCACCGGACGCCCCCGCTGCCCGGTAGACGGTCGCCGCCTCTCCGAGGGCACCCGGCGGCGGGGGCAGCGGGGCCTGCCGAGGCCGCCTGCGCTGCGGGGGACGTGTCCTGTGCTGCTCCACCTGGACAACGTAGGTCGCGAAACGGTCCGGAGGAGGGGTGGGACACGCCCTTTGGCCGACCTTGGCGTTGAGTTCGACGTCACACGGCGGAATCCGGCCGGTGAGGCGGGGTGGCCGGACCCGTGGATACCCGGCGCGCCCCGCCCGTAAACTGGAGAATCGGCCCACCCGGACCGACCCGTACCACGCGCCGTGCTCCACTCGTCGTCCCTCCCTCTCCCACTTCAGGAAGTCGCCAACGTGTCGCTCTCGATCGGAATCGTCGGTCTGCCGAATGTCGGCAAGTCGACCCTGTTCAACGCCCTGACCAAGAACGACGTGCTGGCGGCCAACTACCCGTTCGCCACCATCGAGCCGAACGTCGGCGTCGTGGGCGTCCCCGACCCGCGTCTGAACAAGCTCGCGGAGATCTTCGGCTCCCAGAAGGTGCTCCCCGCCACCGTCGACTTCGTCGACATCGCGGGCATCGTGCGCGGCGCGAGCGAGGGTGAGGGGCTGGGCAACAAGTTCCTGGCGAACATTCGCGAATCCGACGCGATCTGCCAGGTCATCCGTGCCTTCAAGGACGAGAACGTCGTGCACGTGGACGGCAAGGTCTCGCCCAAGGACGACATCGAGACGATCAACACCGAGCTGATCCTCGCCGACCTCCAGTCCGTCGAGAAGGCCGTCCCGCGCCTCACGAAGGAGTCCCGCCTCCAGAAGGAGAAGGCCGCCGTGCTGGCCGCCGTCGAGGAGGCCCAGAAGATCCTCGAAACGGGCCAGACCCTCTTCTCGGCGGGCATCACGGCGGGCACGGAGAAGGGCCGGCTCCTGCACGAGCTGCACCTGCTGACCGTCAAGCCCTTCCTGTACGTCTTCAACGTCGACGAGGACGAACTGGTCGACGAGGAGTTCAAGAACGAACAGCGGGCCCTGGTCGCCCCCGCCGAGGCGATCTTCCTGAACGCCAAGATCGAGTCCGAGCTGATCGAACTCGACGACGACGAGGCCCTGGAACTCCTCCAGTCCATGGGCCAGGAAGAGCCGGGCCTCGCCACCCTCGGCCGCGTCGGCTTCGCCACCCTGGGCCTCCAGACCTACCTGACGGCAGGCCCCAAGGAGACCCGCGCCTGGACCATCAAGAAGGGCGCCACGGCCCCGGAGGCGGCCGGTGTGATCCACACCGACTTCCAGAAGGGCTTCATCAAGGCGGAGATCATCTCCTTCGACGACCTGGTCGAGACGGGCTCGGTCGCCGAATCCCGCGCCAAGGGCAAGGCGCGGATGGAGGGCAAGGACTATGTGATGCAGGACGGGGACGTGGTGGAGTTCCGCTTCAACGTGTAGTGGGTGACACAACACCACGTCGCTGATCTGGCAAATATGCAGGTCAGCGAGGGCCCGACTCTTCGGAGTCGGGCCCTTGGCTTCTTCCCGTTGATGCTGCGGCGGAGTTTTCGTAGGAGACGCTGACTATGCAGGGTGGCCTTGACCTGCTCGCCGAGGCAGCGAATCTTGGCGTGTGTGCTGTGGTGGCAGCGCTGCCACCGCTTGAGGCGGCGGCCCCGGAACGGCAGGGGCCCTTTGCGAGATCGACGTTTGTCCGGTTCGCCAGGGTGCGACGGAACCGGGTGGAGTGTTCCGCTTCGAGGGAAACGCGGTGCAGGCACGGCCTCAGTGGGCATGTGGGTGTCTACGCCCCATGATCACTCGGCAGGTCCGTGCCTGTTCCTGCATGTTCTCTCACGCTCTGCGGTCTGGATGAACCGGCCCTCGCTTCCATGTCGGCGCCGCTGCCGGACGCGGTCGCGCTGTCCGGGTTTCTGGGCCTGATACCTGATCCGCGCGGACCGCGCGGGCTCCGTCATCTGTTGTCCGCACTGGTGGCCGCCGCGGCGGCCAGTGTGTCGGCAGGCGCCCGCTCGCTGAGCGCGATGACCGAGTCGATCGCGGATGCTCCGGCGTGGGCCTGCCGGGCGCTCGGCTTCCCCGTCGATCCGCTGACCAAAACCGTGTCCGTGCCGCACCTCCAGGCCCTGCGCCGGCCGCTGGTCCTGCTCGGCTGGCGTTGCGTCAGGTCGGAACGTTGTGTCAGATCGGTGGTGATTCGTTACTCACTCGATCGGGGCGCGTGCGGCGCTGGTAGTGGCAGTGGCGGGCAACGGCCTGGTGGCGGCGCCGGCTGGGCCGGCGGAGACAGTGCCGGGGTGGCGGCAACTGACGAAGATCATAGACTAACCTAGATGTTACTAACATAGTTGTTAGTTTCATGCGCGGAGGTTGGTAGGCGTGGTGGATTTCGTAGGCCGTCGCCAGGAGCTGGCGACGTTGGAGCGGGAACTGCACAAGGTGGCGGCAGGGGTCGGCGGGGAGCGGCCCGGTCGGTGTGTGATGCTGCGTGGGCGGCGCCGGGTGGGCAAGTCGCGACTGGTTGAGCGGTTTGCGGAGCATTCCGGAGCCCCGTTCTTGTTCTACGCGGCGACCGGTGCGTCCCCCAGGGAGGATCTGGCACGGCTGGCCCGTGATGCCCAAGCGTCGACGCTGCCGTTGGCGGGGCTGGTGGCCGCCGCGCGGCCGGAGAGCTGGGACGCCGCGTTCGATGTGCTGGCTGCGGCGCTGCCTGCCGACCGGGCGAGCGTGCTGGTCATCGACGAGGTGCCGTACCTGATGGACTCCGGTGGCGCCTTTGAGGGGATGCTGCAAAGGGCCTGGGACCGGGCGTTGGAGATCAAGCCGGTGCTGCTGGTCCTCATTGGCTCCGATCTGTCGATGATGGAGGCTCTGAACAGTTATGGACGCCCCTTCCATCAGCGCGGCCGGGAGATGGTGCTGGGGCCGCTGAACCCCGCTGAGGTGGGGAGGATGCTTGGGCTGGAACCGCCGGAAGCCTTCGACGCCGCGCTGGTCACCGGCGGGCTGCCGCTGATCTGCGCGGAGTGGTCGAGAGGGGAGGGGCTTTGGGACTTCCTCGGTGAGGCGCTGAGTGATCCGGTCTCGGCCCTGCTGGTGTCGGCCGAGCGCTCGCTGGCTGCCGAATTCCCCCCGCAGGCCCAGGCGCGTACGGTGCTGGCGGCCATCGGGAGTGGTGAGCGGACCTTCACCAACATCGCCCGGGCAGCCGGCGGAATCGGAGCCACGCCGCTGCAACGAGCACTGGAGCTGCTCACGGACAAGCGGATCGTCGCCGCAGAGCTGCCCGTATCGCTGCGTCCGTCGAAGGATCGCCGCTACCGGGTGACAGATCCCTACCTGCGGTTTTGGCTGCACCTGCTTGGCCCCTCCATGGAGGAGATCGAACGGGGGCGGGGTGATCTGGCCTTGGCGCGCATCCGGGAGAACTGGACGAGCTGGCGAGGCCGAGCCGTCGAGCCCCTTGTCCGCGAGGCCCTGGCGCGGATACTGCCCGACGACCGGCTCCCCGCAGCGCCCGCGGTGGGCGGTTACTGGACCCGCACCAACGACGTCGAAATCGACATCGTCGGGGCGGACCGCGCCCCCATCGCCAAGGAGCTTCTCTTCGTGGGCTCCATCAAGTGGCTGGAGCAGTCACCCTTCGACCGGCACGACCTGGCCGCTCTCCATCGGCACCGGGCCGCCCTCACCGACGAACCCGTTCCCGTCGTGGCGGTCTCGCGCAGCGGCATCGACTCTCCGGGCCTTGATGCCACCTACGGCCCCGGGGACTTGCTTACCGCTTGGCCGCTGTGAGTGGCGAACTGCAGGCGAGGTCCGGGAGTTCGTGAGCGCGACGGGGCCGAGATGGTGCGGAAAAGCTTTTCGGCCCTCGGCCCTCGCCCTCCGCCGGCGCTAATGTGCAGCGTTGGCGATCTGAGCCCTCTCGTACTTCGGCGTGAATCCCGTGCTGGGAGGGTGCTGGGAGGTGCCCGCATATGTGTAGGTCAGAGCCTTGTGGGTTAGTTCCGCTTCGATGTCACGGACAAGGAAATCGTCATTCTCGCGGCTCGGTATCACTACTGAATTGACCTTCGAGCTGCCCCGGAGGACGGGGCGGGGTTCCGTCCAGGACAGGCACAACCAAGATCCCGGTCAGCGGCGGGGTTTGCCGCGTTTGGTGCCCTTGGGAGCGCTCGAACCCTTTCGGGGGTTCCTGCCGCCGCCGGTCGCGCGGCCCGTCGTTCCGCCGGCTGTCCCGCCCTTCGCCGGCTTTCGGCGGGTGCCTGCGGAGTCGGACCGTTCGGCCTTCGGTCGCGGGGGTGTCGGGGGGCGGCCCCGGGTGCTGTTGACCGTGCGGCCCCGGACGATCCCGATGAACTCCTCCACCAGGTCCGTGGTCGCCTCCTCCGGCCATGACAGCGCGACGCGTGACTCGGGGGCGTCCCGGACCTGCCGGTACGTGAGGTCCTTGCGGTGGTGCAGGCGGGCCAGTGACTGGGGCACGACGAGCAGGCCCACTCCCGCCGCCACCAGCTCGACCGCGTCCGCCGTGGTCGCCGGGCGGTCGTCCGCCGGGCGGCCCGGCCGTTCCTGCCAGTCGAGGGTCTCGTCCAGGGGGTGCAGCACGATGTCGTCGGCCAGGTCCTCGGCCGAGACCTCCTCGGCCGCCGCCACGAGGTGGTCCTTCGGGATCACGACCACGGTCGTCTCGGTGTACAGGGGGATCGCGCTGAGGTCCGTCCGGTCGATCGGCAACCGTACGAAACCCGCGTCCGCCTCACCCGCCCGCAGCGCGTCGGCCGCCGAGGCGGCGGACATCGGTACGAGGGTCAGCGGGATGTCCGGCAGCCGCTCGTGCCAGATCCGCACCCACTTCGTGGGCGTCACCCCCGGGACGTAGGCGAGCCGGAACGAAGGGGTTGCCTGCGAGTCGGTCACCCGGCCAGGTTACCGGCCGTGGTCGGCGGCGCCGCACACGCTCGTTACGCTGGGACCATGACGTCGCACCAGACCACCCAGACCATGAAGCCCGCGACCGCGGCGAAGAAACTGGGTGTGTACCTAGAGGCCACCCCCGCCGAGTTCCAGGAGGGTGTCGTCTCGCGCACCGAGCTGAACGCGCTCCAGGCCGATCCCCCCGAGTGGCTGCGGGACCTGCGGCGCGACGGGCCGCACCCCCGGCCGGTGGTCGCGACGAAGCTCGGCGTCTCCATCGCGGGGCTCGCCCGCGGCGGGATCACCGACCCCCTCACCACCGAGCGGATCGAGGCGCTGAAGAAGGAATCCCCCGAGTGGTTGCAGCGGGAACGCGCGACCCAGGCCGAGGTCCGGAAGGAAGCGGTACGGATCAAGGAGAAGAAGGCGGAGCGCGCCGAGCAGACCGAACGACCGCGTTCCTGACCCCTCCGCGCCCCGGCCGGAGCGGCGGAAGGTACCGGGCGGGCGTCCTGGGAAGTCCCGGTAGTGCCGCCTGCCTTTCCGGCGTACGGCGGCCCGTGGACAATCGCTGCCATGAGCGATGAGTCGATACACGCCTACCTGGCCTCCGTCGAAGGCCGGCTGGCAGCGGACGGTTGCGCGCCGCACTGGGAGCACTGGGCGGGCGCGCCCGTCCTCGTCGGACGGCGGGCCGATTTCCGTCTCAAGTGGGCGGCCACCAATCTGCATCTGTTCACTGTCGCCGCCACCGTGCCCGAGATCACCGTCCCGGTGGTCGACACCTTCACCACACAGGTCCTCACGTACGCCAAGAAGAACAAGGGTGGTCTGCCGGTCGGGATGCAGACCGGTGTCGCGAGCTTCCCGGTCCTGGTCAGCGACCGGGTCGATCCGGCCGCGATGGCGTGGGCGGAGGAGAAGCAGCGCAACCAGTTCGCCTGCTTCGCCCGGCCCGTCGTCATCGACACGACTCACCGGTACGTCGGGTTCTACCGCGGGAAGCCCGCCCTGGGCCGGGCCTACGCCTCCCACCTCATCGAGAAGGGCACGCGCTACTTCGATCTGTGATCGACGGGTCGGCCGGTCGGGTGAGTGGGCGGTCGGTGTGGTGAGTGGCCGGTCGGCCGGGTGAGTGGGCGGTGGGGTGAGTGCCGTGGGGCACATCCGGCGGGCGGCGGGCGCGGGGTGGCGCGGGGCGGGCGTCCCGAATGCGCGCCTCAGGGGTGCGCCTCGGTGTGACCCGGGGGCGACCGCGTCGTGCGACCGCCCCGCGCCCGCCGTCGTACCGGTGGCCGTTCGGTCAGCGGCGGCCGAGGCCGCGGTCCAGCGCGGTCATCAGTTCACCGTTGTCCGTGTCACCGTCCAGCGACCAGACCATCGCGCCGCCGAGCCGGTGGTCGCGGATGTAGGACGTCTTGGCCCGCAGCACCTGCGGGTCGTCGTACGTCCACAGGGTGGTGCCGTCGAACAGCCAGGCGTCGCCGTTCCCGGTACCCCGGTGGATCTTGAACTTGCCCGACTGCGCGAGCTTCTTGAGGGCCTTGTAGTCCTCCGAACCCGCCGCCCAGGTGGCGGGCGCCGGGCCGGTGGCCGGCTTGCCGAGGCCGTTGCCGCCTCCGGTCACACCGGTCCAGCCCTGGCCGTAGAACGGCACACCCACGACCAGCTTGCGGGCGGGGGCGCCGCGCTTCAGCCAGTCGCGGACGGTCCGGTCGACACTGAAGTCGTTCTTCGCGTACAGCGCGGACTGCTGGGCGGTGGTCTTGTCGCCCGAGACGTGGAAGTCGTACCCCTGGAGGTTCACGAAGTCGAAGTCCCGCATGATGCGCGGTACGTCGAAGCCCGCGTCGATCTTCGCCGCCGACGCGGGGGCGTAGGCCGTCAGGTCGTAGTGCTTGGGCTCGGGCTTGCGGGCCGGGCCGTGGCCCTTCGGCTTCGGGTTCTTCGCCTGGCTCTTGGCGTAGGCGTCCAGCTGGGTGCGGAACTCGTGCACCAGAGCGGTGAAGTTCCGCTTGTCCTCGGGGCGGTAGACCGTGTCGTCCTCGCCCGCGGAACCGGGCCACTCCCAGTCGATGTCGATGCCGTCGAAGAGACCGGCCGCCGCTCCCTGGCCACCGCGCGCCCCATCCACCGGGAGGTTGCCCTTGATGTAGAGGTCGAGGCAGGAGGAGACGAGCGCCTTGCGGGAGGCGGGGGTGCGGACCGCGTCCGAGAAGTGGGTGGACCAGCTCCAGCCGCCCAGCGAGATCATCACCTTGAGGCCGGGGTGCTTGGCCTTCAGTTCGCGGAGCTGGTTGAAGTTGCCCGCGAGCGGCTGGGTGTCGGTGTCGGCGACGCCGTCCACCGATCCGGCGGCGTCCAGCGGACGGACGTAGTCCGCCCAGGCGTCGGTCTCGCCCGGCACGTTGCCGGTGAAGCACTTGCCTGCGGCACTCACATTGCCGAAGGCGTAGTTGATGTGCGTGAGCTTGGCGGCGGCGCCGCTGGTGTCCAGGTCCTTGACCTGGAAGTCGCGTCCGTAGACGCCCCATTGGGTGAAGTAGCCGACGCGCTTGTACGCGGGGGTGGAGCCGTGACGTCCGTTGCCGCGGTCGTCGTGGCGGCCGCCTCCGTGACCCGTACCGGCGGACGCGGCCGGGGCCAGGGTGGCCAGCAGCGCGAAGGAGCAGGCGGCGACGGTCAGTCTGGACAGGGTTTTCCGGCGCATGAGGCTCGTTCCTGTGTGAGTGCTGTGAGGTGACGAGGGCCGTGCTGTGTGCAGAGGAAGCTATTGGTCTGGACCAAAAGGGGTCAAGGGGTGCCATGGGTCGGGAAGTGGAGGGAGGGGGGCCGGTTTGGTGCCGGGCGTGTGCCCGGTCGCGCGGGTCCATGCGCGGAGTGGTGGTGAATCATCACTTCGAGTGAAACTCTGGCCTGTGCTTGCGGTTCGGAACCCTCGGTTGTCAGTCTGTTGCAGACTGTCAACCTGTTGGGAGTGGCCTGTGACTTTCGGTGAGCAGCCCGCCTATCTGCGCGTTGCGAGCGACCTGCGGGAGAAGATCGTCAGCGGTTCACTGCCGCCGCACACGCGTCTGCCGTCGCAGGCCCGCATCCGCGAGGAGTACGGCGTCTCGGACACCGTCGCCCTGGAGGCGCGCAAGGTGCTGATGGCGGAGGGGCTGGTCGAGGGCCGATCGGGGTCGGGGACGTATGTGCGCGAGCGCCCGGTGCCGCGCAGGATCGCCCGTTCCGGCTTCCGGCCCGACGCGGGTGCCAGCCCGTTCCGTCAGGAGCAGGCGGCGCTGGGGGTGCACGGGACGTGGGAGTCGCGCAGCGAGCAGGAGGGAGCAGCGCCGGAGATCGCCGAACGCCTCGGCATCGAGCCGGGTGACCGGGTGATGCGCACGGCGTACGTCTTCCGTGAGGCAGGTGAACCGATGATGCTCTCGACGTCCTGGGAGCCCCTGGCCGTCACGGGGCGTACTCCGGTGATGCTGCCGGAGGAGGGGCCGTTGGGCGGCTGCGGGGTGGTGGAGCGGATGGCCGCGATCGACATCGTCGTGGACAACGTGGTCGAGGACGTCGGCGCGCGTCCGGGGCTGGCGGAGGAGCTGCTGGCGCTCGGCGGGGTGCCGGGCCATGTGGTGATGGTGATCGGGCGCACGTACTACGCGTCGGGGCGGGCGGTCGAGACGGCGGACGTGGTGGTGCCGGCCGACCGCTACCGGATCGCCTATCACCTTCAGGTCAAGTGAAGGGGGCGCGGGTGGTTCGTACGGGGTGCGCGAACGCCTGTGGGGTGAGCTGACGCCCCGCCCGTTCTCCGTCACGACCGCCGCTCACCAGCGATGACGGCGCGTCATCCGCCGTTCCCCGTGCAGAAGTGAGGGGGCGCACTCGTCGGGTGCGCCCCCTTTGTGCTGGCCGGATGCGTACCTCTTTGTGTAAAAGCGTATCCGCTGAGTGAAGGTCAGGCGTACGCTCGGGCATATGCGTACTGCGGTTTCCTGGGGATTTTTGGATACGTGCGATCCGGTGCGGGGAGGGGCGCGATGCTGGGGAGAAGTGCGATGAGCGACAGCGGTGCCGTGCTCCCTTGGCTGGTGATACGGCAGGACGACAACGGCAATCGCTACCGCGTCGGCAGGTATGCCACGCAGAGCGAGGCGCAGAGGATCGCCGACAGCCTCGACGGCTCCGGCGCCGAACGGCTCTACTGGGTGGAGCGCGCGGAGCGGAGCGCCCGCCCGTGACCGCCTGGCCGTGACTGTCCGCCCGGTCGGCTGCTGACGGCCTGGTTGCTGTCCGCCCAGCCGGTTGCTGTCGGCCTGGTTGCTGTCCGCCCGGCTGGTCGCTGACTGCCCGGCCGGCTGTCTGTCGGTCGGCCCCGCGCCCGTGCCCCCGGTCGCCCGCCTTGTGTCATGGCTCGGACCGGTGCGTTCCGGGGCCGGGCGGCGACGGGTGGGAACGACTCGTCCGGGGTGGCGGCTACGCTCCGGCGTATGAACGATCGTGTGGTGGTGGCCGGGGCCGTCTGCGACCAGGGGCGGCTGTTGGCCGCGCGCCGTAGCGCACCGCCGGAGCTGGCCGGGCGCTGGGAGCTGCCCGGCGGCAAGGTGGAGCCGGGGGAGAGCGCCGAGCAGGCGCTGGTGCGCGAGTTGCGCGAGGAGCTGGGGGTCGAGACGGAGCCGGTGGGGCGGATCTCCGGCGAGTGGCCGCTGAAGCCCGGTTATGTCCTTCAGGTGTGGACGGTCCGCCTGGTGTCGGGCGTCCCCCGGCCGTTGGAGGACCATGACGAGCTGCGTTGGCTCGGGCCCGCCGAGACCGACCAGGTCGACTGGCTGGACCAGGACCGGCCCGCCGTCGCGGAGGCGGTCCGCCGGCTCACCGCCTCCGCGCCTCGCTGAGCGACGGTACTCTCCGGCTCAGTGGGGTACTCGTCCCGCGTGCACCCGTACGATCCATCCCTCGATCCGCGCGGTATTTTGTTCCGATTATCGGGTATGGGGTTGTCTGTAACCCGTGGGGGATTGTGTTCCCCTTGGCTGGTCTTGGGAAGTGATCGGCGTGATCGATACCGAAGGCGGCTGCGCCGAGTGGACCTTCCCGGCCGTGCCGAACGCCGTACGAACCGCCCGGCACGCGGTGCGCGACGCGTTGCACGCGTGGGGGCTCGACCCCGACTCCTGTGATGTGACGGTGCTTCTCGTCAGCGAGTTGGTGACCAACTCCCTCCGGTACACGCCGGGCCCGATCGGTGTACGCCTGGTGAGGCCGCCCGCTCGGTCCCAGGCGCGGGGCAGGCCCGAGGCGCAACCGCAGCCGCTGGATCAGGCACAGGATCGGACGCGGGCGCGGGTCCGGCCGCGCCGGTCCCAGCCGCAGCCCTGGTCCGACCGTGACCGTTTCCGTACCCCGCGCCCGGACGGGTCCTCCGCCCGGGGCGCCCACTTCCCGGAGGACACGGCCGCGCCCCGCACCGGTCTGCTGGTGGAAGTCTCCGATCCGCTTCCCGATCCGCCCACCGAACGCACCGCGCATCCGGACGACGAGGGCGGCCGTGGGCTGCAACTCGTGGCGTGCTCGGCCCGCCGCTGGGGGACCAGACGTGGAAAGACTGGCAAGACGGTGTGGTTCGAGCTGGCCCTGCCTGGTTAGGAGTGGGAGGGGAAGCACAGCGATCACCAGAGGTCGGGCAGAACCTGGCTGAAAGGGACTGAGACCGTGCTGTGATCGTGAACGCCGTGTCGGTCGGGGCCGTAGTGCTGAATACTGCGGGCAGGACCGGTCCGGTGTGTGAGCTGGAGGGGACGGTCGCGTGAGCGAAATACCTGGGACGGCGGGCAACGTCGTGTGGCAGAGCAGTCCGCCCGGCTCGATCTATGACTACGTCAGGGTCGCCTCCTTCTCGATCGGGCCCGACGGGCTGATCGAGCAGTGGAGCCGCCGGGCCGCCGGTCTCTTCGGCATAGCCGCTCATCAGGCGGTGGGCCGGGACCCGGTCGAGGCGTTCATGCCGTCCGAGTTCCGACGGGACGGGCACCACAGGGTCACCGAGATCCTGGACGGCAAGGAGTGGACGGGCCTCGTGCCGTTCGTCGTGCCGGGCGAGGACGGAACGCACGGGCTCGCCGAGATCTATGTCATGCCGACCCGTACGGAGAGCGGGGCCCGCGCGGCGCTCTGTATCGTCGTCGATGTCCGTGCGTTGCGGCACATCGAGACGGATCTCGCAGCTTCGCAGGCCATATTCGGCCAATCTCCTTTCGGTTTCGTGCTGTTCGGTACGGACTTCACGGTCGTACGCGCCAACAAGCGGTTCGCCACCGTCTTCGGCGGTACGGCCGACGACCACCGGGGACGCTCGGTGGACGACTATCTGGGCCCGCCGGAGGCCGCCCGGCTGAGCGCCACCCTCAAGCGGGTCCTGGAGACCGGCAGGTCGGTGACCGACCTCCAGATCGTCGGCACCGCACCCGGTGGGGCCGGCCGCCGGCACTGGTCCATCAACCTCTACCGGGTGCACGGCGGGGCCGGGAACCCCATCGGCGTCGCCGGACTGGCCACCGATGTGACCCGAAGTCATGTCGCCGCCCGTGAGGCGGACAGCGCCCGCCGCAATCTCGCCCTGCTCAACGAGGCGGGTGCCCGGATCGGCAACTCCCTCGATCTGGAGACCACCGCCCGTGACCTCCTCGACGTCGCCGTCCCCGGCTTCTGCGACCTCGCCTCCGTCGATCTCTACCAGGGGCTCCTCACGGGGGAGGAGGCACCGCCCGGCAGCGGCGCGTCCTTCGGCCAGGAGGCCGGCGGCTCCGCCGAACTGCGCCGGGTCGCCTTCGCCAGCGCCGTGTCCGACTCCCTGCCGGCCACCACGGGCGGCCACGGCCCCGGCACCGCGACACCCGCTCTCGGTTCGGTGCACCGCTTCCCGTTCCGCTCGCCGGGTGCCATGGCCCTGCGCCTCGGCCGGGTCCAGGACGTACCGGCGACCGAGGGCGGTCTCGTCCAGTGCACGCTGGCCGTGCCGATGGTCGCGCACGACACCGTCGTCGGACTCGTCCAGTTCTCCCGTACCAAGGGCAGCGAACCCTTCGGCGAGCGTGACCGGGCACTGGCCACCGAACTCGCCGCCCGAGCCGCCGTCTGCATCGACAACGCCCGTCTCTACCGCCGCGAGCACGAGCGCGCGCTGATCCTCCAGCGCAGCCTGCTGCCCCCGGGCGACCCGGAGGCCGCCGGCCTGGACATCGCCTGTCGCTATCTGCCCGGCAACACGGCGACGGAGGTCGGCGGTGACTGGTTCGACGTCATCGAACTCCCCGGCCACCGAACGGCGCTCGTCGTCGGCGACGTCATGGGCCGGGGTCTGCGGGCCGCCGTCGCCATGGGTGAACTACGTACGGCCGTACGGACGTTGGCGCTGCTGGATCTGGAGCCCGCCGAGGTGCTGTCCGCCCTCGACGAGGTCGCCCGTGGTCTCGGCACCCCCGGCGGCGGCACTCCGAACGACCGCTTCGGCGGGGGCGGCGGCGCTCAGTGGCTCTCGCGGGCAGCCCACAAGTCCCGCGAGGCGGACCTCGCCGAGGTCTACCTCGCGACCTGTGTGTACGCCGTCTACGACCCGGTCACCCGGCGCTGCACCTTCGCCAACGCGGGCCACCTCCCTCCCATGGTGGTCGAGCCGGGCGCACCGGCCGTGATGCTCGACGTCCCGCCCGGGATGCCGCTCGGGGTGGGCGGCGAACCCTTCGAGGAGGTCGAGGTCGAGCTGAAGGAGGGGGCGCTCCTCGCGCTCTACACCGACGGGCTGGTCGAATCCCGTGACCATCCCCTCGACGAGGGCCTGGAGGCGTTCCGGCGCGTGCTCACCGAACCGGCCCGGCCGCTCGAAGACGTCTGCGACCACGTACTGACCGCCCTCGACACCCGGCACGGCGAGGACGACATCGCGCTCCTCATGGCGCGTATCCAGGGGCTGCCCGCCGACGCGGTCGGTGACTGGCCGCTGCCGCGCGAACCCCGCTCGGTCGGCCGCGCCCGCGAGCTGGCCCGTACCCAGTTGAACGGCTGGGGCCTCGGCGACCTGGTGGACACCACCGAACTGCTGGTCAGCGAACTCGTCACCAACGCCCTGCGGTACGGCGAGGGCGAGATCCGGCTCCGGCTGCTGCGGGACCGCACGCTGGTGTGCGAGGTCTGGGACGCGGGCCTCGTCCAGCCCCGGCGGCGGCGGGCGCGCGACACCGACGAGGGCGGACGCGGGCTGCAACTGGTCGGGCTGTTGAGCGCGGCCTGGGGTTCGCGGCGGACCCCACGCGGCAAGACCGTCTGGTTCGAACTGCCGCTGCCCGACGGGGAGCCCGCACCGGAGCCCACGGTGGAGCAGTTGCTGAGCATGTTCTGACGGGGGACGGGGCGGACAGGGGCGGCGGAGGGCAGGCCGCGGGGATCGCGGGCGAGCGGGGGATCAGGACGGGTTGGCGGTCTTCAGGGCCGCGAGCCTCGCCTCGACCTCAGCGCTCCCGCCGAGACCGTCCAGCTCGTCGAAACGGGCGTCCAGTTCGGCGGTCCGGGCGTCCAGCTCCTCGGACCGGGTGTCCGGCGACGCGGCCGTCGGCCGTTCCCGGGCGTCGGGCGCCTTCTTCTCCTCGTGCCGCACCTTCTCCTCGAACCTGCGGAGTTCGCTGCTCGGGTCGAGGATGTCGATGCTCCTGAGGGCCCTTGTCGTCCGGCCGCGCACCGGGGTGGAGGCACCGGGCGCCGCCGGTTCCGCCCGCTCCGCGAGTTCTGCCAGTTCCGTCAGTTGTGACAGCTTCGCCCGCATCTGCGCCAGACCGGAGTTGAGCCGTTCCAGCACCTGCGTCCGGCAGGTGATCGTCGGCTCGGCGGCCTGGACCTCCTTCTCCGCGTCGAGCTGACGCCCGAGCGCGATCCTGGCCAGCTTGTCGAACCCGTCGGCCTCCTCCCGCGCGCCCGCCGCCCGCAGCTCGTCGGCCCTCCGGCTGACCGCGAGCGCCTTCTCGCCCCACTCCCGGGCCAACTCGACGTCCTCCGCGTGGTCCTGCTCCATCAACGAGAGGTCGCCGAGGGCGTCCGCCGCCGCCCGTCCGGCCTCCATGAGGTTCGTCGTGTAGTCGTGGATCAGCTGGTCCAGCATCGTCCGCCGGTCCTCGGCCTGGTCGACCAGCGTGTTGATGTCGGCCTTCGCCAGCAGGGTGACGCGGCCGAGAACGGTCTGCTTGGGCATGGGGGCGCCTCTCTCCTTGAGTTGGTCGCGTACGGATGGACGCGCGGTGCACGGCCGGGTCCGGGGTGCCGGTCGGGACGTGCCGGTCAGGGCGTGTGGGGAGTGGGATCGGGACGCGCGGGACGGGTGTGCGGGGAGTGCCGGCGGGTGTCCGGGACCGTGTCCGGGCCGGTGTGTCGGCGCGTACCGGGGCCGGGGTACGGGGATGTCGGCACCCGCGTTCAGAAGCGACCGCCACCGCCCCGCCTGCCACGGGTGCTCCCTCCGCCGAAACTCGCGGGCCCGCCGCCGCCCTCGTCGTCGTACGGGCCCGGGAGGACGATGCCGCCGAGCACCGCCCCGGCGAGCCCGCCGTCCGCGCTTCCCCGGTCGCGGCGGGCATGGCTCCCCCCGTCCCGGGCGTCCCGCCCGTCGGCCGCGTGTCCCGCACGTCGTGGATCGTCCACGCCCCCTCCCGCAGGGAACTCCCGCTGCCCGTCCTGTTCGTACCGGTCCTGATACGACCGTACGTCCCGCTCGGCCACGTCCAGGGCGTCCGCCCCCAGGGCGTCCGCCCGGTGTGCCTCGTCCAGCGCGCCCCGGGCGTCGTCGGCCGAGGCCAGTTCCCCGGACCGTTCCAGACGTCGTCCGGCCTCCGCGAGCAGGGTCCTGGCCCGGCCGCCCACCGCGCCCCGGTGCGTGTCGATGTGGTCCATGGCGGCCCCGGCCGCCGCGCGCGCCGTGAACAGCGCCTGTTCGAGCAGCTCACGCCTGACCCGCCGACCGCCCGGTTCGCCGGCCCTCGCCAGTGCCTCGTCCAGCGCCGCTCCCGCTCCCGTCACCCGGCGCAGCGCGTCCACCGGGTCGTACGGACCGGTCTCCGTTCCGCTCCGTACGGCGGCGAGCACCGACGCGGCGCGGGCGGCCCGGACGCGCAGATCCGTCCTGGCGGGCCCCTCCGGGAGGCCCGCGAGCAGCCCGTTCGCCTCGGTCAGATCCGTGTCCGTGTCGGCGAGTGCGGCGGCCAGGAGCCGGGCGGCCTGGACGAGTTCGGCCACCCGTCGGTCCACGGCGTCGACGAGAGTGGTCGCCTGGCCGACCGCGCTCTCGGCCGCCCTGACGTACGCGGCCGCCGCGCCGCCGTCGTCCGCGTCGACGGCCTGACGGGCCCGGTTGAGGGCCGAGGTCGCGAAGACCAGCCGGTCCTTGGCCCGTTCGGCGGCGGACGTCAGGGGCGCGCGGACCGGTTCGGCGTACCGGTCCCGCAGCGCGACGAGAGCCGTCCCGGCGGCGGAGACCCGGCCCGTGAGCGCGCGGAACGTGGTCTCGACGGCGGCCAGTGCCCGTGGGGCGTCGCGCTCCAGGGCGCGCAGCGCGTCGAAGTCCTCGGCCATGGCGTCGAGCCGGCGGTCGGCGTCCGCGCACCGGCCCACGATCTCGTCCAGCATCCGCCGCCGGGTGGCGGCGTCCTGCGGGGGCGCGTCGTCGAGCCGCCCCCGTATCCGGAAGGCGGTGGCCAGTTCGTCCCCGGCTCGTGCGACGGCGTCGGCGAAGGGGGTGGTGGCCTCGTCCCCGGACCGGTCCGTGGCATGGCCGAGTTCCTCCGCGCTGGTGCGGACCGCGTTGTCCGTGGCCACCAGCGCGTCGTCCGCCCGCGCCGACAACTCACGCAGCGGTGCAGGCGGTTCGGGGTGGCTGTCCCGACTCGGCGCGCCTGTCACCGGAGTGGTACGGGTCGTGACGCGTTTTCGGCGCCGGACATATGTGTACGCGGCGACGGCCGCCACCACGCAGAGGACGGCCACCGGCAGGACCGTGTCCACGGCGCCGCCACCGGAGTCGTCGGCCGTGGTGTCGCCCTCGTCGCTCTGATCACTTCCGCCCGGGGTGAGCGCGGGAGTGGCGATGTGCGCCCCGGGCCGGAGCCGGGCATCGGCGTGCGCCGGAGGCGCGGCCGGGAGCACGGCCCAGCACAGCGCCATCAACGTGGCGAGCAGGACCCGGCCCGGCCGGGGAGTCCTGGTACGGCTCACGGGCGGCGTCACGTTTGTGAGGCTATGTCCACTTCTCCGGCCTCGCGACCCGGTGGTCGGCGCCCGGTGGGCGGTCCGTGACGGGCACCGGGAGCAACGCGCGTCCGGCATACTGCCCGGTCATCAACATCCACAACGGGGGGGCAGGACGTGCGTACACGGATTTCACGGGTGGCGGAAGCGATACGCGGCGGGTTGATACGCGGCAGGCTGGTGGGGAGCAGGTCGATACGGGGCAGGGCCGCGCGGGGTGGCGCTGTGCGCGAGGACGCCGTGCGCGACGAGGTCCCGGGCGGGGAGGCGCCCGGGAAGGCGGCGCGTCGGTTCCGGTGGACCTGGCCGAGGCGGATCGCCCTGGGGCTGGTCCTGGCCGTCGTCCTTCCCGCGCTCGGCGCCGGGCTCGCACTGCGGCTCAACTACACGGGCGATCCCGGTGACGGCACCCGCACCCGGGGCCGGGACGCGATCTGGCTCGGCCACGCCTGGGTGGACGGGCGCAGGACCGACGCCGATCTGGCCGCCTTCGCCGACCGAATCCGGGGCACGGGCATCAAGGACCTCTACGTCCACGCGGGGCCGCTGGAGCATGACGGCACACTGCCCGCCACCGCGTATCCGAGGGCGAAGTGGCTGCTCGACTCCGTGCACCGCACCATGCCGGGCATCAGGGTGCAGGCATGGCTCGGGGACGTACTCGCCACCGAGGGCCCGGAGGGGCTGCGGCTGGAGCGGGCCTCGTCGCGCGCCGCCGTGGTGGCGTCGGCGCGGCAGATCGCCGACGCCGGGTTCGACGGCGTCCACTTCGACCTGGAGCCGCTGCACTCGGGCGACACCCACTACCTCTCGCTCCTCGACGACCTGCGGGCCCTCACCCGGGCGCGCGGGGTCACGCTGTCCGTCGCGGCCCATCAGATCGACCCGCTGCCCGCCGCCCACCGGGTCCTCGGCGCGGTCACCGGCAGCCCCAAGTGGTGGTCGCAGGAGTTCTTCGGGCAGGTGGCCCGGCGCGTCGACCAGATCGCCGTCATGTCGTACGACAGCTGGATGCCGCTGGAGGGGCTGTACGGCGGCTATGTCGCCCAGCAGACGGCGCTCGCCCTGGAGGTGACGCCGGCCGGCACCGATCTGCTGATGGGGCTGCCGTTCTTCCACGAGGAACGCTTCGGGCACCACGCGCCGGCGGAGACCGTCACGGCCGCCGTCCGTGGCGCCAGGCTGGGACTGGGCCGCACGGACCGGGGGCGTGAGCGGTTCGGGCTGGCGCTGTACGTCGACTTCGCGGCCCTGGAGGGGGACTGGACGGCGTACCGCACGGGCTGGAACTGAGCCGGGCGGGAGGCGTGCCGTGCCGGACCGGACCGGTGTGTTTCGGTACGGCCCGCCGCGAGTCCGGTCCGGCCCGGTGCGGCGCGCGGGTCGGCTTCCGGGCCCGCGCGGTCCGGCGTCGAGTCCACCGCCCGCGCCGCGTACGAGCACGGTTACCACGTCACCGTCGCGGTCGACGCCGTCACCGACATGGACGCCGACGCCCACCGCAACAGCGTCGAGAAGATCTTCCCGAGGCTCGGCGAGACGGACACCACCGACGCGGTCCTCGCGCTCCTGGACTGAGCCCGAGCCGCCCCGGCTCCGAGCCGCCCCGGCTCCGAGCCGTCCGGCCCCGAGTCCGGTCCTTCCCGGTCCGGCGCCCGGTCCGTCCGGCGCCCTCGCTCTCTCGTGGTCCGCCCCGCCGTGCGGGGAACGCGCGACGGGGCGGACGGGTGAGGTTCGCGGTCCGTGCGACGTGTCGGCGCCCCCGCTCGCGAGGGTGTGCTTTCAGTGGGTGAGCAGAAACAGTGTGATCAACTGCAAATGCCACCAGACATGCACAATCCGGCGCATCGGGTACGGATGGGCCGGGCCGGCCCCGGAGGTATCAGCCATGTCCCACGTCGGCGTCCCGCGCGGGACGGCCCCCAGGCGTCGCACGCTCGCGCTTCTCACCACGGGGGTGCTCGCCCTTTCCGTACTGGCCGGCTGCACCGTGGGCAACGACACCACCGCGGCCATGGCCGCGCAGGACATCGCGCCCACGACCCGCGACGCGGTCGCCGACGGGTCCACGGTCAACTGGGCCATCGCTTCGATGCCCACCACCCTCAACGCCTTCCAGGCCGACGCCGACGACGCCACCGCCCGCGTGACCGGAGCCCTGCTGCCGTCGCTCTTCCCGCTCGACGCCAAGGGGAGGCCGCAGCTCAACCCGGACTATCTGGAATCCGCGAAGATCGTCGGACGCGAGCCCAAACAGGTCGTTCTCTACAAACTCAACCAGCAGGCGGTCTGGAGCGACGGCCGGGAGATCGGGGCACCCGACTTCGTCGCCCAGTGGCGCGCGCTGAACGGCAGGGACTCCGCGTACTGGAGCGCCCACAACGCCGGATACGAGCGGATCGAGAAGATCGAGCGCGGGGCGAACGACCTACAGGTCCGGGTCACCTTCGCCAAGCCGTACGCGGACTGGCGCTCCCTCTTCTCGCCGCTCTACCCGAAGCAGGTGACCGGCACGCCGGACGCCTTCAACGACGGGGCGAGGGCGACGCTCAAGGCCACGGCGGGACCGTTCCAGCTGCGCAGTGTGAACAAGCGCGACGGGACCGTGAGCCTGGTCCGCAGCCCGCGCTGGTGGGGTGACCGGGCCAAGCTCCAGGGGCTGGTCTTCCGCGTGGTCGAACCGGACAAACGCGTCGACGCGCTGGCCGAGGGCACCGTCGACATCGCCGACGTCGACCCCGTCGCGGCGGACCGGGTCGCGCAGGCGGCCCGCGACGGCGCGGGCGGGCAGCCGCCCGCCCACGGACCCGGCGCCGACACCGGCCCGGCCGAGGCGCTGCGCTCCTGGGCGCTGGCACACGGCTCCGACGAGGAGCAGGCGGAGGAGGCGCGTGCCGCCCGGGAACGGACCAGGCTGGCCGTCGCCGCGTACGCCACGGAACAGAAGGGGCTGCGCCGGTACGTCGTCCGCACCTCGCTGGAACCCGCCTACACCCAGCTCGCCCTGAACGGTGAGTCCGGCCCGCTGTCGGACGACCGGGTGCGCCGGGCGGTGGCCCGCGCCCTGGACCGCCAGGCGCTCGCCGACGCCGTGCTCAAACCGCTCGGCCTGCCCGCGCGGCCGCTCGGCAGCCACCTGGCGCTCGCCGGGCAGCCCGCGTACAAGGACAGCAGCGGCGCGCTCGGGCGGCAGGACACCAAGGAGGCGCTGGCCCTGCTGGCCGACGCGGGCTGGACCCGGGGCGGCGCCGCCAAGAAGTCCGGTGACACCAAGGCGGGCAGCGAGGCGGACGAGAAGAAGGGCGCGCGGTCCGGCAAGGACGACGGGGACGACAAGGCGGACAAGGACGACCGGGCCGCCGTCTCCCCGGACGACGGCGTGTACATCGTCGGCGGGGACGACAAGCCCCCCGCCCGGCACGGCGCCGAGGCTCCCGCCCGTGTCCTGGCCCCCGCCACCACCGCCGCCCGGCACGGGGACGCGCTCCTGCGCCAGGCCGCGTTCCTCACGGGCGCCACCGGAACCGCGGGTACCACCGGCACCAGGGCCGAGGCGGCCGGCGCCGGTGACGACGCCGCGGCCCAGGGCGTCCCGCAGGACAGGCACCCGAGGGGCGCGGCGGGGGCCTACGCCCCCGTGGGCACGGCCGCCCCGGTGGACGCCGCCGCGGCACCGGGAGCGCTCGGCAAGGACGGCAAGCCGTTGACCCTGCGCTTCGTGCTGCCGTCCGGGCCCGGTTCGCAGTCGCTGCGCACCGTCGGCGACCGGATCGCGGCGATGCTCGAATCGATCGGCATCCGTACGGAGATCACCAAGGTCGCCGACGACAGCTACTTCAAGGACCACGTCGCGTCCGGCGACTACGACCTGGCGCTGTACTCCTGGCCCGCCAGCGCCTACCCCGCGACCGACGGCCGCCCGATCTACGCCAAGCCGCAGCCCGCGTCCGACGGCTCGCTCCTCGTCGAGCAGAACTACACCCGGGTCGGTACGGACCACATCGACCAGCTCTTCGACCAGGCCCTCTCCGAGCTGGACGAGAACGCCGCACGGGCGCTGATGGAGGAGGCGGACGCCCGGATCTGGGCCGCCGCAGGATCGATTCCGCTGTTTCAGCGCCCGCAGCTGGTGGCGGTGGACAGGAAGCTGGTGAACGCCGGAGCGTTCGGTTTCGCGGCGCCCCGCTACCAGGACATCGGGTTCCGGGGAGGACCGCGGGCCGGTGCCCCCGCGCACCCGTACAAGCGGTAGGAAAGACCAGGTCACGGCGGGTACGGAAGGTCGCCGAACCCCGTTCGCGCGTGCGGCCCGCCGAACCCGGGCGGGCAGCCGCCCGGGTTCGGCGGGCCGGATTTCCGGGCCCCCGCGAGCCTCGCTGAACAGGGGCTGAACAGCGCCGTAGGACCGGTGGGGCACCGGCTGAAGACCCGTCTCGCGCACCGGTCCGGGAAGCCCCGGACGCGTCGGGCCCGTACCATGGGACGAGCCGTGGCGTGTCCGCCCGGCGGGCGTACGAGGACCCGAGAGCGACTGAGACGCCTGATCCCACGAACCGAGAGAAGCGCAAGCCACCCATGCCCACGCGCCACGACATCCGTAACGTAGCCATCGTCGCCCACGTCGACCACGGCAAGACCACTCTGGTCGACGCCATGCTGAGGCAGGCGGGCGCCTTCGCCGCGCACGCCGCCGAGAACCTCGACGAACGCATGATGGACTCGAACGACCTGGAGCGTGAGAAGGGCATCACGATCCTCGCCAAGAACACGGCGGTGAAATATCACCCCAAGTCCGGCGGGGACCCCATCACGATCAACATCATCGACACCCCGGGCCACGCCGACTTCGGCGGCGAGGTCGAGCGCGGTCTGTCGATGGTCGACGCGGTCGTGCTGCTCGTCGATGCCTCCGAGGGCCCGCTCCCGCAGACTCGCTTCGTGCTGCGCAAGGCGCTCTCGGCCAAGATGCCGGTCATCCTGTGCATCAACAAGACGGACCGTCCCGACTCCCGTATCGCCGAGGTGGTCGACGAGACGTACGACCTGTTCCTGGACCTGGACGCGGACGAGGAGCAGATCGAGTTCCCGATCGTCTACGCCTGCGCACGGGACGGCGTCGCCTCCCTGACCAAGCCGGAGGACGGCACGGTCCCGCCGGACAGCGAGAACCTCGAACCGTTCTTCAACACGATCCTGTCGCACGTCCCGGCCCCCGAGTACGACGAAGAGGCGCCGCTCCAGGCCCACGTCACCAACCTCGACGCCGACAACTTCCTCGGCCGCATCGCCCTCTGCCGCGTCGAGCAGGGCGAGCTGCGCAAGGGCCAGACGGTCACCTGGATCAAGCGTGACGGTACGCAGACCAACGTCCGCATCACCGAGCTGCTGATGACCGAGGCGCTGACCCGCAAGGCCGCCGAGAAGGCCGGCCCCGGTGACATCTGCGCCATCGCCGGTATCCCGGACATCATGATCGGCGAGACCCTGGCCGACCCCGAGAACCCGATCGCGCTCCCGCTGATCACGGTCGACGAGCCCGCCATCTCGATGACCATCGGTACGAACACCTCGCCGCTCGTCGGCAAGGGCGGCAAGGGCCACAAGGTCACCGCCCGCCAGGTGAAGGACCGCCTCGACCGCGAGCTGATCGGTAACGTCTCGCTCCGCGTCCTGGAGACCGAGCGCCCCGACACCTGGGAGGTCCAGGGCCGCGGCGAGCTGGCGCTGGCGATCCTCGTCGAGCAGATGCGCCGTGAGGGCTTCGAGCTGACCGTCGGCAAGCCGGAGGTCGTCACCAAGCAGATCGACGGCAAGACGTACGAGCCCGTCGAGCGCATGACGATCGACTCGCCCGAGGAGCACCTCGGTGCCATCACCCAGCTCATGGCGACCCGCAAGGGCCGCATGGAGACCATGACGAACCACGGTTCGGGCTGGGTCCGCATGGAGTGGATCGTCCCGTCCCGCGGCCTCATCGGCTTCCGTACCGAGTTCCTGACCCAGACCCGCGGCACCGGCATCGCGCACTCCATCTTCGAGGACCACGAGCCGTGGTTCGGCGAGCTGCGCACCCGTCACAACGGCTCGCTGGTGGCGGACCGTTCGGGTTCGGTGACCCCGTTCGCGATGGTCAACCTCCAGGAGCGCGGTGTCATCTTCACCGAGGCGGGCACCGAGGTCTACGAGGGCATGATCGTCGGCGAGAACTCGCGCGCCGACGACATGGACGTGAACATCACCAAGGAGAAGAAGCTCACCAACATGCGCGCCGCCTCCGCGGACACCACCGAGAACGTGGTGCCGGCGCGGAAGCTGTCGCTGGAGCAGTCCCTGGAGTTCTGCCGCGACGACGAGTGCATCGAGGTGACCCCGGAGACGGTCCGTATCCGCAAGGTCGTCCTGGACCAGAAGGAGCGTGGCCGCGCCGCCTCGCGCGCCAAGCGCTGACGCGCACGCACCACCCCCCCGGACGCCGGCCGGCGCACCCGCCTGATACACAGGTCTGTGCTGGTGGGGCGTCAGATCCAGGGCTCGGGCCCCCGCGGAAACCGCGGGGGCCCGAGCCTTTCGTCAAGCGGATTTCACGGCCCGAGCGTCCGGATATCGGGCGTCGCTCTCCGGAACGTGTGTTAACAGTCCGTTTCGGGGGTGTCTGTCTGGGATCACTTTGTCCGGATTTCGGGCATAGGGGGATGACTGATGTTGTCAAACCGAGACCCTTTAAGTGTGGTTTACAGCCCGGTCGTACTCAATAGTTGGCTCCATTGAGCTCGGGTCAATGGGTCACGGACTGTGGGGAGTACGGACTCACGAGCACACTCGGGGCACTGGAACGATCACCGTCAGGGGTGTCGGTGGATCACACAGTGCCCCTCTTGTAGTCAAAAGTGGACTCATGAGGAGGAAACCCATGCGCGGTGCCAAGAGCGCCAAGTGGGTCGCGGGAGCGGCAATCATCGCCCTGGCCGCGACCGCCTGCGGCGGTAGCGACGACAAGAGCGACGGCGGAGCGAAGGGCGCTGTCGACCCTGACGGCATTTTCTCCGTCGAGGTCGGTGAGCCGCAGAACCCGCTGCAGCCGGCCAACACGATGGAGTCGAACGGCAGCATCGTCACCGACTCGATCTTCTCGCAGCTGGTCGACTACGACCCGGCCGGCAAGCTCGAAATGATCAACGCCGAGTCCGTCGAGACCACGGACAGCAAGCTCTGGACGGTCAAGCTCAAGAAGGACTGGAAGTTCCACGACGGGACCCCGGTCACGGCCAACTCCTACGTCAAGGCGTGGAACTGGGCCGCGAACATCAAGAACGACCAGACCAACGCGTCCTGGTTCGGTGACATCGTCGGCTACGCGGACGTCCACCCGGCGGACGCCAAGACCACTCCGAAGTCGGACGCCATGTCCGGCCTGAAGGTCGTCGACGACTACACCTTCACCATCGAGCTCAACGCCCCGCTGCCGTACTTCTCGTACAAGCTCGGCTACACGGTCTTCTCCCCGCTGCCCGAGTCCTTCTACAAGGACCCGAAGGCCGCCGGTCAGAAGCCGGTCGGCAACGGCGCGTACAAGTTCGTCAGCTGGGACCACAAGAAGCAGATCAAGGTCGTCCGCAACGACGACTACAAGGGCTCCGACAAGGCGAAGAACGGCGGTGTGGTCTTCAAGAACTACACCACCCTCGAAACCGCCTACGAGGACCTGAAGTCCGGCAACGTCGACGTGCTGCGCCAGATAGGCCCGAAGGACCTCCCGGTCTACCGGTCCGACCTCGGCGACCGCGCCGTGGACAAGGCGTACTCCGCGATCCAGACCATCGCCGTGGCGTTCTACTCCCCCGAGTTCAAGAGCATCAACCCGAAGGTCATCCAGGGCCTGTCGATGGCGATCGACCGCGACACGATCACCAAGACGGTGCTCCAGGGCACCCGCGAGCCCGCCACCGGCTGGGTCGCCAAGGGCGTGCTCGGCTACCAGCCCAACGCCACCGGTGACGTCACCAAGTACGACCCGGCGAAGGCCAAGGCGCTCATCACGGAGGGCGGCGGCGTCCCGAAGAACGCCATCTCCATCCAGTTCAACGCCGACGGCGGCCACAAGGAATGGGTCGAGGCCGTCTGCAACAGCATCACCCAGGCGACCGGCGTCAAGTGCACCGGCGACTCGAAGCCGGACTTCCAGGCCGACACGAACGCCCGTGACGCCAAGCAGGTCAAGTCCCTGTACCGCTCCGGCTGGGTGCTCGACTACCCGGTGAACGCCAACTTCATCAGTGACCTGTTCCGGACCGGCGCCGCCGGTAACCAGGGTGACTTCTCCAACAAGGCGCTCGACGCCGAGATCAAGGCGGCGGACTCCGCGGCCTCGCTCGACGAGTCGGTCAAGGCCTACCAGAAGATCGAGAAGGAGCTGGTGAACTACATGCCCTCCATCCCGCTCTGGTACTACAAGGTCAACGCCGGTTACTCGGAGAAGGTCCAGAACGTGGACTACGCGCAGGACGGCGACCCGATCCTGACCGAGGTCCAGGTCAAGAAGTAACCACCGTCGTAGTCCGCGGGCCGGTGCGGGACCGACACTGACATCGGTCCCGGGGCCAGCCTGCTCGCCGTGGCCGGGGGGCCCTTCCCCGCCGACGACCGTCCCACCGGGACGCCGTCGGCGGGGGAGGGCCCGTCGGCTGCCGCTTGCCTATTACATGGAGGCACCATGGGGCGTTATGTCGCACGACGACTGCTCCAGATGATCCCGGTCTTCATCGGGACGACTCTGCTGATCTTCCTGATGGTCTACACACTGCCCGGTGATCCCGTGCGGGGACTCTTCGGGGACAAGGGCGCGGACCCCGCGACCCTCGCCGCGATGCGGCACAAGCTCGGCCTGGACCAGCCGCTTCTGGTGCAGTACTGGGACTACATGAAGGGCATCGTGCTGCACGGTGACTTCGGTACCCAGATAGCCAGCGGCCGGCCGGTCACCGACGTGCTGAGCGACGCCTTCCCCGTCACGCTGCGACTGGCCGGAATGGCCTTCCTCATCGAGATCATCCTCGGCATCGGCCTGGGCATGATCGCCGGTCTGCGCGCCGGGCGCCTCGCCGACAACGTCGTCCTGATCATCACACTGCTGATCATCTCGATCCCGGTCTTCGTGCTCGCCCACATCGTGAAGTCCGTCTTCGCCGACCAGCTCGGCTGGATCGCGCCGAACGTCTCGGCCGACGCCACCTGGGGGGAGTTGGTGACGCCTGCGATTGTGCTGGGCTCGCTCTCCCTGGCCTACGTGGCGAGACTGACGCGTACGACCATGGCGGAGAACCTGCGCGCGGACTACATGCGGACGGCCGTCGCCAAGGGGCTTCCCCGGCGCCGCATCGTCGGTGTGCACCTCATGCGCAACTCGCTGATCCCCGTGATCACCTTCCTCGGTACCGACCTGGGCGCCCTGATGGGCGGCGCGGTCGTCACCGAGGGTGTCTTCAACGTGAAGGGCGTCGGCGGCACCATCTTCGAGTCGATCACCCGGCGCGAAGGCACCACGCTGGTCGGACTCGTCACCATCCTGGTGCTCGTCTACCTCTTCATGAGCCTGCTCGTCGACCTGCTGTACGCGGTCCTGGACCCGAGGATCCGGTATGCCTGAGCTGACCAAGACCGCCTCCGCGCCCGACGACGCCAAGGCACCCATCGCGGAACCGGCGGGGATCAAGGCCGAGAAGGCGCGCAGCCTCTGGGGCGACGCCTGGGCCGACCTGCGCCGCAACCCGTACTTCATCGTGTCGGCGATCCTCATCACCATCCTCGTGGTGATCTCGGTCTTCCCCGGCCTGTTCACCAGCGCCTCGCCCACCACCGGCGACCTGAGCCACCACTTCCTGACCAAGCCCGAACTGGGCAAGGTCGGTTCGCCGGAATGGCTCGGTTACGACGGGCAGGGACGCAGCGTCTACGCCCGCGTCATCTACGGCACCCGCGCCTCGATCATCGTCGGCATCTGCGTCACCCTGCTGGTGACCGTGTTCGGCGGCCTGGTCGGCATGATCGGCGGCTACTTCGGCGGCTGGGTCGACGCCCTGCTGTCCGGCTTCACCAACATCTTCCTCGGCCTGCCGTTCCTGCTCGGCGCCATGGTCGTCCTCCAGGCGTTCACCGAGCGCACGGTCTGGGTCGTCGTGATGGCACTGGCCTTCCTCGGCTGGACGCAGATCGCGCGAGTCATGCGCGGCGCGGTGATCACCATCAAGCAGTCGGACTACGTCCAGGCCGCCAGAGCGCTGGGCGCGGGCACGAACCGCATCCTGTTCAAGCACATCCTGCCGAACGCCATGGCCCCGGTCATCGTCGTCGCGACCATCTCGCTCGGTGTCTACATCTCGGCCGAGGCGACCCTGTCGTACCTCGGGCTGGGCCTCGCCTCCCCGACCATCTCGTGGGGCATCGACATCTCCACCGGCTCGAACCAGATCCGAGTCGCACAGCACATCCTGCTGTACCCGTCGATCATGCTCAGCATCACCGTTCTGGCGTTCATCATGCTCGGCGAAGCCGTCCGCAACGCCCTCGACCCGAAGACGCGATAAGGAGGGCGTACGTGACCACCATCGACAAGACCGCCGAAGTCCCGTCCGCACGTTCGGGTGACGACCACGTCGGCCCACTGCTCGAAGTCCGTGACCTCCATGTGGAGTTCCACACCCGCGACGGTGTGGCCAAGGCGGTCAACGGTGTCAACTACAGCGTGGGCGCCGGCGAGACGCTCGCCGTGCTCGGCGAGTCCGGCTCCGGCAAGTCCGTGACGGCCCAGGCCATCATGGGCATCCTCGACATGCCCCCCGGCAGGATTCCGCAGGGCGAGATCTTCTTCCGCGGCCAGGACATGCTGAAGATGAGCTACGAGGAGCGCCGGCAGATCCGCGGCCGGAAGATCGCGATGATCTTCCAGGACGCGCTCTCCTCGCTGAACCCCGTCCTCACCGTCGGCTACCAGCTCGGCGAGATGTACCGCGTCCACCAGGGCCTGTCCAAGAAGGACGCCAGGGAAAAGGCCATCGACCTGATGGACCAGGTCAAGATCCCGGCCGCCAGGGCCCGCATCGGGGACTACCCCCACCAGTTCTCCGGCGGTATGCGCCAGCGCATCATGATCGCCATGGCGCTGGCCCTGGAGCCGGACCTGATCATCGCGGACGAGCCGACCACCGCGCTCGACGTGACCGTCCAGGCCCAGGTGATGGACCTGCTCGCGGAACTCCAGCGCGAGTACAACATGGGCCTGATCCTGATCACCCACGACCTGGGTGTGGTGGCCGACGTCGCCGACAAGATCGCCGTGATGTACGCGGGCCGTATCGTCGAGACCGCGCCGGTCCACGAGATCTACAAGCGCCCCGCGCACCCGTACACCAAGGGCCTGCTCGCCTCGATCCCGCGCCTGGACCAGAAGGGCCAGGAGCTGTTCGCGATCAAGGGACTGCCGCCCAACCTGCTCCACGTGCCGCCGGGCTGCGCCTTCAACCCGCGCTGCACGATGGCGCAGGACATCTGCCGCACGGACATTCCGCCGCTGTACCCGGTGACGGAGCGGGACGGCAGCGAACTGGCCGGCCGTCACAGCGCCTGCCACTTCTGGAAGGAGACGCTCCATGGCTGACAGCCCGAAGAAGAAGGCGGCCGGGTCGGAGTCCGTGGACGCCACCCCCAACGTCACCGAGGTCGGCACGGTCAACGCCGCCACCGAGGACGAGGCGGTCGCCGCCATCGAGGCCCCGGTCTCGCACGGCGAGCCGATCCTCCAGGTGCGCAACCTGGTCAAGCACTTCCCGCTGACCCAGGGCATCCTCTTCAAGAAGCAGGTCGGCGCGGTCAAGGCGGTCGACGGGATCTCCTTCGACCTGTACCAGGGCGAGACCCTGGGCATCGTGGGCGAGTCCGGCTGCGGGAAGTCCACGGTCGCCAAGCTGCTGATGACCCTGGAGCGGGCCACCGCGGGCGAGGTCTTCTTCAAGGGCCAGGACATCACCAAGCTGTCCGGCCGCGCCCTGAAGGCCGTGCGCCGCAACATCCAGATGGTGTTCCAGGACCCGTACACCTCGCTCAACCCGAGGATGACGGTCGGCGACATCATCGGCGAGACCTTCCAGATCCACCCCGAGGTGGCCCCGAAGGGCGACCGGCGCCGCAAGGTGCAGGAGCTGCTGGACGTCGTCGGGCTCAACCCGGAGTACATCAACCGCTACCCGCACCAGTTCTCCGGCGGTCAGCGCCAGCGCATCGGCATCGCCCGCGGCCTCGCGCTCAACCCGGAGATCATCATCTGCGACGAGCCGGTCTCCGCGCTCGACGTGTCGGTGCAGGCGCAGGTCATCAACCTGATGGAGAAGCTCCAGGACGAGTTCAACCTCTCCTACCTCTTCATCGCGCACGACCTGTCGATCGTCCGGCACATCTCGGACCGGGTCGGGGTCATGTACCTCGGCAAGATGGCCGAGATCGGCACGGACACGCAGATCTACGACCACCCGACGCACCCGTACACCCAGGCGCTGCTGTCGGCGGTCCCGGTGCCGGACCCGGACGCCCGGGAGGGCCGCGAGCGGATCATCCTCTCCGGTGACGTCCCCTCGCCCGCCAACCCGCCGTCGGGCTGCCGCTTCCGCACCCGCTGCTGGAAGGCCCAGGACAAGTGCGCGACGGAGGTGCCGCTGCTGGCGATCCCGGAGCGCTTCAAGGGTGAGGAGACCCAGGCGGCGCACGAGTCGGCCTGCCACTTCGCGGAGGAGAAGGCCGTACTGGTCGGCTGAGTCCGGACCCGTACGGCTGAGTCCGTCACCCTGTCCGAGGACACACGAAGGCGCCCGGAACCGTTCGGTTCCGGGCGCCCTTCCGTTCCCGGGTACCGGGCGCGCGGACGGCTCGGGTCAGAGGGGCGCGCGTGCCCGGTACCCGGGCCGGGGAGCCCCGCCCGGTCGGTACCGGACGGGGCTCCCCGGGGCCGGAGCGGGGTGTCAGGCCCCGGCCTTCGGGTCGTCGGGGGTCCTCGCCCCTTCGGCGGCCGCGGTGGCCTTCGACAGGGAAGGGGGCCCCTCGGCGGGGGACGCGGGGCCCGTCCCGCCGGTACGGGCCGGTGCGGCGGCGGACCCGAGCGTGCTCGGCTCCGGGTGGTGACAGGCCGTCAGGTGCCCGGCGTTGCTGCCCTCCACCACGACCAGCGGCGGGGTGTCGGTGGCGCACTTCTCCGTCGCCTTCCAGCAGCGGGTACGGAAGCGGCAGCCCGACGGCGGGTCGATCGGGGACGGCACGTCGCCGGTGAGCCGGATGCGCTCGCGGGCCGGCGCGTCGTCGGCGGTCGCCTCGGGCACGGCGGAGAGCAGCGCCCTGGTGTACGGGTGGCGCGGATTGCCGTACAGGTCCGCGCGGTCGGCGATCTCCACGATCCGTCCGAGGTACATCACCGCGACGCGCTGCGAGAAGTGCCGCACGACGGCCAGGTCGTGGGCGATGAAGAGGAACGCGATGCCGAGTTCCCTCTGGAGGTTCTGGAGCAGGTTCACCACCTGCGCCTGGATCGACACGTCGAGCGCGGAGACCGGCTCGTCGGCCACGATCAGCTTCGGCTCCAGGGCCAGCGCGCGGGCCACCCCGATGCGCTGCCGCTGGCCGCCGGAGAACTCGTGCGGGAAGCGGTTGTAGTGCTCCGGGTTGAGCCCGACGGTCTCCAGGAGCTCCCGGACCCGCGCCTCCCGGCCGCCCGTCGGCCGGATGTCGTTGACCTCCATCGGGCTGGAGATGATCTTGCCGACGGTCTGCCGGGGGTTCAGCGAGGCGTACGGGTCCTGGAAGATCATCTGGATCTCGGACCTGACCGGTGCCAGCTCCCGGCGCGAGGCGTGGGTGATGTCCTTGCCCCGGTAGGAGATCCGGCCCCCGGTCGGCTCCAGCAGCCGGGTGACCAGCCGGCCCGTGGTGGACTTCCCGCAGCCCGACTCGCCCACCAGGCCCAGGCTCTCGCCGTGGCCGATGCCGAAGTCCAGGCCGTCGACGGCCTGGACCGCGCCGACCTTCCGTCTGATCGGGAAGCCGCCCATGATCGGGAAGTGCTTGCTGAGTCCGGAGACGTCCAGGAGGGGGTCGGTCGTGCTCATGGTGGTGAAGTCCCGTCTCTTGTACGTCAGTTGGACCGGCTGCCGGCGATACCGGCGAAGAGCTCGGCGCGCTGTCCGGCGGTGAGGTGGCAGGCCGCCCCCCGGTCGTCCACCAGCTCCAGCGGCGGCCGGTCGGTCGAGCAGCGCCCGCCCATGACCTGTTCGGTGAAGGTGCACCGGGGGTGGAACCGGCAGCCGGTCGGCGGGTTCAGCAAGCTGGGCGGGGTACCGGGGATCGGTGACAGCGGTATGTCGACCGGTCCCTCCAGCGACGGCATGGACCCCAGCAGCCCCCAGGTGTAGGGGTGCTGGGGCGACCGCAGGACCTGCTGCTTGGTGCCGCGCTCCACACACCGCCCGCCGTACATCACGAGCACGTCGTCCGCGATGTCGGCGATGACGCCCAGGTCGTGGGTGACGAAGATGATCGAGGTGCCGGTCTCCTGCTGGAGGTCCTTGAGCAGGTCCATGATCTGGGCCTGCACGGTGACGTCCAGCGCGGTCGTCGGCTCGTCCGCGATCAGCAGCGCCGGGTCGCAGACCAGCGCCATGGCGATCATCGCCCGCTGGCGCATTCCGCCGGAGAACTGGTGCGGATAGTCGTCGACCCGCAGCCCCGGCTGCGGGATGCCGACCCTGGTCAGCATCTCCACGGCCCGCGCCCTGGACTCCTTCCTGGAGGCGCCGGTGTGCTTGCGGAACACCTCGCCGATCTGCCGGCCGATGGTGTGGTACGGCGAGAGGGAGGCCAGGGCGTCCTGGAAGATCATGGCCATCCTGTTGCCGCGCAGCCGTTCCAGCTGACGCTCGGTCGCGGTCAGCAGGCTCTGTCCGTCCAGCTCGATCTCCCCGCCGATCGCGGTGTGTTCGGGGTGGTGGAGGCCGAGGATCGCGAGGTTGGTGACGGACTTCCCGGAGCCGGACTCGCCGACGATACCGAGGGTCCTGCCCCGCTCCAGGTCGAAGGAGAGGCCGTCGACGGCCTTGACCATGCCGTCCTCGGTGGAGAAGTGGACGCGCAGATCGCGTACGGAGAGGAAGGGGGTGCTCATGGGTCTCTCCCTAGGCGAGGCGGACACGGGGGTCGATGAGGGCGTACACGGCATCGACGACGATGTTGAGGACCACGATCGCGGTCGCCGCCACCATCATCACGCCGAGCAGGGTCGGCAGGTCGTTGGTGGAGACGGCCTTGATCGAGAGCGCCCCGATGCCCTGGAGGCTGAACGTCTTCTCGGTGATGATCGCGCCGCCGAGCAGCACCCCGAGGTCGAGGCCGAAGATCGTGACGATCGGGCCCATGGCGCCCCGCCAGGCGAACCGGAAGAAGACCGTCCGTTGGGACAGCCCCTTGGCGCGGGCCGTGCGGACGTAGTCCTCACTGAGGGTCTCCACCAACTGGGAACGCGCCATGCGGGTGTAGTTGGCGGTGAAGATGATGGAGAGCACCAGCCACGGAAGCAGCAGCCCGGAGAACCAGGCGGCCGGGTTCTCGGTGAACGGCGTGTACGTGGGCCGGTCCAGCAGGTGCAGCTGGTCGGTCAGGAAGTACATGGCGACCACGCCGACGATGTAGATCTGGAGCGAGGAGCCGACCAGCGACGCGGACGACGCGAGCTTGTCGAGCCACTTGCCCTGCTTGACGGCGGCCAGCATGCCGGTGCCGACGCCGAACAGGACGAAGACGGCCGCGCTGCCCACCGAGAGCGAGAGGGTGGTCGGGAAGCGGTCGACGATGGTGCCGAAGACCGGCTCCCGGTTGATGAACGAATACCCCAGGCACGGCGCCGGGCAGTGCCCGTACGACGCGTACTCGCGGCCGACGAACAGCCCCTGCAGCCAGTGCCAGTACTGCACCGGGATCGGATCGGCGATGCCGAGATTCTGCCGGACCAGCGCCAGCGTCTCGGGGGTGCAGACCTTGCCGCAGGCGACCCGGGCGGGGTCGCGCGGGGCGGCGTAGAAGAGGACGAAGACGAGGGCGCTGATGATCAGCAGGATGACCGCGGCGCCGACGGTACGGCGCAGGAGGAAGCGGAGCATGGTGGGTGTTCCTGACGGATGCCGGAAGGGAGATGGGGGAGGGGCGGCTCCCCGTCACCGGGAAGCCGCCCACCGCGCCGCGGGGGCCGGTCGTCAGGCCTTGACGTACGTCCTGTAGAGCAGGGTGGCCGAGAACAGCGGGTCCATCATGGCGCCGCCGACCTTGGAGCCGAACTGGTAGAAGCGGCGCTGGTACGTCTCCGGGATGATCGGGACGACCTCGTCCATGATCCGCTTGTCCAGGGCGGTCCAGGCGGCGCCGGCCTTCTGCTGGTCGGAGATGACGACGTTCTCCTTGATGGCGGCGTCGATCCAGTCGACCTTGGCCTGGGAGACGTTGTTCTGCCCGTTGCCGATGGAGGCGCTGTCCAGGAGCGGCTGGATCATCGTGTAGGCGGTCGGCCAGTCCGGCGACCAGCCGAACCACATGACGTCGAAGCTGTTGTCGGTCTGCTGGATCTGGTCGTAGTACGACGTCGAGTCGACGGGCTTCATGACGGGCGTGAAGCCGGCCTTCTTCAGCGCGTTCTCGACGACGACGGCCGTCTTGTCGTACGTCGGGCTCTGCGGGTACGTGTAGACGATCTTCTGGCCGGCCTTGCCGGCCTTCTCCAGGATCGCCTTGGCCGCCTCCGGGTCGCCCTGCGGCGTCTTCAGCTTGCCGTAGAGGTCGAACTTCTCCCGGCCCAGGATGTCGGGGCTGAGGAGCGTGGTGGCGTAGTCACCGGCGGAGGGGCCGCCGTAGATCTTGCGGATCTGCTCCAGCGGCCAGGCGATGTTGAGCGCCTTGCGCACCTGGACGTCGGTGATCCGGCGGCAGTTGATGGCGTAGTAGTACGTGCCGGTGAGCAGGCCGTTGAAGCTGCGCTTCTTCAGCTCCGGGTCCGTGAGCACCTTCTGGATGCGCTCGGCGGGGACGGCCTTGTAGATGGAGACCATCTGCTGGTCCTTGCCCTGGTCCGCGATGAACCGGTCCGCGGACTCCAGCGAGGAGGGGCCGAACTCGAACTCGAAGGTGTCCGGGTAGGCGTTGCGGATCGAGTCGGTCGCCGGGTCCCAGTGCTTGTTGCGCGTCAGCGTCATCGACTTGTCGATGGAGCGGTGCTTGACGATGTACGGGCCGCAGGAGACCGGCTGCTTGTCGTACTTCTCCTTGGTGTCCAGCTTCAGTGGCGTGGCGGCGTACGAGTGCATGGCCAGCGTGAAGTTGAAGTCCGGGCGGGCCTCCTTCAGGTTGAAGGTGATCGTCTTCTTGGCCTTGTCGGTGACGATCTGCTCCAGGTGCTTGCCGCCGTACGGGCCCTCGTAGCCCTTGCGCCAGTCGCCCTTGCCGGTCAGCGCCTGCTGGACGTAGGCCGCCCCCTCGGTGATGAACGGGGCCCACGCGCGCTCGATGCCGTGGCGCACGTCCTCGACGGTCAGCTCGCTGCCGTCCTGCCACTTCAGCCCGTCCTTCAGCGTGAAGGTCCAGGACTTGTTGTCGGGGGACGCGGTGCCGGTGTCGGTGGCGAGGTCGCCGACGAGGGTCAGGGCGCCCTTGTCGTCGATCCGGTAACCGGTGAGGCAGCGTGCGAAGAGGAGCGCGGCGCTGGAGTTGAACGCGAAGTAGATGCGCTGCGGGTCCAGGTGCGAGAAGTCGTCCTCGGAGACGCCGTAGATCGTGCCGCCCTTCTTGGCGCCCGGGATCTCGGGGGCCGGACCGGTCGAGTCGGCCTTGGTGCCGATCGTGACGGTCGAGCCGGTGTACTTGGTGGCGCCCGCTTCCGGGGTGCCGCTCTTGCCCCCGCTCCCGCCCGCGTCACCACTGCTGCACGCGGAGAGAACGATGGAGCCGCCCGCCGCGAGGGATGTGGCGATGACGAAGTTTCTGCGGGAGAGAGACATGGCAACCTGCCCTGATCGGTGCGGAAAGGAGACGGAACGGGTCCGGCGGAGCCCCGTGGCTCCGGGCCGGTGGAACGGTCAGCGCTTGGTCTTCGGGTCGAGCGCGTCGCGGATCGAGTCGCCGAGGAGGTTGAACGCGAGGACGAAGATCACCATGGTCAGGCCGGGGAAGAGCATGAAGGTGATGTCGTCCTGGTAGACGTCGGCGCCGCGTTGCAGCATCACGCCCCAGTCGGGCGTCTTCTGGGTCAGTCCGACGCCCAGGAAGGCGAGTCCGGCCTCGGCCGTCACGAACATGGGGAGCGCGAGGGTCGCCTGGATGAGGATCGGCGTCCACAGGTTGGGCAGCAGCTCCTTGAAGATGATCCGGGCCGGCGAGGCGCCCGTCACCTTCGCGGCCTCGACGAACTCCCGCTCCCGCAGGGCCAGTACCTCGCCGCGCAGCAGACGCGCGATGGACGCCCAGCCGAAGGCGGTCATCACGAGGATGAGGCTGGTGATCGTGAGCCACAGCGGGGTGGCCTCCTCGGGGGAGACCAGGATCGAGATCAGCACCGGCCAGAACGCGATGAAGAACAGCGTGGACGGGAAGGCCAGCAGGATGTCGATGATCCGGCCGATGAAGTAGTCCGTCTTCCCGCCGAGGTAGCCGGCCGTGATGCCGATGACGATGCCGAGCACGGTCACCAGGACCGCGGTGACGCCCGCGATGAACAGCGAGTTGCGGATGCCGTAGATCAGGAAGGTGAAGAGGTCGCGGCCCAGCTGGGGCTCGATGCCGAACCAGAAGTCGCCGCTGATACCGCCGTTGGGCTTGATCGGGAACCCGAAGTCGTTGAGCAGGCCGTCGGAGTCCTGCCCGTACGTCGTGTACGGGTCCTTGCCGTACAGCTTGGAGATCAGTGGCGCGCAGAGTGCCACGGCGAAGAAGAAGAGGACCACGTAGGCCGAGAGGACCCCGGTGCGGTCGCGCTTGAACCGCCGCCAGG
The DNA here is from genome assembly GCF_029167625.1 of Streptomyces sp. AM 4-1-1. Taxonomy (NCBI): domain Bacteria; kingdom Bacillati; phylum Actinomycetota; class Actinomycetes; order Kitasatosporales; family Streptomycetaceae; genus Streptomyces; species Streptomyces sp. AM 4-1-1. The sequence goes on from NZ_CP119145.1 coordinate 5,001,288, forward strand.
CGAGCCTGCCCGGGGAGCGGCCCTCGCCGCCCTTGGGCGCCGAGATGTCCGGCAGTGCGGGTACGTCCGCTTCGACCACCTCGAACGGGGCAGCCGCATGGGGAGTTGATTGCGTCATGGTGCTCCTGGCCCGGAGGGTCTGAGGACTCCGCAGGACACACCTACGGGCTACGCGGACCTTGTCAACGTGGCTCGGACAGGGTCAATGCGCGGCGGGGGGCCTTGAACCGTTCTTTGGGTTATTGACCAGTACATGACCGTAGACGGACGCGCTCTTTACCTGTGCATGATCAAAAGTGGGGGATGTTCCGCCCGCCGGGGGGCGAATCCGCCATTGATTCCGATATCCGGATGTGAACATCTCGGAATGCGTACATCCGGCCATCCGGCCGACCGGTTCCCGTCATGCCCGCACCCGGATGGCGGGAGTAAATATGCGCAACAGTTGTTATGAGGTGATATTTGGGCCTAAGTGAGACCGAGCGCTCTGAGGAGGCACTCCATGCGTGGAGCCACACAGGCCAGATGGGCCGCATGTGCGGTGGCCGTCGCCCTGACGGCGACGGCCTGCGGTGGTGGGGACGACAGCGGCGGTGGTGGCGGTGGTGGCGGCGGCGGTGCCGACGGGATCGTCAGCTCCTCCTGGGGCGACCCGCAGAACCCCCTGGAGCCCGCCAACACCAATGAGGTGCAGGGCGGCAAGGTCCTCGACATGGTGTTCCGCGGACTCAAGCGGTACGACCCGAAGACCGGCGAGGCGAAGAACATGCTCGCCGAGAAGATCGAGTCGACCGACGCGCAGAACTTCACGATCACCCTGAAGGACGGCTGGACCTTCAGCAACGGCGAGAAGGTCACCGCGAAGTCCTTCGTGGACGCCTGGAACTACGGCGCGGCGCTCAAGAACAACCAGAAGAACGCCTACTTCTTCGGCTACATCGAGGGATACGACAAGGTCCACCCCGAGACGGGCAAGGCCTCCGCCGACACCCTCTCCGGACTCAAGGTCGTCAACGACAGGACCTTCACGGCGAAGCTCTCGCAGAAGTTCTCGCTGTGGCCCGACACCCTCGGCTACCCGGCCTTCGCCCCGCTGCCCAGGACGTTCTTCACCGACCACGCCGGCTGGCTCTCCAAGCCGGTCGGCAACGGCCCCTACGCCATCCAGAAGTACGCCAAGGGCTCCTCGATGAAGCTCCGCAAGTGGGACAAGTACCCCGGCGAGGACAAGGCGCGCAACGGCGGCGTCGACCTCAAGGTCTACACCGACAACAACACCGCCTACACCGACCTGACCGCGGGCAACCTCGACCTCGTCGACGACGTCCCCGCCTCCCAGCTGAAGAACGTCAAGTCCGACCTCGGCGGCCGGTACATCAACACCCCGGCAGGCATCATCCAGACCCTGGCCTTCCCCTTCTACGACAAGAAGTGGGACACGGACAAGGCGGTCAAGGTCCGTCAGGGCCTCTCGATGGCCATCAACCGCGACCAGATCACCAGCCAGATCTTCCAGAAGACCCGCACCCCCGCGTCCGACTGGACCTCCCCGGTCCTCGGCGAGGAGGGCGGCTTCAAGAAGGGCCTCTGCGGCGCCCCCTGCGAGTACGACAAGGCGCAGGCCAAGAAGCTGATCCAGGAGGGCGGCGGCATCCCCGGCGGCCAGCTGAAGATCACGTACAACGCGGACACCGGCTCCCACAAGGAGTGGGTGGACGCCATCTGCAACAGCATCAACAACGTCATGGGCAACAACAGGGCCTGCGTCGGCGGGCCCGTCGGCACCTTCGCCGACTTCCGCAACCAGGTCACCCAGCAGAAGCTCACCGGCCCCTGGCGCGCGGGCTGGCAGATGGACTACCCGCTGATCCAGAACTTCCTCCAGCCGCTCTACTACACCAACGCCTCCTCCAACGACGGCAAGTGGAGCAACAAGAAGTTCGACGGACTCGTCGACAAGGCCAACGCCGAGTCCGACAAGGCCAAGGCCATCACCACCTTCCAGGACGCCGAGCGGGTCCTCGCCGACCAGATGCCCGTCATCCCGCTCTGGTACCAGAACGGCAGCGCCGGCTACTCGGACCGGATCTCGGACGTCTCGCTGAACCAGTTCAGCGTCCCGGTGTACGAGCAGATCAAGGTCAAGTGACCCGCTGAGGCCGGGTGGCCGGTGTGCGGGCAGCGCACCGGCCACCCGGCCTCGGCCGTTCCCCGGAACCGAGCCCCCGACCCCGCGACCCCCGGAGCCCTTCATGGGACGTTATGTGATCCGGCGGCTGCTGCAGATGATCCCGGTCTTCTTCGGCGCCACGCTGTTGATCTTCCTCATGGTGAACGTGATGGGTGACCCCATCGCCGGTCTCTGCGGCGACCGCCAGTGCGACCCGTCGACCGCCGCCCAGCTGCGCACCGAGTTCGGCCTCGACAAGCCGGTCTGGCAGCAGTACGCGACGTACATGGGCAACGTCTTCACGGGTGACTTCGGGACCGCGTTCAACGGCCAGAAGGTCACCGAGCTGATGGGCACCGCCTTCCCCATCACCATCCGGCTCACCATCGTCGCCATCGTCTTCGAGATCGTGATCGGCATCAGCCTCGGCGTCGTCACCGGACTGCGCCGGGGCCGCCCCGTCGACACCACCGTGCTGATCCTGACCCTGATCGTCATCTCCGTGCCGACCTTCGTCACCGGTCTGCTGCTCCAGCTCCTGCTCGGCGTCGAGTGGGGCGTCATGAAACCATCGGTGTCGCCCGAGGCGCCCGTCGACGAACTCATCGTGCCGGGCCTCGTCCTCGCCTCGGTGTCCCTCGCCTACGTCGCCCGCCTGACCCGGTCGTCGATCGCCGAGAACGCCCGCGCCGACTACGTCCGGACGGCCACCGCCAAGGGACTGCCCCGGCGCCGGGTGATCCTCCGTCACCTGCTGCGGAACTCGCTGATCCCCGTCGTCACCTTCATCGGCACCGACGTGGGCGCCCTGATGGGCGGCGCGATCGTCACCGAGCGCATCTTCAACATCCACGGCGTCGGCTACCAGCTCTACCAGGGCATCCTGCGCCAGAACTCCCAGACCGTCGTCGGGTTCGTCACCATCCTGGTCCTCGTCTTCCTGGCGGCGAACCTGATCGTCGACCTCCTGTACGCCGTACTCGACCCGAGGATTCGCTATGCCTGAGCCGCAGCCATCGGACGGAGCGATCTCCCCGGCCGGGGCCGGCGGCGCGACGGACCTCGCCATGGGGGAGGGGCAGACCCTGGAGGGTACCGGCGGCGACGGCTCGGGCCCCACCGGCAAGCCGCACAGCCTGTGGTCCGACGCCTGGGCGGACCTGCGCCGCAACCCCGTCTTCATCATCTCCGCGCTGATCATCCTGTTCCTGGTGATCATCTCGATCTGGCCCTCGCTGATCGCCGACGGCGACCCGCTCGCCTGCGACCTCGACAAGGCCCAGCAGGGCTCCCGGTCCGGCCACCCCTTCGGCTTCGACGGACAGGGCTGCGACGTCTACACCCGTACCGTCCACGGCGCACGCGCCTCCGTCACCGTCGGCGTCTGCGCCACCGTCGGGGTGTCGCTGCTCGGCAGCGTGCTCGGCGGTCTCGCCGGCTTCTTCGGAGGCTGGTGGGACGCCATCCTCTCCCGCATCACCGACGTCTTCTTCGGCATCCCGGTGGTCCTCGGCGGCCTGGTCTTCCTGTCCGTGATCACCAGCTCCACCGTCTGGCCGGTGATCGGCTTCATCGTCCTGCTGGGCTGGCCGCAGATCGCCCGCATCGCCCGCGGCTCGGTGATCACCGCCAAACAGAACGACTACGTACAGGCCGCGCGGGCCCTGGGCTCCTCCAACTCACGGATGCTGCTGCGGCACATCGCGCCCAACGCGATCGCCCCCGTCATCGTCGTCGCGACCATCGCGCTCGGCACCTACATCGCGCTCGAAGCGACCCTGTCGTACCTCGGAGTCGGGCTGAAACCGCCCGCCGTCTCCTGGGGCATCGACATCTCCGCCGCCTCCCCGTACATCCGCAACGCCCCGCACATGCTGCTCTGGCCCGCCGGGGCGCTGGCCGTGACGGTCCTCGCGTTCATCATGCTCGGCGACGCGGTGCGCGACGCCCTCGACCCCAAGCTGCGCTGAGGAGGCCGTCGCCATGCTGCTCGAAGTGCGCGATCTGCACGTGGAGTTCCACACCCGGGACGGAGTCGCCAAGGCCGTCAACGGGGTCAACTACTCGGTGGCCGAGGGGGAGACCCTCGCCGTGCTCGGCGAGTCCGGCTCGGGCAAGTCCGTCACCGCCCAGGCCGTCATGGGCATCCTCGACGTACCGCCCGGCAGGATCAGCGGCGGCGAGATCCTGTTCAAGGGCCGCGATCTGCTGAAGCTCAGGAACGAGGAACGGCGCAAGGTACGCGGCCAGGAGATGGCCATGATCTTCCAGGACGCGCTGTCCTCCCTGAACCCCGTGATCAGTGTCGGCGACCAGCTCGGCGAGATGTTCACCGTGCACCGGGGGATGTCCCGCGGGGACGCCAGGAGGAAGTCGGTCGAGCTGATGGACCGGGTCCGCATCCCGGCCGCCAAGGAACGGGTCGGGAACTATCCGCACCAGTTCTCCGGCGGTATGCGCCAGCGCATCATGATCGCCATGGCGCTGGCCCTGGAGCCGGACCTGATCATCGCGGACGAGCCGACCACCGCGCTCGACGTGACCGTCCAGGCCCAGGTGATGGACCTGCTCGCGGAACTCCAGCGGGAACTGAACATGGGCCTCATCCTGATCACCCACGACCTGGGTGTGGTGGCCGACGTCGCCGACAAGATCGCCGTGATGTACGCCGGCCGCATCGTCGAGTCCGCCCCCGTCCACGAGATCTACCGGGCCCCCGCCCACCCGTACACCAAGGGCCTGCTCGCCTCGATCCCGCGCCTGGACCAGAAGGGGCGGGAGCTGTACGCGATCAAGGGCCTGCCGCCCAACCTGCTGCACATCCCGCCCGGCTGCGCGTTCAACCCCCGCTGCCCACAGGCCCGCGACGTGTGCCGTACCGATGTGCCGCCGCTGTACGAGGTCGACGCGCACCGCAGGAGCGCCTGCCACTTCTGGAAGGAGACCCTCGATGCACGCTGACCACTCGGGGCGCAGGCAGGCGCGCGAGGAGGGCGACGCGGCGCGTGATCTGCTGGCCAGGTCGCGGCAGCAGACCGCGTACGCCGGACGCGAACCCATCCTGGAGGTCCGCGACCTCGTCAAGCACTACCCGCTGACCCAGGGCATCCTGATCAAGAGGCAGGTCGGCGCGGTGAAGGCGGTCGACGGGGTCTCCTTCGACCTGGCGGCCGGTGAGACCCTCGGCATCGTGGGCGAGTCGGGTTGCGGCAAGTCCACCGTCGCGCGGCTGCTGGTGCATCTGGAGCAGCCGACGGCGGGTGCGATCCGGTACAAGGGCGAGGACATCACCAAGCTGTCCGGCCGGGCGATGAAGGCCGTGCGCCGCAACATCCAGATGGTGTTCCAGGACCCGTACACCTCGCTCAACCCGAGGATGACGGTCGGCGACATCATCGGCGAGCCGTACGAGATCCACTCCGAGGTGGCCCCGAAGGGCGACCGGCGCCGCCGGGTCAGGGAACTGCTGGACGTGGTCGGGCTCAACCCGGAGTACATCAACCGCTACCCGCACCAGTTCTCCGGCGGTCAGCGCCAGCGCATCGGCATCGCCCGCGGCCTCGCGCTCAACCCGGAGATCATCGTCGCGGACGAACCGGTCTCGGCCCTCGACGTCTCCGTCCAGGCCCAGGTCGTCAATCTGCTCGACCGGCTCCAGGCGGAGTTCGGCCTGTCGTACGTCTTCATCGCGCACGACCTGTCGATCGTCCGGCACATCTCCGACCGGATCGGCGTGATGTACCTGGGCCGGATCGTGGAGACCGGCACGGACGAGGAGATCTACGACCACCCGACGCACCCGTACACCCAGGCGCTGCTGTCGGCGGTCCCGGTGCCCGACCCGAGCGCCCGCGACTCCCGCGAACGGATCATCCTCACCGGCGACGTGCCGTCCCCGGCCAACATCCCGTCCGGCTGCCGCTTCCGCACCCGCTGCTGGAAGGCCCAGGAGCGGTGCGCGCTGGAGGTGCCGCTGCTGGCGGTCCCGGCGGTCTTCCGGGACACGGACAGCCCGGCCCGGCACGACTCCGCGTGCCACTTCGCGGAGGAGAAGCGGATGGTGGTGCCGGACACGGCGCCGCCGGGACCGCCGCGCCGGCCGGAGGGGGCCCCGGACGCGCCGGACGCGGCCACCGCGCGACCGGGGGGCGGCGAGGACCGGCCGGAGGGTGCGGCCCCGGCGGGGGGCGCGGGTGCCGCCGGGAGCGACGGCGGACCGCCCCCGTCCGGTACGGGAAGCACCGCTGCCGACTGAATCGCCCGCAGGAGCACGGCAGCTGACGGGCCGTCATGATGATGCGGTTCCGGTCCTGACGCCCTCTTGTCCGGTGGCCGGGCGCGGTGGAGTATCGCTCGCGTGATACTTACCCGCGGCGCGCGTGTGACCGGCGCCGTCCTCTGCGGTGTGCTCGCGGTGCTGACCGGGGCCTGGGTCGCGCGGGACCTCGGAGCGGCCGACGGGCCCGGCGGGCTGTGGCGGTCCTGGTCGGGCGACTACGCCGCACAGCCGACGTTCGTCCCCACCACCTCGTCCCTGGACGTGGTGCTGCTGGTGGCGTACCTCGTCGTCGCGCTCACCGCGCGGCGTTCGCCGGTGGCCGCGTCCGCCCTGGTCGGTGCCGGAGCGCTCACCCTGGTGGTCCGGCTCCCCGGGCTGTGGACCATCGGCGCCTCCTGGGCGGAGGACCGGGCCACGGACCAGCTCCGCACCCGGGCACTCGGCTGCGCCTGCGTGGCGCTCGCGGTCGGTGCGGCACTGGTCGTCACCGTGCTCGCGGGCCGCAGGGCGCCGCGCGACGCGTACGAACCCCTGCCCACCCGGGCGGGTCCGGGCGCCTCGGCGGTGGCCTTCCCGCTGCTGGGCCTGGCGGGCGCGGTGGGCATCGCCTGGGAGATCCGCCAGGCCACGCTGACCCCGGAGGCGTACCCGGACTGGCTGATCGGCGGCCGACGGGTCCACCAGCCGCTGATCGACGCACCGGCCGGCTGGACCGGCGTCACCATCGCCCTGCTCTGCCTGGTCGCGGCGGTGAGCGGGCTCGTCCGCGCCGGCCACGCCAGGCCGCTCGCCCTGTTCGCCTCGGGACTGGTGCTGAACGCCGGTCTGCTGGGGATCACCCGGATCGTGAGGTACGACCTGCTCGACCACTTCTCCGACTTCCGGACGGAGGCCCAACTCACCGTGGCCACCTGGCTGTTCGAGGCGGGCGCGGGAGTGGTGGTGCTGCTCGTGACGGCCGCCGGCGGGACGCGGGGCCGACCGTCCGAGCCGTATGCCGGGTACGGCGCGTGGCAGGGGTACGGCCCGGACCGGGCGCCCGGCCCCTGGCAGGGTCACGGGACGGGCGGCGGGCCCGCCAGAGCGCCGTACCCGCCCGGCTACGCACCGGGGCAGCCACCCGGCCACGCGCCCGGATACCCGCCCGCCCACGGGTACCCGCCGGGGACGGGCTCCGCGCCCGGCCCGGACCGGGGTCGGTGGGGGTACGGCGGCGAACCGCCGAGCGGCGACGGCGGCGACGGCCGGCCCGGCGGATTCGGCCCGCCGCCACCACCCTCCGAGCCGCCGCCCGGCCGGTGAGGAGGCGGAGGCGGCCGCCCCCGCCGCCGTCCGGCCGGTGACGTCACGGCGGGCGGCGCGAGCCCGGCCCACGACTCGACGCGGGTCCTACTCCGCGGAACCGCCCATCCCCAGCGAGCGCTTGAGGAAGTCGACCTGGAGCAGCAGCAGGTTCTCCGCCACCTGTTCCTGCGGAGTCATGTGCGTCACCCCGCTCAGCGGCAGCACCTCATGGGGGCGGCCCGCCGCGAGCAGCGCGGAGGAGAGCCGCAGCGAGTGCGCGACCACCACGTTGTCGTCCGCCAGGCCGTGCACGATCATCATCGGCCGTACCTGCCGCGCCGGGTTCGAGAGACCGTCGTCGGTCATCAGCGCGTTGTACGCGTACACCTCGGGCCGCTCCGCCGGGTCGCCGAGGTAGCGCTCGGTGTAGTGGGTGTCGTACAGCCGCCAGTCCGTCACCGGGGCCCCCACCACCGCCGCGTGGAACACCTCGGGCCTGCGCAGCACCGCCAGTGCCGAGAGGTAGCCGCCGTACGACCAGCCGCGCATCGCGACCCTGCCGAGATCCAGCGGGAACCGCTCGGCCAGCGCGTGCAGCGCGTCCACCTGGTCGTCCAGCGTGAGGACGAAATCGTCCCTGATCGCCTTCTCCCAGGCGGGCGAGCGGCCCGGGGCGCCCCGGCCGTCGGCGACGATCACCGCGAACCCGTGGTCGGCGAACCACTGGGACGTCAGGTGCGCGTTGTGGGAGGCGAGCACCCGCCGGCCGTGCGGGCCGCCGTACGGGTCCATCAGGACCGGGAGCGGACCGTCGGCCTCGGTGTAGCCGGTGGGGAGCAGCACGGCGCACGGAATCCGCCGTGCGCCCCCCTCGGTGAGCGTCACCCGGGCCGACAGCACCGGCTCCTGCGCGTACGAGGTGACGGTCGCGACCCGCTTGCCGTCCCGCAGTACCTCGACCGAGCCGCCGGGCCGGTCCGGACGCGCCGAGACGAGCACGGTCACCCCGCCGCCGCGGACCGCGGAGTGCACACCCACCCCTTCGGAAACGCGTTCTGTTCCCAGCTCGTTGACCCGGTAGACATGGCTCTCACCGACCTCCGGCGCGGCGGCCTCCTCGCCCGCCACCGCCGACACCAGGATGTCCGAGTCGCCGATGTCCAGGACCGCCCGGACCTGGAGCTGAGCCCCGGTCAGCAGCCGGTCGCCGACCGCCAGCACCCGGGCCCCGCCCTCGTCCGCGATCCGGACCAGCCGCCCGTCCGGCGTCCACGCGGGCACACCGGGGAAGAGATCCAGCCACGCCGGGTCCTCGTCGACGTGCACGGTCCGCGTCGCGCCGGTCTCCGGGTCCACGGCCAGACAGCGCTGCGCGCGCTGGTCCCTGGCCTGGACGAGCAGCAGCGGAGCGCCCGCCGACGACCAGTGGACCCGGGCGAGGTACGGGTACCGCGCCCGGTCCCACTCGACCTCGGTCCGGCTTCCGTCGAGCCCCAGCACGAAGAGGCGCACCTCGGCGTTGCCGGTGCCCGCCGCCGGGTACGCCACCTCGGCGGGCCGGTGCCCCGGGTTCGCCGGATCGGCGATCCACCACCGCTGTACGGGGCTGTCGTCGACCCGGGCGACCAGCAGCCGGTCGGACTCCGGCGACCACCAGAAACCCCGCGAGCGGTCCATCTCCTCGGCCGCGACGAACTCCGCGAGGCCGTACGTCACTCCGGCGCCCTCCGGCTCGGCGACCGCCCGGTCCCCGTCGCCCCCGGCCCCCACGACGCGCAGCGCGCCCTTCGCCACGTAGGCGACATGACGGCCGTCGGGGGAGGGGCGGGGATCGAGCACCGGTCCGGGCACCGGCAGCGCCCGCGCGGACCCGGCCCGCAGATCGGCGACGTACACCTTGCCGGAGAGGGCGAAGGCGGCCGACTCGGCCGCCGCGTCGACCGCGTAGCCGACGATGCCCGAGGAGCCCTCGCGGCTCCGCTCGCGCCGCGCCCGCTCCTGCGGCGACAACTTCTCCGTCGAGCCCCCCAGCAGCGCCTCGGGGTCCGCGACGAGCCGTTCCCCGGTCCCACCGTCCGAAAGGTCCAGCACCCAGAGCCGGTTCGTCCGGTCGGTGCCGGAGGACGACCTGAGGAAGGCGATCCTCGTCCCATCTGGTGAGACGGTGAACGCCCGGGGTGCGCCGAGAGTGAATCGCTGAGTTCTGGCGTGCTGACGTGGAAACGAGAGCTTCTGCGAGGTCATGGCCCTGAACCTAACGCCAGGAGCCGTTCCGTGCGCCCCTCGTGCTGCCGTGCTCCGATCAATGCCTTGGCACGGATAGTTATGATCCGTAGCGCTCGGTGGGTATGAAAAGCCTGCTGGCTCCATGTGTGCTGCCCGTCCCCGACTGTACTGATGGAGGTGAACCGCCGTGGCACTCTCGATTTCGGCGGTGGTGCTGCTGGCGATCGTGGTCTTCCTGCTGATCCGGAAATCCGGACTGAAGGGCGGACATGCGGTGGTCTGCGCGCTGCTCGGTTTCTATCTCGCGAGCTCGTCCATCGCACCGACCATCTCGGAGGTGACCTCGAACGTGGCCGGCATGATCGGGGGCATCAAGTTCTGACATCAGGTCGCGGGCACCCGTCTTCCGGCACTCGGCCCCGGCGCTCACCGGAGCGGCCGAGGAGGTGACGGACGGACGGGTCCGAGGCGGGGCGTGACGGGCGGGACGGGTGTGCGGGCCGTCGCGCGGGCCGGGCTGCTCGTAGGGTGGTCCCATGACGGACCTTCCCGCCCGTCGTCTGCTTCTGGTGCACGCGCACCCCGACGACGAGTCGATCAACAACGGCGCCACCATGGCCAGGTACGCGGCCGAGGGCGTCCACATCACGCTGGTGACGTGCACGCTGGGCGAGGAGGGCGAGGTCATCCCGCCCGGTCTCGCACGGCTCGCCGCGGACCGGGACGACACCCTGGGCCCGTACCGCGTCGGTGAACTCGCCGCCGCGATGAGGGAACTCGGGGTCACCGACCACCGCTTCCTGGGCGGGGCCGGCCGGTTCCGCGACTCCGGGATGATGGGCGCCGAACAGAACCACCGGCCCGGAGCCTTCTGGGCCGCCGACGTGGACGAGGCGGCCGGACATCTCGTACGGGTGATCCGTGAGGTCCGTCCCCAGGTCCTCGTCACGTACGACCCCGACGGCGGTTACGGGCATCCGGACCACATCCAGGCCCATCGCGTCGCGACGCGGGCCGCGGAACTCGCCGCCGACCCCGCCCACCGGCCCGGCCCGGAACCGGACGGCTCCGGCGCGCCGCACACGATCGCGAAGATCTACTGGAACCGGGTGCCGCGCTCCGACGCCGAAGCGGCCTTCGCCCGGCTGCGGGCCGCCGCCCCGGCGGCGTTCCCCGGCATCGCCGCCGTGGACGACGTACCGGGCGTGGTGGACGACTCCCTGATCACCACGGAGATCGACGGAACGGCCCACGCGGCGGCCAAGACCGCCGCCATGCGGGCGCACGCCACCCAGATCGCCGTGGACGGGCCGTTCTTCGCGCTCTCGAACGGACTGGGACAGCCGGTCCTCACCACCGAGTGGTACCAACTGGTGCGCGGGCCCAGGGGTTCCGGCCGGGCGGGTGCGGGGGGTTCGGCGGCCGGTGAGCGGGAACGCGATCTCTTCGCGGACGTATCACCCGTATCCTCCGTGCCACTCGTACCTTCCGCGCCTTCCGCGCCTCCCGCGCCTTCCGCGCCTTCCGCGTCGGACGTGCCGGACCCGGCGCGTGCGCCGGGAGCGGCCCACGCGACGGACGCGTCGAGTGCGGCGGGGATATGGGATCGGCCGGACGGTTCGGGCGCACCGGGAGCACAGACATGAGCAGTGACGACAGGCCGCGCGCGCGGAGCGCCGGCGCGCCCCCCACGGGCGCCCGGCCCACCGGCCCCGCCGCCCCGCCGGACTTCGGCCGGATCGCGGCCCACGTGGGCCTCCTCGTCCTCGGGGCGTTGGTCGGTCTGGCGGGCGCGCTCGTCCAAGCGGCGTGGTTCCCCGGCGGTCTGCTGCTCGCGCTGGCCGCCGCGGCCGGACTGTTCCTCGGCGGACGCAGGCTCACCGGCACGCAGTTCGGCGCGCTGACGCCCGCGGCGGGCTGGCTCGTCTCGGTCATGGTGCTGCTCGGCGGACGCCCCGAGGGCGACTACGTGTTCGGTGACGAACTCGGTCTGGCGCTCTTCATGCTGGGCGGGGCGGCCATCGCTGTGATGTGTGCCACGATGTCGCGGTTGCCACGGCCGGACGTCAACACGGGCCGGGCGGGCACCTGATGTGGCACGTCCATGACCGGGACGCCTCCGCCGGCCCCGTGGCGCACGCCCCGGCGCCGCACCGTCGCGAGGTGTCCGTCGGCGGCGGCCAGTATGGTGGTGCGCGCGCCGAGCCGTCCCCTGGCCTGCGGCACGGGGGAAGTACGGGCGGCGGAGCCAATCGGGAGAACCTGCTTTGAGTCGTGAAACTGACAGTTCGTCCTCCGGGCCCCAGGGGCGCGGCGGAGCCGCGTACCCGTCGGGTACGCCGCCGTACGGATCGCGCCAGTATCCGGCGCCGCACCCCTCGCAGGACGCCCCGGAGCCGGCCCCGGAACCCGCGGAACCGCCGCGGCCCGAGGAGCCGAGGACCGAGACGACGCTGACGACGCGGATTCGGATCAACATCCCGGGCTCGCGTCCCATCCCACCGGTCGTGATGCGGACGCCGATGAGCGACATCGACGCCGCGGACCGGCGGGGCGGGGCCGAACGTACGGGCGGCGTCCCGCGTCCGGCGGGCCCCGGCCGTGACGGGAGTACGGGCCCGGCGGGTCCGGGCGCCCCGGCGGTCGCGGACGGTACGGGTCCGAACGGGTCCGTACCGAGCGCCAGGGACGGCGGCTCGGCCGATGACACGGCCGGCGAGAGGCCCGCCAGGGACAAGCCGACCGGCGACTGGTTCGCCCCGCGCAAGGCACCGGCGGGCACCTCGGCCGGCGACGGCACCGGTCCGGGTGGTGGCGCGGGTGTGAACGGTGCCGGTGGTAGCGCGTCCGCGAACGGCGCGGGTGCGGGTACTTCGGCGAACGGTGCCGGCCGTGGTGGCGCGCCCGCCGCGCCCCGCGCCGATCTGCCCTACTTCTCGGACGGGCCTGGGAACGCTGCGGCCGGGAACGGTGCGGCCGGTTCCGCCGCCCCGCGCAGCGCGTTCGACGAGTTCGACTCCCCGACGGGGACCGCGGGCCGTCCCGTGCCGGACTCCGGGGCCCGTCCCCAGGGCCCGAGCGGCCCCACCACGGGCCCGGTGACCGGCGCGTCGCCCCTCACCCCGAACATCGACGCCGCCCAGGCCCGTTTCGGCCGGGACGCGAACGGTCACGGTGGCGGGTCGGGCCCGGACACCTTCGGCGGCCCCGGCGGTCCGCGAGGCCAGGGGCAGCCCGGTCGGAACGGACGGCCAGGTCCCGGGCAGCGGGGCGGTCAGGCGGGTCCGGGCACCCAGGGTGCTCCGGGCGGTCCCGGCGGCCAGGCAGGCCCCGGAGGTCCGGGAGGCCCCGGGGGTCCGGGAGGTCAGGCGCGTCCCGGTGGACCGGGTGGTCCGGGCGGGCCGGGTGCTCCCGGCGGCCGCCCCGGTCCCCAGGGCCGGCCGGACGGCGGCGACCCCGGCCCCCGCACGGGTCCCGACCCGTTGACCGGCCCCAACCCGCTGTCCGGTCCCGGCCCGTTGGCGGGTCCGGGCGCTCCGGGCGGCCCCAATCCCCTCAGCGCCCCCGGCGCGATGAACGGCGGCCCCGGCGGCCACCCCGGCCCCGGTCACGCCGGGCCCGAGGTGCATGCCCACGCCTCCGGTCCCTTCGCCCCCGGCGCCCCCCGGATGTCCGACGACACCGCCGTACTCACCCCGCAGTTCGCGGGGTCCGGTCCCGGTCCCGGCGGCCCCGGCGGTCAGCTGTCCGGTGACACCCTCCACGGCGGTGTCCCCGTCGTCCCGTCCGACCCCTCCGCGCCGTACCCGGACGCTCCCGGAGCCGGTCACCCGGACCGGCCCGGGGACGAGGGACCGGACCGGGCGACCGCACCGGCGCCCGCGGCTCCGGCGGCTCCCGCGAAGAAGAAGGGCCGCTCCAAGCTGGTCCTGCTCGCCGTCGCCGCCGTCACCCTGCTCGGGATCGCCTACGGGGCCGGGCTGTTGATGAACCACTCCGAGGTCCCCAAGGGCACCACCGTCCTCGGCGTCGACATCGGCGGCGGCACCAAGGAGCAGGCGGTCAACAAGCTCGACGCGGCCCTCGGCAAGCGGGCCGCCGCCCCGCTCCTGCTCGCCGTCGACGGCAAGCAGGCACAGCTCGTCCCCGACAAGGCCGGGCTGAGCCTGGACAGTCAGGCGACCGTGCGCGGCGCGGCCGGCAGCGACTACAACCCGGTCTCCGTGATCGGCTCCCTCTTCGGCGGCGAACGCGTCGCCGACCCGGTGATCCCGGTCGACGAGGAGAAACTGAGCGTCGCGCTCGCCGATCTGGCGGGCGTCTCCGGCTCCGCCAACGAGGGCACGATCCGGTTCGAGCCGGACAAGGCCGTCGCCGTGCCGGGCAAACCCGGCAGGACGCTGGACGTCGACCGGTCGATGCTCTCGGTCAAGGACGCGTACCGCACCCAGGTTCAGACCGGCCGCAAGTCCACCGTCCAGTTGCCGGTCGCCACCCGTGAACCCACCGTCACCCAGGCCGAACTGGACCGGGCGATGAAGGAGTTCGCGGAACCCGCCATGTCGGGCCTGATCACCGTCAAGGCCGGGACCAAGCAGATCCAGTTCGGTCCCGCCCGGTCGCTGCCGAAGATCCTCTCCATGAAGGCGATCGACGGGAAGCTGGTCGAGGTCTACGACAAGAAGGCGATCGACGAGCTCTGTGACGGTGTCTTCGACGGCGTCATGATCACCAAGGGTGACGGGAAGAAGCACCAGCTCAGCTCCGACGACGTGGCCCACGCGATGCAGAGCGCGCTGCTCGGCAAGACCCCCGCCGAGCGGACCGTCACGATCAAGCTCGAAGGCGAGTGACCGCGGCCGGCCGCTGATCACCGCGACCGGCCGTCCGCCCGCGCACCAGCCGCCCGCCCCTGTCCGTACCCCGGTCAGGGGCGGCGTCATGTCCGCCGCGTGACATCTGTCATCCCGGACGCACGACCCGCGACCCTGCCGCCGGACCAGCCTTTCCGGCCAGGCTGTACGCATGACGACAACAGCCGCCGCACCGACCGCCACGGAAGCCGCCGTGGTGAGTTTCGCGCAGGTCAGCAAGGCGTACGGAGACGTACGCGCCGTGACCGGCCTCACCCTCGATCTGCACCCCGGCGAGACCGTGGCCCTCCTCGGCCCGAACGGCGCCGGGAAGTCCTCCACCCTGGATCTGCTCCTCGGTCTGCGGACCCCGGACACCGGCTCGGTCCGGCTCTTCGGCACCACCCCGCAGGCCGCCATCGCCGCGGGCCGGGTCGGCGCCATGCTCCAGAGCGGCGGGCTGATGGAGAACGTCACCGTCCAGGAACTCGTCGGCCTGGTCTGCGCCATGCACCCCCGGCCGTACCCCAGGGACGAGGTGATGGCCCGCGCGGGCATCGACCGGATCGCCGGCCGCATGGTCGACAAGCTGTCCGGCGGCCAGGAACAACGCGTGCGGTTCGCGCTCGCCACCGCGGGGGCCAACGACCTGATCGTCCTCGACGAGCCGACCACCGGCATGGACGTCACCGCCCGCCAGGCGTTCTGGGCCACCATGCGCGAACAGGCCGAGCAGGGCCGTACGGTCCTCTTCGCCACCCACTACCTCGAAGAGGCCGACGCGATCGCCGACCGTGTCCTCGTCCTCCACAAGGGCCGCCTCCTCGCCGACGGAACCGCCGCCGAGATCAAGGCGAAGGCCGGAGCCCGCCACATCTCCTTCGCGCTGGACGGCCCGGTCGACGCGTCGGTCCTGCGCGCGCTGCCCTCTCTCTCCACCCTGGACATCGGCGGCGGCCGGGTCCGTATCCAGTCGCACGACGCCGACGCGACCGTCCACGCCCTCTACGGTCTCGGCCTCTACCCCCGCGAGATCGAGGTGTCCGGACTCGGCCTGGAACAGGCCTTCGTCGCCATCACCGAGGCCGAGGAGGCCAGGACCGCATGATCACCAACTCTTCGTGGGCGCTCACCAGGCTCGAAGTGACCCGCACCCTGCGGAACAAGAAGTTCATGTTCTTCTCGGTCGTCTACCCGTCGATGATCTACCTGCTGATCTCCGGCACCCAGAACACCACCGAACCGGTCGGGCGCACCGGTCTCTCGATCCAGGCGTTCTTCATGGTCTCCATGGCCTCCTTCGGCGCCCTGACCGCCGTCCTGATGGGCAACAGCGAACGCATCGCCAAGGAGCGCGAGAAGGGCTGGGTCCGCCAGCTCCGCCTCACCGCACTGCCCAGCCACGGGTACGTCCTGTCGAAGATCGCCGGCGCCGCCATCGTCACCCTGCCCTGCATCGTGGTCGTGTTCCTCGTCGCGGCGACCGTCAAGGGCGTGCGGTTCGACGCCTGGCAGTGGCTCGCCCTGACCGGGGTCATCTGGGCCGGCTCCCTCGTCTTCGCCGCGCTCGGCGTGGCCATCGGCTACGTCACCAGTGGTGACGCCGTCCGCCCCGTCACGATGATCATCTACTTCGGGCTGTCCATCCTGGGCGGTCTCTGGATGCCCACCGCGGCCTTCCCGCAGTGGCTCGGGAACATCTCCGAATGGCTGCCCACCCACGCGTACGCTGCTCTCGGCCAGGCCGTCGAGATGGGCGGTTCGCCGCACGCCAAGGACGTCGCGATCCTCTGCGGCTACTTCCTCCTCTTCGCGGGCGGAGCGGCCTGGCTCTACCGGAAGGACACCTTGAAGGCGTGAGCGACGACGCGAGGTACGTACCGATCGGGCGTCCGCCGGAAGACCGCCGGCAGTTCTTCGCCAAGCTGCTGTGGATCGGCATCTGGCTCGCGTTCATGGGCGCCCCCGTCCAGGACGTGTTCGACGGCGAGCACACCACCGAGGTCCGGGTGTGGGCCGGGCTCGGCCTGGTGACGTTCGTCGCCGCCTATCTGGTCCTGGTCTTCCGGCACACCTCCAAGGCGCTGACCCGCCCGCCGGTCGTCGGAGCGCTGGCGTTCCTCTGCGCCCTCGCCGTCGTTCTCTCCCTGACGCTCGGCACGCCGTGGCTGGTGCTGTTCGTGTACGTGTCGGTGGCGACGGGGGCGACCCTGCCCACCCGTACGGCCTCGGCGCTGATCCCCGCGATCACCGCGGTGATGGTGGGGATCGGCCTGACCGCCGAACACGCCCGCGAGATCATCACGGCGCTGGTCTTCCCCGCCCTCCTCGGCGGGTTCGCGCTGATCGGCGTACGGCAGATGGTCCGTACGACGATCGAGCTGCGCGAGGCCCGCGCGACCGTCGCCCAGCTCGCCGCCAACGAGGAACGGCTGCGGCTGGCCCGCGATCTGCACGACCTGCTGGGCCACTCCCTCTCGCTGATCACGCTCAAGAGCGAACTGGCGGGGCGGATGCTGCCGGACGACCCGGAGCGGGCGGCCCTCCAGGTCGCCGACATCGAACGGGTCGGCCGCCAGGCCCTGGTCGACGTGCGCGGCGCGGTGACCGGCTACCGCCGCCCCACCCTCCCGGGCGAACTGGCCGGGGCCCGTACGGCGTTCGCCGCTGCGGGCATCACCGCCGACATCCCGGCCGAGGCCCCGGAGGACATCCCGGAGAAGCAGGAGGAGGTCCTCGCCTGGGGGCTGCGGGAAGCCGTCACCAACGTCGTACGGCACAGTGGCGCGCGGCGCTGCACGGTCACCCTCGCCCCGCGACACACCCTCGACGGGCCGGTCGCCGAACTCACCGTGGCCGACGACGGGCGTGGCGCGGTGGGCGCCGCGCCGGGCAACGGACTCACCGGCCTCACCGAACGCCTCGGCGCGGTCGGCGGCACGCTCACGACCGGGGCGGGCGGCGGGGGCCGGGGCTTCGTCCTCACCCTCCGCGTGCCGGCAGCGCCCGGCGAACCTCCGTCCGGGGCCTGAGGACCGTCCCGTGCCGGGCGGACACCGCCGGTCACGGCAGTACCATCCGTGGAATGAGCATGATCAGACTTCTCCTCGCCGAGGACCAGTCCATGGTGCGCGAGGCGCTGGCGGCACTGCTCGGCCTCGAACCCGACATCGAAGTGGTGGCCCAGGTCTCCCGTGGTGACGAGGTGCTGGACGCGGCCCGTGAGCACCGGGTCGACGTCGCGCTCCTCGACATCGAGATGCCGGGCATGACGGGCATCGAGGCCGCCGCCGCGCTCCACCGCGAGCTGCCCGGGGTGAAGGTCGTCGTCGTCACGACGTTCGGCCGCCCCGGCTATCTGCGCCGGGCCATGGAGTCGGGCGCGGACGCCTTCCTGGTCAAGGACGCCCCGGCGGCCCAACTCGCCGACGCGGTACGGCGGGTGCTCGCCGGGGAGCGTGTCATCGACCCCACCCTGGCGGCCGCCGCCCTCGCGGACGGGGCGAACCCGCTGACCGACCGCGAGAGCGAGGTGCTGCGGAGCGCGGCGGACGGCTCCACCAACGCGGAGATCGCGCGGTCGCTGCACCTCTCGCAGGGGACGGTACGCAACTACCTCTCGACGGCGATCCAGAAGATGGCCGCCCGCAACCGGGCGGAGGCGGTGCGGATCGCCCGCGAGAAGGGCTGGCTGTAGCGGGATGGGGACCGGGGAACACCGGGACGGGGAGCCGCCGGAGCAGACCCGGCCCCTCGTGTGCGGTCCGTCCGCCCCCTCCTCTCACACGGTGGCGCCCTCGTGCGCGGTGGTGGCCGGGGCGTCGGAGGCCCCCGCCGGGTCCGCGAACTCGTCGCCCTCGGGGCGCCCCTTCCTGGGCAGCAGGAAGGTGATGGCGAGGAAGGCCACCAGCAGACACGCCTGTGCGATCAGCGCGTGCCGGAACCCGGTCGCGAAGTCGCCGTCCTCGGCGCGGGCGAAGAACACCGAGCCGAAGACGGCCACCCCGATCGAGCCGCCGATGGACTGCACGGCGGACAGCACTCCGGAGGCCGAGCCGATCTCGTCGTCGTCGACGGCGGCGAGGATGAAGCTGAACAGCGCGGCGATGACCATGCCCGCACCGATTCCCGACACGGCCACACCGGGCGCGATGTCCCAGATCGAGAAGGACCGCGAGCCGTCCAGTTCGGACCAGAGCAGGGCCGCCCCCGCGAGCTGGACGAGCGGCCCGATCTGGAGCACCGCGCGGCCGATCCGGTCCGCGAGGAAGGCGCCGCTCACCGCACCGCCCACGGCGGTGCCCAGGGCCAGTGGCAGGTTGCCGAGCCCGGCCTCACCGGCCGTGAAGTGCCGGCCGATCTGGAGGTAGAGCGTCAGCACGAGCTGGGTGCCGACGAGCCCGCCGAAGAACAGCGCGATCCCGCCGAGTCCCACGGTGAACGCGGGCTTGCGCAGCAGGGCGGGGGTCACCAGCGGCTCACGCCCGGCCGCCGCCGTACGACGCTGCTGCGCGGCGAAGGCCGCGAACCCGAGGACCGACGCGGCCATGCACAGCCAGGTCCACAGCGGCCAGCCCGACTCCTGTCCCTGGTTGAGGGGCAGGACCAGCAGCGCGCAGGACGCCGCGACCAGGGCCGCGCCCACACCGTCGACGACCACCGTGCGGTCCCCTTGTTTCCTGGGGACGAACTTCGCGGCGACGATCAGCGCGGCGATGCCGATCGGCAGGTTGACCAGGAACACCAGCCGCCAGCCGAGCCCGAGGAGGTCGCCCTGGATCAGCCCGCCGCCCAGCACCGGGCCGATGATGCCGCCCAGCCCCAGGACGGGACCGAAGATCCCGAACACCTTGGTCAGCTCGGCGCCGGAGAAGTTCTCCCGCAGCAGTCCGAGCCCCTGGGGGAGCAGCATCGCCCCGGCGGTCCCCTGGAGCAGCCGGAAGGCGATCAGGGACTCGATGTTCGGGGCGAGGGCGCAGAGCAGGGAGGTGGCGGTGAACGAGCCGAGGCCGAGCAGGAACATCCGGCGCCGCCCGTAACGGTCGCCGAGCCGGCCGCCCAGGATCAGTCCGGCGCCCAGCGTGAGCGCGTACCCGCCGATCACCCACTGGAGCCCGACCGGGGTCGCCCCCAGCGACTTCTCCAGCGAGGGCCCGGCGACGTTGACGATCGACGCGTCGAGCAGATCCATGATCTCCGCGACGAGCATCACCACCAGGATCAGCCATCGCCATCGGTACGGGGGTCCGGCGGCCTGGTTCGTGCTCATCGTACTGTTACCTCAGTTCATTGGTTACCAATATTATTGGCGATATCGAGGGTATCCTTCGCTCCATGGATGTCAAACGGCCTGCCGACGCTTCCCCGGTGCCTTCGTCGGAGCCCTCCTCGGACCATCCGTCGGACCGGCCCGCGAGCCGGTCCGGGACGGAAGCCCCGGACGGTGCGGGTGCCATCCGGGACCGGCTCCGCAATCTGACGTGGCGTCAGCAACGGTTCGAGCGGTATCTGGGCCGGCAACTCCACGCCGACGCGGCCGGGCTGGCCGTGATGGACCACCTCGTCAACGTCGGGCCGACCACCCCCACCGACCTCGCCCGCAGGCTGGACGCCTCGACCGCCGCGACGACCCTGGTGATCGACCGGCTGGTGGCCGGGGGACACGCGTACCGGCAGCCGCACCCCACCGACCGCCGCAAGGTGATCGTCACCCCCGCCGACACCTGGGAATCGGCCGCCCACCAGCACGTGGCCCCTCTCATCGACGGCATCGCCGAGGCCGCCGACGCCCTGACGCCGCGGGAGCAGGCCACCGTGGCGGCTTTCCTGGGGCGGGTCGTCGACGCCTACGACCGGGCGACGCCGCCCTGAGACGGCAGGCGGCGCGGGAACCGGCCTCACCACGTGACGGGCCGGTGGCGGGGACGGCGGGCAGGCGATCGCGCCGTTCCCGTGGCGTCGTGCCGTCACGGGACTCCCGTTCCGGCGCGATGTGCGGCACCCTTGGCTGCCGCCCACCACCGCGCCCGCAGGGAGTCAGTACACCGTTGTCCAGCAGTGAGATCGCATACGAGCAGGACCATCTCGACACGCTTCAGGCCCGCGCGGAAGCCCTGCGCGAGGACGCACACCACCAACTGGCCGCCGTCCTGCGGGAGACCGGCGGCACCCGGCAGGGCCGACTGGAACGCGAGGCGGCGGCCACCCGCTACGCCGCCCAGGTGGCCAGGTACGACGCCGCGCGCAACGGCCTCTGCTTCGGGCGGCTCGACCTGCGTACCGGCGACCGGTACTACATCGGACGCGTCGGGCTGCCCGCCGAGTCCCCCGACGACGACCCGCTGCTGCTGGACTGGCGGGCCCCCGCCGCCCGCCCGTTCTACGTGGCCACACCGGCCGCCCCGCACGGCGTCCGCAGGCGGCGTCACATCGCCACCCGCGGCGACCGGGTCGTCCGGATCGACGACGAACTGCTGGACGCGGACGGCGTCCCGGCCGCCGAACTCACCGGCGAGGCCGCCCTGCTCGCCTCGCTGGGCGCCGGGCGCACCGGCAGGATGCACGACATCGTCGCCACCCTCCAGGCCGAGCAGGACGCCGTCATCCGCGCCGACCACCGCGGGGTGCTCGTCGTGCAGGGCGGTCCCGGCACCGGGAAGACCGCGGTCGCGCTGCACCGCGCCGCCTACCTCCTCTACACCCACCAGCGGCTGACGGCGCGCGGTGTCCTGGTGGTCGGCCCCAACCCGACCTTCATCGGGTACATCGGGCAGGTGCTGCCCGGTCTCGGCGAGAACAGCGTGCTGCTGTCCACCGTCGGCGAGCTGTACCCGGGCGTCACCGCCGACCGCGCCGAACCGCCCGAGACCGCCGAACTCAAGGGCCGGACCGCGATGGCCGACGTGATCGCGGCGGCGGTACGCGCCCGACAGGTACCGAGCGGCCGGGGCATCGAGGTCGAGTTCGACGGCGGCACGGTCCGGCTCGACCACGACACGTGCGTGCGTGCCGCCGACACCGCGCGGGCGACCCGGCTGCCGCACAACCAGGCCGCGCCCGTCTTCCGGCGCGAGATCGTCACCGAACTCGCCCGGCGGTCCGTCGCCGCGACCCGCGACCTCGCCGACCGGCTGGAGCGGGAGATCGCCCAGGTGCTGGCCGACGCGGACCTCGACCGGGCCGTACGGGCCGACCTCGACGCGCTCCCGGGGCTGCTCGGCGACGACGACTCGGCGGCCGGACGGGACCGCACCGACGCGCAGGACGTCGCCGACGCGCGGCGACTGCTCACCGCCGACGCCGACGTACGGGCCGCGCTCGACGAGCTGTGGCCGCCGCTCACCGCCCCCCGGCTGCTCGCCGACCTGTACGCGCGCCCGGACCTCCTGGCCGCGTCGGCGCCCGGACTCACCCCGCGTGAGCGGGACCTGCTGCACCGGACCGGCGACGGATGGACCGCGGCCGATGTCCCGCTGCTCGACGAGGCCGCCGAACTCCTCGGCCGTGACACCCGGGCCGAGGAGGCCGCCGCCGCGGCGGAGCGGGCCGAGAACGTCGCGTACGCGCAGGGCGTCCTGGACCTCGCCACCGGGGACGAGGACGGAGAGGACGACGAGGGTCGCCTGGTCGCGATGGTGGACGCGGGCACGCTCGCCGACCGGCACGAGGAACGCACCGCCCTGACGGTCGCCGAACGGGCCTTCGCCGACCGGAGCTGGGTCTTCGGGCACATCATCGTCGACGAGGCACAGGAGCTGTCCCAGATGGCGTGGCGGCTGCTGATGCGGCGCTGCCCGACCCGCTCGATGACCCTGGTCGGCGATGTCGCGCAGACCGGTGACGCGGCGGGTGCCACGTCGTGGGCGTCCGCGCTCGGACCGCACGTCGGCGACCGGTGGCGGCAGGTGACGCTCAGCGTCAACTACCGCACGCCCGCCGAGATCATGGCGGCCACCACCGATCTGCTCGCCGCGCTCGGGCCCGGCCTGGAACCGCCGCGGTCCGTACGGGAGACGGGCGTCGCACCCTGGCGGCTGCGCACCGACGACGAGGCCCGCGCCCTCGCGGAGGCGACCGCGAAGGAGGCGGCGTCGCTCGACGAGGGACGGCTCGCGGTGATCGTCCCCGACGGCCGCCTGGCCGAACTGGGCGCGGCTGTCGCCGAAGCCGTCCCGGGGGCCGTGTACGGGGCCGAGCCCGACCTGGAGCGGCGGGTCGTGGTCCTGGGCGTACGCCAGACGAAGGGGCTGGAGTTCGACTCGGTGCTGGTCGCGGACCCGGCCGGCATCATCGACGGCTCGGCACGCGGCCTCAACGACCTGTACGTGGCCCTGACCCGCGCGACCCGGCGCCTGGGCATCGTCCACCGGGGCCCGGCCCCCGCCGTACTGGAGCGCGCGGTCGCCGGGACCGGGTGATCCCTGGTCCGTGGCGCGTCGGCTGGGGCGGGCGGGGGTGGCTCGCGGGTGGTGGTGGACCGGGGAACGTGCGGTCGCCGGGGCGGGGCGACTTCCGGTCCGTGGCGCGTCAGTTGGTGCGGGCGGGGGTGGCTCGCGTGTGGTGGTGGATCGGGGAACGTGGGGTCGCCGGGGCCGGGTGTCCTTCGGTTCGTGGCGCGTCAGTTGGGGTGGGCCAGGGTGTCCGTGTGTGGTGGTGGACCGGGGAACGTGCGGTCGCCGGGACGGGGCGGCTTCCGGTCCGGCGCGTCAGTTGAGGCGGGCGCGGGCGGCCCGCGCGTGGTGGCGGATCACCTCCGCGGCCGTCGGCTCGACCGGTTCCACGACCTCCGCGTACCGCTCCATCTCCGCCGCGCCCCGCAGGAAGTCGCCCTGCGCCACGAGGAGCTGGGCCCGCTCGTACCGCAGCCGCGCGGGATGCGCGGGCAGCAGCAGCGACAGCTCCACGGCCCACAGCGCCACGTCCGTCCGCTCGGGGTGGGCCGCCGCCCAGGCCCGTACGTTGTTCAGGACGCGCAGCACGACCTCCAGCGGTCGCGCGGGCGCCGGCAGCGACCGGGTCACCGCCTCACCGGTCGCGCCCGCCACCAGCAGCTCCGCGTCCTCCTCGGACAGCGGCCTGCCGCTGTGAAACGGATCGGCCAGCACCCGGTCCGCCGGATCACCGAAACCGACCACGAAATGGCCGGGCAGCCCCACGCCGTACACCCGTGCCCCGGCTCGCCGGGCGACCTCGATCCAGACCACCGACAGCAGGATCGGCAGTCCCCGCCGACGCCGCAGCACCCGGTGCAGCAGCGACGAGTCCAGCCGGCGGTAGTCCTCGGCCGAGCCTTCGAAACCGCAGCGTTCACCCAGCAGCTCGGCCAGGGCCGTCGCCCAGGCGCGGGCGGCCCGCGCCCCGGGGGCGGTCCCGCGCGGCGCGTACGGCAGCAGCCCCGCCAGCCGGTCCAGCTCGATCTGCGCGGCGTCGATGCCGTCCTGACCGAGCGTGGGATCGGCCACCGCGCCCATCAGCAGACAGAGCAGCGCGAGGTCGGGCTGGTCGGACCGCGCCTCCTCGGCGAACCGCGCGAGGAAGCCGTCCCGGCCGTCCCCGGCCCGGCTGCCGCCTCCGGCCCCCCTCCCGGTCCCGCCCCGGCCGCCCCCGCCCCGGCCGCCCCCGCCCCGGCTGCCGCCTCCGGCCCCCGTCCCGCTCCCGCTTCCCGTCCCGCTCCCGCTTCCCGTCCCGGCGCCGTCTCCGTCCCGGTCACCGTTTCCGTACCCACCTCCGGCGCCGCCTCCGCTCCCGGTTGCCCCGGCGCCGCCTCCGCTCCCGCCCCCGGCCGTCACGGGCGGAAGTGGTGGTAGTGGTGGTGGACCGTGAAGTCCATGCCCGTGTACAGGGCGCGCGCGCCCGCGTTGTCCGCCTCCACCTGGAGCCAGGCCGCCGAGGCGCCCTCGTCCAGGGCCCGGCGGGCCAGCGCGGTCATCACCGTGGTGGCCAGCCCACGGCGCCGGTGCGTGGGAGCCACCTCGACGGCCATGAACCCGGCCCAGCGCCCGTCCACCACACACCGGCCGATCGCCGCGGGCGGCTCGTCCGGGCGCTCGCCCGGCACGGACGCGAACCACACCGAGGGGCCACCGGCCAGCACTTCCAGCACCTGCGGTCCAGGCGGACCGGACGCCCCCGAGGAGGTGAGGCGCTGGTACCGCGACAGCCACCCCGCGTCGGCCTCCCGGCTCAGCCGCACCCCGGACACCTCCGCCGCCAGATCACCGATCGGCGCCAGCGCGGCGATCCGCAGCTCCGCCGACACCTCGCGCCGCCAGCCGCGCCGCTCCAGCTCCGCGCACAGCCGCTCCTGGGCGCCCTCGGCCCCGGTGGTGGCCTGGATGTACGGGGGCAGCCCCCGGTCCGCGTACCACCGCCGCACCCGCGTCAGCGCGTCGTCCAGCGGCGTACCCGGATCGCCGAGCGGCAGGACCGAGTTGGCCCGCCGGGTGAACCCTCCGGCGGCGCGCAGCAGCCAGTCGCCCAGCGGCTCGCTCTCCACGGGCGGCCAGGCGCGGGCGGAGACCCGGGCGAGCTCCGGGAAGGAGGCGGCGGGGCCACGGCGCCTGGCCGGCGCGGCCGGGACCACTTTCCCCGCCACGAGCGCGGATTCCCCGATCCGGACCGCCACTCCGCTCCTGGGTGTGATGGAGAGCACACCATGATCCCACGATGTGAGAACGCCGACCGTGTCGGTGAATTGCGCGGACGCTCCGTCAGTGTTCGAGCGGCGCCGGACTGATACCCGTTTGCCCACGTCAGCAGGTGTAATTCGGACCTCAAGCCGTCCGCCGATGGTGAATTCCACAGCTCTGTCCGCCCCTCCTGTTCGGTTCATGCCCGGGAACGGAGATACTAGGGGCGGGCATCGACGACGCCGCGCTCCCGCGCGAGAGCCAACGCCCTACCGAGGAGGAACGACAGCGTGACCTACGTCATCGCGCAGCCTTGTGTCGACGTAAAGGACAAGGCCTGCATCGAAGAGTGCCCCGTCGACTGCATCTATGAGGGCCAGCGGTCCTTGTACATCCACCCGGACGAGTGCGTCGACTGTGGAGCCTGCGAACCGGTCTGCCCGGTCGAGGCGATCTTCTACGAGGACGACACCCCGGAGGAGTGGAAGGACTACTACAAGGCGAACGTCGAGTTCTTCGACGACCTCGGCTCGCCCGGTGGTGCCTCCAAGCTGGGTCTCATCGAGCGCGACCACCCGTTCGTCGCCGCACTGCCGCCGCAGAACCAGTAGGTAGCGGTCGGCACGTGCGCCGCCCGGTCCCGTACGGCTCGTCCCCGTGCGGGACCGAGTCGTTTCCCGGCGCGCGCGTCATCGTGGCGCCGGACGGCCCTGCCCTGAACGAAAGAGTGAAATCCGTGTCCGCAGCAGTCTCCTCCCGCCTCCCGGTCTTTCCCTGGGACCGGCTCACGTCGTACAAGTCGACGGCCTCCGCCCACCCGGGCGGCATCGTGGACCTGTCCGTCGGTACGCCCGTCGACCCGGTGCCCGAGCTGATCCGGCGGGCGCTCGTCGCCGCGGCGGACAGCCCCGGCTATCCGGCGGTCTGGGGCACCGCCGAGCTGCGGAACGCCCTCACCGGCTGGGTGGAGCGGCGCCTGGGCGCGGTCGCGGTGGCGCACGAGAACGTCCTGCCGGTCGTCGGCTCCAAGGAGCTGGTGGCCTGGCTGCCGACCCAGCTCGGCCTCGGCGCGGGCGACCGGGTGGCGTACCCCCGGCTCGCGTACCCGACGTACGAGGTCGGCGCGCGGCTCTGCGGCGCCGAGCCGGTGGCGTACGACGATCCGACCGATCTCGACCCGGCCGGGCTGAAGCTGCTCTGGCTCAACTCGCCGTCCAACCCGACCGGCCGGGTCCTGCCCAGGGACGAGCTGATCCGGGTGGTCGCCTGGGCACGCGAGCACGGGGTGCTGGTCTTCAGCGACGAGTGCTACCTGGAGCTGGGCTGGGACGCCGAACCGGTCTCCGTGCTGCACCCGGACGTCTGCGGGGGTACGTACGAGGGCGTCGTCGCCGTCCACTCGCTGTCCAAGCGCTCAAACCTCGCCGGGTACCGCGCGGCGTTCATCGCGGGCGACGCGGCCGTGCTCGCCGAGCTGCTGCTGATCCGCAAGCACGGCGGGATGATCACACCCGCGCCGGTCCAGGCGGCCACGGTCGTGGCGCTCGGTGACGACACGCACGTGGCGGAGCAGCGGGCCCGGTACGCGGCCCGGCGGACGGCCCTGCGCGCGGCGCTGGAGGCCCATGGCTTCCGGATCGAGCACAGCGAGGCCGGTCTGTACCTGTGGGCGACGCGCGACGAACCGTGCTGGGACTCCGTGGCCCATCTGGCCGGGCTCGGAATCCTGGTGGCGCCGGGCGACTTCTACGGACCGGCCGGTGACCGGTTCGTGCGGGTGGCCGTCACGGCGACGGACGAACGGGTGGCGGCGGCGGTCGAGCGGCTTTCCTGAGGGGGCGGGGCGGCCGGGCATTCCCGGCGGAGGCGGAACGGCCGGTCGGTGGGCGGTCGCGGGGTGAGCCGGTGCGGGGACGGCGCGGGGGCGGTGCGGGCCGGTCGGGGACTGCGGGAACGGTGGTGCGCGTCACGCGTCACGCCGTCCTCACGGCGGACACGCGCCCGCCGCTCGCGAGTGGGCGGCCTCGTCGACCACGTGACGCGGTCCCCGTCACGTCGGCACGCCGTCCCCGTCACGCCGGCCACGCGCGGCCGTACGGCGGACATACGCGGACATGCGGGAGGGGCCCCGGGGTGCACCCCGGGGCCCCTCCCGGCCTTCCCACGGCCACGCGCGCCGGCCCGTCGTCGACCCAACACGTCGGCCGTCGCACCGGTCGTGGAATCAGCCGTGATGCCGGTCGTGGCGTCAGCCGATCGGCAGGCCCTGCGTCGGCAGTCCACCGATCGGCAGACCGCCCTTGGCGGCGCCGCCGACGAGCTCTCCGGCACCGCCGGCCGCCTGCCCGACGGTCTTCTGGGCGGCGGGGGCCACCTTGGCGCCCGCCTTGCCGACGGTCTTGCCGGCGGCCGGGACGGCCGTGCCGACGAGCCTGCCGCCGGTCTCGCCCACGGCCTGCGTGCTCTGCGTCGACGCTCCGTCGATGGTGTTGCCGAGCCCGGCGCCGTCCAGCGCGGTCACAGCGCCGAGGTCCGGTGCCTGCGGCAGCTCCGCGGCACCCGCCGCGCCGGCCGCACCCAGCACGGGCGTGGCGCCCGCCGCGATCAGCAGTGCGGCGCGGGCGATCCGACGGGTCAGGGGGAGGGACATGATGCTCCTTCGACGGGGTGAGGAAACTGTCTGCCCGGGTGACCGGACGCCATGACAACCGCTTGTGGGCCGGGGGAGGTTGCGGGGCGCCGACGTAAAGAGTGGGTAATGCGTCACATAATCCGCAGTGGAAGAACCCGGGCAAACATTGCATTCCGCAAAAACCCGATGGGCCGTCACTTCCCTTTGCGCACAAGGAAATCGGCGCGTTCTCCGGCGATTTTCGGGGCATCGTGCGGTGAGGGCCGTCCGGACGGCCGAATGGCCCGTACAGGGGACTGTTCGTACTACCGCACGAGCTGTATCCGGACCTCGGCGGTGCCGGTGTTCGATTTTTCGGGGTTCTCGGGGTTCTCGGGGTTCTCGGGGTTCTTGGGGTCTTCGCCATTTCCGAGGCTCGCGGACTCCTCGCGATTCCCGGCGCTGTCGGGCTCCGCCCGCCAGCCGGACCCGGCGTCCCACACCCGGCCCGCGTAGCTGACCCGGTCGATCCGCAACGCCTCGGCCCGCGCGACCGCCCAGTGCGCGAGTTCCCACCCGCGCTGCTCGGCCTCGGCGCCGCCGCGCGCGGGCGCCCGCACCGGCACGTCCAGGGCGTCCGGGGGAACCACGTCCGAGGAGCTGTGCGTGTCCTCGGCACCGGTCGTCGCGCCGGTCGGCCCGGAGGCCGGTCCCGTGGGCGTGCCGGCAGCCGGGCCGTCGCCGACCGCCGCCGTCCTCGTCCCGGGCAGCACTCCCTTGCCGAAGTCGCGCACCAGCGCCGCCCGTACCTTCGCCACATCCCCCGGGCCCGTGATCGTCCCGTCCGACGGGGCGCACGTCAGCGCGGCGGGCACCCGCCCGGTCAGCGCGGCGGCCAGCAGCGCGGCGTCCGGCTCGTGCTTCGCGTACGCCTGCGGGAATCCGCTGCGCTGGACGCGCTGCGCGGCGGCGGTCAGCGGCAGCCGGGAGTAACCGGGGATCTCGGCCAGCCGTTCGTAGAACCTCCCCGCGGAGTACACCGGGTCCAGGATCTGCTTCGCGTCCCCCCAGCCCTGCGACGGACGCTGCTGGAAGAGGCCCAGGGAATCCCGGTCGCCGTGCCGGATGTTGCGCAGTCCGGACTCCTGGATCGCGGTCGCCAGCGCGATCGTGACCGCCCGCTCGGGCATCCCGCGCGTGGTGCCGACCGCGGAGATCGTCGCGGCGTTCGCGGCCTGCTCGGTACTCATCCGGTACGTACGGCCGTCACCGTCCGAGCCGGTGGCCCGCACGACACAGCCCTGGGTGCCCCCGCTCCCGGTGATGTACTGCACGGTCAGATACCCCACCAGCGCGAGGAGCACGACGAAGGCCGCCGCGGTGCGGAGGAGGCGGCCGCGGCGGGGGGCTGAATGCGCGGTCCTGGGCACGGGCCCCACCGTACTTGAGCGCTCGGCCGGGAGGGCGTTCCGCTCGTCGCCCGCCCGCCGGGGGTCACGGGACACCCCTTAGGGTCGTGACCATGGCCGATAGCACGCTTGACCTCACCCTGGACGGCCCGGCGCTCACCGCCCGGCTGGTCGATCTCCCGTCAGTCAGCGGGAACGAGAAAGTCCTCGCCGACGCGATCGAGGACGCCCTGCGAGCCCTCCCGCACCTGACCGTCGACCGGCACGGCAACAACGTCGTGGCCCGTACGGATCTGGGGCGCGCCGAGCGTGTCGTGCTGGCCGGACACATCGACACCGTGCCGATCGCCGACAACCTGCCGTCCCGGCTCGACGACAACGGTGTCCTGTGGGGCTGTGGGACCACTGACATGAAGTCGGGTGTCGCCGTCCAGCTCCGGATCGCCGCCACGGTCCCCGAGCCCAACCGCGACCTCACGTTCGTCTTCTACGACAACGAGGAGGTCGCCGCGCACCTCAACGGCCTCGGGCACATCGCCGACGCCCACCCGGACTGGCTGGAGGGCGACTTCGCCGTGCTCCTCGAAGGGTCCGACGCCCAGGTCGAGGGCGGCTGCCAGGGCACCCTGCGGGTGCTGCTG
Source organism: Streptomyces sp. AM 4-1-1 (assembly GCF_029167625.1). Classification (NCBI taxonomy): domain Bacteria; kingdom Bacillati; phylum Actinomycetota; class Actinomycetes; order Kitasatosporales; family Streptomycetaceae; genus Streptomyces; species Streptomyces sp. AM 4-1-1. The sequence goes on from NZ_CP119145.1 coordinate 5,031,389, forward strand.
CGCACCGAGGGCGAGCGGGCGCACTCCGCGCGCGGCTGGATGGGGTCCAACGCGATCCACGCCGCCGCCCCGATCCTGGCCCGCCTCGCCGCGTACGAGCCGCGCCGGCCGGTCATCGACGGCCTTGAGTACCGCGAGGGGCTCAACGCGGTACGGATCGAGGGCGGCGTCGCCAACAACGTCATCCCCGACGCCTGCACCGTGGTGATCAACTACCGCTACGCGCCGGACCGCGCCGCGGAGGACGCGCTCGCCCATGTCCGGGAGGTGTTCGCGGACTGCGGAGTCGTCGAGTTCACCGTCGACGACCACTCGGGGGCGGCCATGCCCGGCCTCTCGCACCCGGCGGCGAAGGCGTTCATGGACGCGGTCGGCGGCACGGCCCGGCCCAAGTTCGGCTGGACGGACGTCTCACGCTTCGGTTCCCTCGGGGTGCCCGCGGTGAACTACGGGCCCGGCGACCCGCTCTTCGCGCACAAGCGGGACGAGCACGTGGTGGTCGACCGGATCGTCCGGTGCGAGGACCGGCTCCGCTCCTGGCTCACCGGCTGACCCACGTACGCCCCGTGTTGTCCCGCCCGTCGCCTCTGTGGATCTACGCTGACCGGACAGTGAACGTCGGCGGAGGGAGCAGGTCATGAGCAACCCAGAGGGATTGCCGGTCCCCGAGGAGCAGCGGCTCGGTCCGGTACTGCGCCGCAGGGACCAGGTACAGCCCGGCACCACGGACCAGCGGCTGCTGGACACCGAGGGCGACTCCGAGTGGGTGCACACGGACCCCTGGCGGGTCATGCGCATCCAGTCGGAGTTCGTGGAGGGGTTCGGAGCCCTCGCCGAACTCCCCAGAGCGATCAGCGTCTTCGGATCGGCCCGCACCCCGGCCGACGGGCCGGAGTACGAGGCGGGCGTCCAGATCGGCAAGGGCCTCGTCAAGGCCGGTTTCGCGGTGATCACGGGCGGTGGCCCCGGCGCGATGGAGGCGGCGAACAAGGGGGCGCGCGAGGCGGACGGCGTCTCCGTCGGCCTCGGTATCGAGCTGCCCTTCGAGTCGGGGCTCAACCCGCATGTCGACATCGGGGTCAACTTCCGCTACTTCTTCGTCCGCAAGACGATGTTCGTGAAGTACGCCCAGGGGTTCGTGGTGCTGCCGGGCGGGCTCGGCACCCTGGACGAACTCTTCGAGGCGATGACCCTCGTCCAGACCGGCAAGGTGACGAGCTTCCCGATCGTGCTGTTCGGCAGCCGGTACTGGGGCGGGCTGGTCGACTGGCTGCGGGACACCGTGGTGGCCCAGGGGAAGGCGTCCGAGCGCGATCTGCTGCTGTTCCACGTGACGGACGACGTGGAAGAGGCGGTACGGCTGGTGTCCAAGGAGGTCGAGGGGTAGTACCGCTCCCGGCACCGACACGGCCGGCCCGGAGCCGTACCCGTACGGGACGGGGGCCGCGAGGTGCGGGACGCCCGGGGCGACCCCGTCGCCGTACTCCCGCACCCGGCTCCCGCACCAGCCTCCCGGTCGTCGGTTGCTGGCCCCGGCTTCCTACGCCAGGCCCCGGCGTGCCACCGCCGGCTCACGGTGTCCCGCGATCGACGCCACCATGTCCAGCACCTGCCGGGTCTCCGCCACCTCGTGGACCCGGTAGACCCGCGCGCCGAGCCAGGCCGAGACGGCGGTCGTCGCCAGGGTGCCCAGCAGCCGCTCCTTGACCGGCCTGTCGAGGGTCTCACCGACGAAGTCCTTGTTGGACAGCGAGACCAGGACCGGCCAGCCGGTCTCCGTCATCTCGGTGAGCCTGCGGGTCGCCTCCAGCGAGTGCCGGGTGTTCTTCCCGAAGTCATGGCCGGGGTCGATCATGACGCCGTCCGGGCGGACCCCCAGTCCCACGGCGCGTTCGGCCAGCCCGACCGTCAACCGCAGGATGTCCGCCATGACGTCGTCGTACGCGACCCGGTGCGGTCTGGTCCGGGGTTCGGCGCCGCCCGCGTGGGTGCAGACCAGCCCGGCGCCGTGCCGCGCGGCGACCTCCGCGAGCTTCGGGTCGACACCGCCCCAGGCGTCGTTCAGCACGTCCGCCCCGGCCTCGCAGACCGCCTCGCCGACATCGTGCCGCCAGGTGTCGACGCTGATCACCACGTCCGGGTGACGGCGGCGCACCTCGGCGACGAACCCGGCCGTGCGCCGGATCTCCTCCCGCGCGGACACCTCCTCGCCGGGGCCCGCCTTCACCCCGCCGATGTCGATGATCGCGGCCCCCTCCGCGACCGCCCGCTCGACCCGGGCGAGCGCGGGCTCGTCCCGGAAGGTCGCGCCCTGGTCGTAGAAGGAGTCCGGGGTCCGGTTCACGATCGCCATGATCACCGGCTCGTGCTCCCCGAATTCCCGGCGCCCGAGCCTGAGCGCACCGCTTCGCATCCCTTGTTCCTCCTCAGTAGGTCGGCTGAGCCTGAGACCCCAGGGTCTTTCGTCCAGGCCGAACGAAAGACCCTAACCGTCGGTCCCGCATGGCACGATCGGACACGGTCAGGTTTCCGCTCCCGGGGAGATGCGCGTGTTCTGGTTCTTGCTGCTCACGATGGTGGTGGTGGTGGCCGCGGTCACTCTCGCGGTGGTCGGCGGAGGCAGGAGTGCCGTCCTCCAGGACGTCGCTCCCGAGCAACTGGTCGATCCGCTGCCGGAGAACCGGCCGGTCGGACGCGCGGACGTCGAGGCGCTGCGGCTCCCGGTCGCGGCCCGGGGATACCGCATGGTCGACGTCGACGAGGCGCTGGGCAGGCTGGGCGCCGAGCTCGCCGAGCGGGACGCCAGGATCGCGGAGCTGGAGTCGGTGCTCGCCGGGGTCCAGGCCACGGCGGTGGCCGGGCCGAGCCTGTTCAAGCCGGCCGGGGCACCGGACCCACGGACGGAGGGTCCTGAAGAGCGGACCGCCGCCGAGGAACCTCCGGCGGGGGAGAACGCCCCTGGGGACGGGGACGGGGAGCGGGCAGGGGACGGGGACCGTCCCGGGGGCGAGGGGTCTTCCGTGGACGAGGAGGCGGGACGGTGAGCGCTCCCGAGAGGCGTGCCGAGCCCGCAGCCGACGGTGGTCCGCGCTGTCCGTGGGGGCTGGCCACCGAGGACTACCTCGTCTATCACGACACCGAATGGGGCCGTCCGGTCCACGGCGACGACGCCCTCTTCGAACGGCTCTGTCTGGAGGCGTTCCAGTCCGGGCTGTCCTGGCTGACGATCCTGCGCCGCCGCGAGGGGTTCCGCACGGCGTTCGCCGGGTTCGCGATCCCCGTGGTGGCGAAGTTCACCGAGGCCGACCGGGAACGCCTCCTGGGCGACGCCGGGATCATCCGTAACCGGGCGAAGATCGACGCGACCCTGGCGAACGCCAAGGTGCTCGCCGACTGGCCGGCCGGTGAGCTGGAGGCGCTGATCTGGTCGTACGCCCCCGATCCGGCGACCCGCCCGGCCCCGCGCACCCTGAGCGACGTGCCCGCCGTCACCCCGGAGTCCACGGCGCTCGCCAAGGAGCTCAAGAGGCGCGGCATCCGGTTCGTCGGGCCCACCACGGCCTACGCCCTGATGCAGGCATGCGGCCTGGTCGACGACCATCTCGTGGACTGCGTGGCGCGCGGCGGGGAGCGGTAGCAGCAGCCCGGTAGGCGGTCGGGTGGGGGACCTCCGACGTGCTGGGGCGGTCGCGGGGACGGTTCCCCGGCCCCAGGGCGCTGACGGACCTCTGGTCCCCGCGCCCGGCCCCGGCGTCCCTTCATCGGACGACGGCCCCGAGGGCCCCGCCCCCGGCCTTCCACCGCCCGCGCCCGTCACCTGCTCCCCGCTCAGCTGCCGAGGTACTTCGGCCGCTCCTTGTCCAGGAACGCCCGCACGGCGATGGCGTGGTCCTGCGACGCGCCCGCCCTGGTCTGGCCCTCCTCCTCCTTGTCCAGTGCCTCGCTCAGCGTGTGCCCGGCGCCGTACGCCAGGGACTCCTTCAGCGCCGCGTACGCCACCGTCGGGCCCGCGGCCAGGGTGCGGGCCACGGACAGGGCCTCCGCGGCGAGCTCGGCGGCGGGCACCACCTTGTTCGCGATGCCCAGCTCGTACGCCTCCCGCGCCGGGACCGAGCGGGGGAACAGCAGCAGATCGGCGGCCCGGCTCCGCCCGATCAGCCGGGGGAGGGTCCAGGAGACCCCCGAGTCGGCGGTGAGGGCGACACCGGCGAACGACGTGTTGAACGTCGCCGTGTCCGCGACCACCCGGTGGTCCGCGGCGAGCGCGAAACCGAACCCGGCCCCGGCCGCCACACCGTTGACCCCCGCCACCACGGGCTTCGGCATCCCCGCGATGGCCCGCACGATGGGGTTGTAGTGCTCGCGCACGGTGCTGAGCGCGTTGCCGGAGCCCGCGTCCCGGACCGCGTTCAGAGTGGCGATGTGCTCCTTGAGGTCCTGGCCGACGCAGAACGCCCGCCCGGTCGCGGTGAGCAGCACCGCGTGCACGGCGTCGTCGGCCGCGGCGGCGGTCAGCGCGTCCCGGAGGGCGACCTTGGCCTCGGTGTTCAGGGCGTTCATCGCGTCAGGACGGTTGAGCGTGATCGTCGCGAGTCCGTCACTCACTTCGTAGAGCACGGTGAGCGCGGTCCCTGCCGGCTGGTCGGCCATGGTGATGCCCCCTTTCGCCGCTGGTTCAGCGGCTCGTTCCACGACTCCGGCGGTTGCCTGTCCAGGCAAGCATGTCGGAGACCCACCAGGGCCGAACATGTGACCTGCGTCAAATAAATGGACCCCATCGAGGGCGGTGAAACGACGCAGTATCGCAGCCGGATCGCCGAATTGGGTGGTTTTGAGAGAGCGCGTTGCGCAAGCGATGCAGAGCGATGTTGGTCATTGGGGTCTTTGATGCGGGATAATGACATCGAAGCAACGTGTTCGACGCCGGTGACACAGCGCCTGTCATGGGGCCGCCGGTTGCGATGAGCTGGTTTCAGGAAGGGGAACGAGCATGGCGGCCATGAAGCCGCGGACGGGCGACGGCCCGCTCGAGGTGACAAAGGAGGGGCGGGGCATCGTCATGCGCGTTCCGCTCGAAGGCGGCGGTCGGCTTGTCGTGGAGCTGACTCCGGACGAGGCCGACGCACTCGGCGATGCCCTCAAGAAGGTCGTCGGCTGACACAGGCGCCCACCTTCCAGCTCTGCCCCGGCACGGTAACCCGTGCCGGGGCAGAGGCGTTCTCCGGGGGTACGGGAACGTCGGGATCGCGGGACACGGTGTGTGTTCCGCGTCACTGATGCCCGCGCTGCCCGGGATACCAGGGACGCGCCCGAGCCGGCCGGGACGCTCGGGGCGGGGAATGCGGGGAATGCGGGGAATGCGGGGGATTCGCGGACGCTCCGGCCGCGTGGGCGTGGTGCGGGTGCGGGTGCGGGTGCGGGTGCGGGTGCGGGCGTCGGGCCGGGCGGTGCGGTGCGGTCAGCCGAGCCGCACGGCGCAGAGCAGCCCGTCCCCCACCGGCAGCAGCGTCGCCATCAGCTCCTGGCTCTCGCGCACGGCCCGCAGCAGCTCACGCAGTCGCAGCACCTCGGCGGGCTGGGCGGCGGAGTCGACCGTACGGCCGTCGGCGAAGACACCCTCGAAGCAGACCAGCCCGCCCGGTCGCAGCAGCCGCAACGATTCAGCGAGGCAGTCGAGGCTCTCCATGCGGTCGCCGTCGCAGAAGACCAGGTCGTAGCCGCCGTCGGCGAGCCTGGGCAGTACGTCCAGGGCGCGTCCGGGGATGAAGCGGGCCCGGTTCGCGGCGAACCCCGCCGCCCGGAACGCCTCGCGGGCGATCTGCTGGCACTCGGGTTCCGGGTCGACCGTGGTCAGCACGCCGTCCGGCCGCATCCCGTGCAGCAGATAGATGCCGGAGACGCCGGTCCCGGTGCCGATCTCGGCCACCGCTTTGGCGTCCGCGGTGGCAGCGAGCAGGCGCAGCGCGGCCCCGGTCCCGGGGGACACCGAGCGAAGCCCTGCGTCCTCGGCCCGGTCCCTGGCCCAGCGCAGTGCTTCGTCCTCGGGGACAAAGGCGTCGGCGAATGCCCAGCTCGTCTGCCGGTTGGCGGTAATGACCCTCTCCTGTCCCCGTAGTTGGCGCAACGGTGACTGTATCCGCTGGACCCGGGAACCCGCAGATGGGACCGGGCGTTGTGAGGGCAGAGGGAAAAGCGCATCGGGCCGGCCCGCGGATCGGGCCCTGAACGGTGGGCGGTTGGTCTCCGGGGACGTACATCCCCGGCCCCAGCAGGAAAAAGGCTTATCCGGAGCTAACGGGCGAGGTGGCTATGGTAGGGGCTCCACTGGACACCACCAGAGCCGATAGGGGAGGTGCGGCTGCGCCTGTGGATCGGGGAGGAGTGCTGCGGCGTCTTCTCAGGTCGGCGGGTGAGCCGAAATCCGTGACCAACATCGCTGACCGTTCTTCCAAGAACTCCGCACCGACCGCGACCTTCGCCTCCGACGCGGACTCGCAGGCGTGGACACCGCCCTCATGGGAAGAGATCGTCAGCACGCACAGCGGTCGTGTCTACCGCCTTGCCTATCGTCTGACGGGCAACCAGCACGATGCCGAGGACCTCACCCAGGAGGTCTTCGTCCGTGTCTTCCGCTCGCTGTCGACGTACACGCCCGGCACGTTCGAGGGCTGGCTGCACCGCATCACGACGAACCTCTTCCTGGACATGGTCCGCCGCAAGCAGCGAATCCGTTTCGACTCCCTCGGGGACGACGCGGCCGAGCGGCTGCCCAGCCGTGAGCCGTCCCCGCAGCAGGTCTTCAACGACACCCATTTCGACGCGGACGTCCAGCAGGCGCTGGACACCCTCGCGCCCGAGTTCCGCGCCGCGGTCGTGCTCTGCGACATCGAGGGACTCTCGTACGAGGAGATCGCGGCGACCCTCGGCGTGAAGCTCGGCACCGTGCGCAGCCGAATCCACCGCGGCCGCTCACATCTGCGCAAGGCGCTGCGGCACCGTTCGCCCGAGGCCCGCGCCGAGCAGCGTTCCCTGGCGGGCGCGGTCCTGGCGGGGGAGGGCGGAGCGGCGTGAGTGGCACAGGTCCGACCCCCGCGGAGCAGCATCTGGGGGACCGGCTCGCCGCGCTCGTCGACGGTGAGCTGAAACACGATGCCCGCGAGCGGGTGCTGGCCCATCTGGCCACCTGTGCCAAGTGCAAGGCCGAGGCCGACGCCCAGCGGCGGCTCAAGAGCGTCTTCGCCGAGTCCGCCCCGCCCTCGCCGTCCGAGGGCTTCCTCGCCCGGCTGCAGGGCCTTCCAGGCGGTCCCGGAGGCGACGCCCCGGCGCGGGGAAGACCCTTCGGCGACGACGACCGCTTCGGTGACGGGATCTTCCCCGTGCTGCGGCAGCCCGTCGGACGCCCCGGCACACCGCCTCCCGCCTCGCCGCTGGACCGCTTCGACTACCTCCCCACCACGCACGGTCCGGCCTCCGTCCTGCCGGGCGCCACGGCCGGCTCCGGGCTCCGCATCCATGAGGCGGGCCGGGAGGGCGACCGTTCACCGTGGCGCGGCCGGAGGCTCGCGTTCGCCGCGGCGGGTGCCGTGTCGCTCGCGGCCATCGCGCTGGGCGCCACACTCCCGTCGGACACGGTGGCGGACCCGCCACCGCGCGCCGAGGGCGGGGGGAACACCTTCAGTCCGCTGCACGCCGAGAGCCGGTCGGGCGGCGGTAGCACCGTCAGCCGGCGGAGCGGCGGCGACCACCCGTCGCTCACCGGGGTGAACGGCCGCCTCGCCGCCCTGGCCTCGGACGGGACACCCTCCGTCCCCGCCGCACTCTCCAGTGCCCCCGCGCTGCTCCGCTCCCACCACCAGCTCACGGACCGGCCGTTCGTGAACCGGCCGTTCGCGCTGCCCCTGCTGTCGGCCGACGCGTCGGCTTCGCCGCTGATACGCCCGAACCTCACCACCCCGCTGCTCGCCAAGGTCTTCGGCGTCGGATCGACGCCCGCCCCGGCTCCGAACGCAGCGGCCACAGCGGCCCCCTCGGCCCCCACCGGACACCACGGCCTGCCGCTGCTTCCCAGGCGCTGATCGCGGCTGTGCGCGCCAGGGCCCGGCCCGCGCGCCCGGACCCCGGCGAACCTGGTTGAATTCCGGCAGGCGCGCGCCTGGGGGCGCGCAGCGGCCAGTTGCGGGGAGAGCATGGACGACGGCAAGCCCACCGGACCCAAGGCGAAGTGGTGGAGCCGCACCCCGCAGGACGGCGCCCCCGAGACACCGCTGTCAGGACCTTCGGCACCGGCGTCGACGGGAGACCCGTCGGCCGACGACGCGTCGACCGGAGTCCCCGCCACGGCCACCGTCCCGTCCCCGGCGCACGGCACCGACGCACCCCCTCCGCACGCGGGGCCCGAAACCCCGGCCCGTGCGGCCGCTCCGGACCCGGCGCCCGCCCCGCCTTCCGCTCCTCCGCAGGACGCCGCGCCGCCGGCCCGCCCGCTGCACGAGCCGGACCCGTACAGCACTCCGCCCTACGGCGGCCCCGGGCCCTGGGCACCTGCCCCGCCCGTACAGCACCCGGTCCCGACCCCCGCACACGGCACCGGCGTATCCGTGCCTCCCGCGTACGGCGCCGACGTACCCGGCTCCCCGGCGCACGGGACGGCCGTACCCCCGCCGTACACGGGGCCCGGCGGCCCCGGCTTCGCGCCACCGGTCCCGCCCCAGCCCCAGTCCCATCAGACCGGGCACCCTCCCATGACCGGGCCCCAGCTCCCGCACCCGTCCTCCCCGTACGACCCGTCCCAGCCGTCGTCGCGGTGGCTCCAGTACGACCCGTGGTCCACTGCCCGGCAGCCGCTGTCCCGGCCGGGCGTCCCGCTCGGGCCCGGCGCCGGGCCGAAGAAGAACCGGCGTGGCGCGCTCCTGGTGGGCGCGTTGCTGCTCGCCCTGGTCGCGGGCGGGATCGGTGGCGGTGTCGGCGCCTACGTCGAGCGCAACGGGGGCATCACCACCGTCGAGCTCCCGCAGGCCGGACGGGACAGCGGCGGCCGGGCCCCCGACAGCGTCGCGGGCATCGCCGCGAGCGCCCTGCCGAGCGTCGTCACCCTCCATGTCAGCGGCGACTCCGAGTCCGGTACGGGTACCGGCTTCGTCCTGGACAAGCAGGGCCACATCCTGACCAACAACCACGTCGTCGCCCCGGCCGGCTCCGACGGGGAGATCTCGGTCACGTTCAGCGGCGGTGAGACGGCGGCGGCCGAGATCGTCGGCAAGGACAGCGGCTACGACCTCGCGGTGGTCAAGGTCACCGGGGTCTCCGGACTCAGGCCACTGCCCCTGGGCAACTCGGACAACGTGCGGGTCGGCGACCCGGTGGTGGCCATCGGGGCTCCCTTCGACCTCTCCAACACCGTCACCTCCGGCATCATCAGCGCCAAGGACCGGCCGATCACCGCGGGCGGTGAGAAAGGCGACGGCAGCGACGTCAGCTATGTCGACGCGCTCCAGACCGACGCCCCGATCAACCCCGGCAACTCGGGCGGTCCGCTCGTCGACACCCACGCCCGTGTCATCGGCATCAACAGCGCCATCCGCGCCGCGGGCAGTGGCTCCGACTCCGAGGACGGCCAGTCGGGCTCGATCGGTCTCGGCTTCGCCATTCCGATCAACCAGGGCAAACGGGTCGCCGAGGAGCTGATCAACACGGGCCGGGCCACCCACCCGGTGATAGGCGTCACACTCGACATGGCCTACACCGGGGACGGCGCCAAGGTCGGCGCGCGGGGCGCGGACGGCAAGCCCGCCGTGACCGAGGGCGGCCCCGGGGCCAAGGCGGGCATCCGGCCGGGTGACGTCATCAAGCGGGTGGACGGCCGCCGGGTGCACAACGGCGAGGAACTGATCATCAAGATCCGCGCGCACCGGCCCGGCGACCGGCTGGACATCGTGCTGTCCCGTGGGGGTAAAGACCTGGCCATGACTTTGACCCTCGGCTCCGCGAGCGGCACATGACGGGCGACCGCAGGTACCGTGCGGACAGCTCCGCCGGGTACCGTGGAGCGGTCCGGACCCACCCGTCCTGGTCACGGAGAACACGAGGAGCCCCAAGGTGTTCAATGACATAGGCGTGCTCGAGCTGGTGACGCTCGTGGTCCTCGCCATGCTGATCTTCGGTCCGGACAAGCTGCCGAAGGTCATTCAGGACGCTTCGCGTTTCATCCGCAAGGTCCGTGAGTTCTCCGAGAGCGCCAAGCAGGACATCCGCACCGAGCTGGGACCGGAGTTCAAGGACTTCGAGTTCGAGGACCTGAACCCCAAGACCTTCGTCCGCAAGCAGCTCATGGAAGGCGAGGACGCGCTGGGTCTGAGGGAGATCCGCGAGAGCTTCGACCTCCGCAAGGACCTGTCCGAGGTGACGGACGCGGTGCACGGCCGCGAAGCCTCCCGCGCCACCGACACCACCGACGCCGTGAGTGCGGCGAACGGGTCGTCCGGCGGGGCCGACCTGCTGAAGAAGGGCGCCTCCGACCCGCTCGCGAAGACGGCCCCCGATCCCTTGCGCAAGACCGCTTCCGACCCGCTCACGAAGCGGGAAGGTCCCGCCGCGGCCGACCGCCCGCCGTTCGACGCCGACGCCACCTGACCCCGGTCAATCCCGACTCGTCGGGGCCGTATGGCTATTCTCCATCTGTTGTCCGGTCGCGAGGACGCCCGAAACGGGGGCGGGCCGCCCGGACCCACAGATCGAGGGAGGCGGCCGGCCAGATGGAGACCACGAGTCGGGCAGGGGCGGAAGGTGCGCCCACCACAGCCACCGCGGAAGAGGTGCCGGGGGCCCGGCGTACGGTCGACGGCTATCTGCGCGCGGCGTTCCCCTGGTACGGACTGGACGAGGCGTTCACCGGGGCGCGCTGGCTGATGCAGGTCGGCACCACGGCGGACGGCACCGTGCGGCACGGCGCGGTCGGCCACGGCGACGAACCGTCGGTCCACGCCGACATGGGGATCGAGAAGGAGCGCTTCGCGGTCGTGGTGACCGTGGGGAACAGCCCCGTGCGGCACAGCGGTGACGGTACGGGAGTCCTGGAGGCCACCACGGCCTCCTCCGCCGCCTGGCTGGCCGGCTCGGGGCTGCTGTCCTACACCTGGCCCCCGCAGCTCGACCATGTGCTGCGCGACGAGTGGGTGGACCAGCAGACCGAGACGGCGTTCGCGCTCGCCGACGATCTGGAGGGCCCGGTCTGGTCGGCGCTGTCACTGCCCGTGGACGGGGTCCCGATGCCGTTCCGCTACCGCGAGACCGAGTTCGGCTGGGTGCTGGCGGGCTCGGCGCGGGACGGGGTGCACATCGGGGCGTACGGGCGGGGTATGAGTGCGTACGGGCTGGCCTTCTCGGTGGTCGGCGACATCACCTCGTACACGTAGACCCGGTCTCCGCACGGCCGGGCACCGCGACCGGGGGTGGACGCGTTCCCCGCGCCGCCGGTCCGCGCGCCCGGGACCGGTCATCTCATCTGCCCGGCTCGGCCTGTACGTGACGGGGAGCGTCCGAGGGGTGGTCTCCGTGGGAGGCCACCCCTCGGCGTACGCCAACGGGGTGCGGACGGCTCAGAACTTGTTGCGCGGGGTGATCCCCAGCGACATCCCCGACAGACCGCGCTGACGGCCGCCCAGCTTGCCCGCGATGTCCCGCAGCGCGCGGCCGGCCGGTGAGTCCGGGGCGGACAGGACCACGGGCCTGCCGTCGTCGCCGCCCTCGCGCAGTCGGACATCGATCGGGATCGAGCCGAGCACCGGCACCGCCGCACCGACCGTCTTCGTCAGTCCGTCGGCCACCCGCTGGCCGCCGCCCGAGCCGAACACCTCGACGATCTCGTCGCAGTGCGGGCACGGCATGCCCGACATGTTCTCGACGACACCGACGATCTTCTGGTGGGTCTGCACGGCGATCGAACCGGCCCGCTCGGCGACCTCGGCCGCCGCCTGCTGCGGGGTCGTGACGACCAGGATCTCCGCGTTCGGCACGAGCTGCGCCACGGAGATCGCGATGTCACCCGTGCCCGGCGGCAGGTCGAGCAGCAGGACGTCCAGATCGCCCCAGTACACATCGGCGAGGAACTGCTGGAGCGCGCGGTGCAGCATCGGCCCGCGCCACACCACCGGGGCGTTGCCCGGAGTGAACATGCCGATCGAGATGACCTTCACGCCGTGCGAGGACGGCGGCATGATCATGTTCTCGACCTGGGTCGGCTTGCCCTCCACACCGAGCATCCGGGGCACGCTGTGCCCGTAGATGTCCGCGTCCACGACACCCACCTTGAGCCCGTCGGCCGCCATCGCCGCGGCGAGGTTCACCGTCACCGACGACTTGCCGACGCCGCCCTTGCCGGACGCCACCGCGTAGACCCGGGTCAGCGAGCCCGGCTGGGCGAACGGCACCTCGCGCTCGGCGGTGCCACCGCGCAGCGAGGACGCCAGTTCCTTGCGCTGCTCGTCGCTCATCACGTCGAGCGTGACGTCGACCCGGGTCACGCCCTCGACCCGGGTGACGGCCTCGGTCACGTTGTTCGTGATGGTCTCGCGCATCGGACATCCGGAGACGGTGAGGTACACCGTGACAGCCACCGCACCGTCCGCACCGATGTCGACGGACTTCACCATGCCCAGCTCGGTGATCGGTCGGTGGATCTCCGGGTCGTTCACTGTCGCCAGTGCTTCACGCACCGCGTCTTCCGTAGCCATACGGAGATGGTACGGCGCCCGCCTCCGTGAGCGGGAAGACATGTCAGCGGTCGGCTTCGTCACTCTCGGCGGGGAACAGCACCCGTCGCTCCTCCAGATCCCTCACCAGGTCCTGGAGTTCGGAGCGCAGCCAGTCACGGGTGGCGACCTCGCCCAGGCCCATCCGCAGCGCGGCGATCTCCCGGGTGAGGTACTCGGTGTCGGCGATGGAGCGCTCGTTCTGCTTGCGGTCCTGCTCGTGGGTGACCCGGTCGCGGTCGTCCTGGCGGTTCTGCGCGAGGAGGATCAGCGGGGCCGCGTACGACGCCTGGAGCGACAGGGCCAGGGTCAGGAAGATGAACGGGTACTCGTCGAAGCGCAGCGGCGTCGGCGCGACGATGTTCCAGACCACCCACAGGATGATGATCAGGGTCATCCAGACGATGAAGCGCCCGGTGCCGAGGAAGCGGGCGATCTTCTCGGAGAACCGGCCGAACGCCTCGGGGTCGTACTCCGGAAGCAGCCGCCGCCGGGGCGCCTTCGGCTGGTCGATCCTGGTCCTGGGCGCGCGTGTCATCGCCGTGGCGCCGCTCGCCCCCGCACCGTGGCCCGTGCCGTGGCCGTGCCCCGGTCCCTTCGCGCGGTCCTCACCGGCCACCCGCGATCCCCTCCTCGCCTTGGTAGTCGGTCTCGCGCCAGTCCTCGGGCAGCAGGTGGTCGAGGACGTCGTCCACGGTGACCGCGCCGAGCAGCGACCCGCTCTCGTCCACGACCGGCACCGACACCATGTTGTACGCCGCCAGATAGCTGGTCACCGCCGACAGCGGGGTGTCCGGCGCCAGTGGTACGAGATCGCTGTCGAGGAGCGCGCTCACCAGGGTGAACGGCGGATCGCGCAGCAGCCGCTGGAAGTGCACCGTGCCGAGGTACTTGCCGGTCGGCGTCTCGTCGGGCGGCCGGCACACGTACACCTGCGCGGCCAGCGCCGCGGACAGGTCCGCCTGCCGCACCCGGGCCAGCGCGTCCGCGACCGTGGCGTCCGGGCGCAGGACGATCGGCTCGGTCGTCATCAGACCGCCCGCCGTGCGCTCCTCGTACGACATCAGCCGCCGCACGTCGGCCGCGTCGTCCGGCCGCATCAGGGCGAGCAGCCGTTCCTTGTCCTCCTCCGGCAGCTCCGACAGCAGGTCGGCCGCGTCGTCCGGGTCCATCGCCTCCAGCACGTCGGCCGCGCGATCCTCCTGGAGCTTGCCGATGATCTCCACCTTGTCGTCGCCGGGCAGCTCCTCCAGGACGTCGGCGAGCCGTTCGTCGTCGAGCGCGGCGGCCACCTCCGCGCGCCGCTTCGGCGACAGATGGTGCAGGGCGTTGGCGACATCGGTGGGGCGCAGCCGTTCGAAGGTGGCGACCAGGTTCTCGGCGCCCTGACCGTGCTCCTCCAGCGAGAAACCCCGGACGGCCGACCACTCGACGGTCAGCGTCTCGCCCTTGCGGCGCAGTGCCCCGCCCCGGCCCTTGCGGACGAAGTACTTGTCGATCTCCCAGTCACGGCGGGCCGGGAGCTGCTGGATCGCCACGTCGAGGACGGTGACCTCCTCGTCCGTCTCGACGAGTCGGACCCGCCGGTCCAGGAACTCGCCGAGGACCAGACGTTCGGTCGGGCGCTGCTCGAAGCGCCGCATGTTGACCACGCCGGTCGTGATGACCTGGCCCGACTCCACACCGGTCACCCGGGTCATGGGCAGGAAGATCCGGCGCCTGCTGACCACCTCGACGACCATCCCGAGCAGCCGGGGCGGCCGTCCGCCGACCCGCAGCATCGCGACCAGATCGCGGACGCGGCCGACCTGGTCGCCGTTCGGGTCGAAGACCGGCACACCGGACAGGTGCGAGACGAAGACCCGGGGGATGCCTGCCGCCATACCGTGCGCCTCCTCCGTCCGTGCGTGATGTCCATGGCTCCGGCCGCCCCGCGGTCCACGCGAAATCCGATAAGCGGCTGATCCACCGTTATGCGTGGTTCAGGCTAGCCCGTACCACTCCGTGGCGCCCCGGCGGACCATCCGTACGGCTCCCCGCCGGAACGTGTAGCCGACACCGGTACGCTGCCGTCTGCCCCCACACGCAGACGAGAGGCAGTGTGCTCGTGACCTCTTTTGCCCCGGCGATCCGGAAGTATCACCGGGCCGCTCTCGCCGCCGTTCTCTGCACCGGACTCGGTCTCGGCCTCGCGGCCTGCGCGGGAGACGATCCGGACAAGGGAACCAACGGCATCGGCAAGCTCTCCGCCTCGGAGGTGGAGCAGAAGGCGCGGACGGCGGCGGACTCGGCGGACGCGGTGCGGCTGGCGGGCACCCTGGTCAGCAAGGGCGGCACGTACAAGCTGAACATGCGGCTCAAGGCGGCGGGCGGCGCAGGCTCCGTCACGTCGAGGAAGAGCACCTTCGAGCTGCTGAGGATCGGCGACGACCTCTTCCTGCGGGCGGGCGCCGACTTCTGGAACCCGGCCGGGGGGAGCACCGCGTCCGACGGGGCGGCGGCCGACAAGCTCCAGGGCAAGTACGTGAAGGTCCCCGAGGACGACCCCACGTACAAGCAGCTGCGCGGCTTCACCGACAAGAAGGTCCTGCTGGACGGGCTGCTCACGCTGCACGGCGAGGTCGGCAAGGGCGCCCGGGACACGATCGCCGACGTCCGCACGATCCAGGTCGTCGGCGGCAAGGGTGAGGGCGGGGCGCTCGACGTGTCGCTGGAGGGCGAGCCGTATCCGTTGCGCGTCGCCCGGGGCGGCGGCGGAGGCACCGTGACGCTGGCCGACTGGGGTCACGACTTCACACTGACGGCCCCCACCAAGGCGGAGACCGTCGACTACGGCGGCCAGCTGCCGAAGTCCGAGGACTGAGGCGGCGCGGGGCGGCGGGGCGCGGGATGCCGGCGGGGGGCCCGCGTTCCGGAGCGCCGCGGGGGCGCACGGGGCACCGGCGGACCGCGTTCCGGAGCGCGGCGAGGCGCGTGGGGCGCGGAACTGCCCTGCCCCGCGCCTGGCGCCCGAGTGTCCGGGCTTTGGTCACGCGCCCGCGCGTCCGCGCTTCAGGACGGCGCGGCTTCCGGACCTCGCGCCCGAGCGTCCGGACTTCGGGCCACGCGCCCGCGCGTCCGCGCTTGAGGTCCGGCGCGCTTCCGGGCCTTGCGCTCGCCCGTTCGCGCTTGGCGCCCGCGCGTCCCAGGCTTCAGAACCGGCACGCGGACCCGGGCTTCGCGCCCGCCCGTCCTCGCTTCCCGGGCTTCAGAACCGGCGCGGACCCGGGCTTCGCGCCCGCGCGTCCGCGCGCCCCGGCTCAGGGCCGTACGACCGCGCTCCCGACGCCACCCTCCGACCCCCCGCCCTCAGCCGCGCTTGCGGCGCTTCAGCAGCAGGCGGGGCAGACCGGCGGGGATCGGGTGACGGGTGGTCACCGTCGTCGGGAGCGGCACGGCGGCGAGCGAGCCGTCGGGCAGCTCCGTACGGGACGCCACGGGCGTCAGCCGCAGCACCCGGCACTCGCGCGCCCACCGGTCGGTGACCCTGTCGGCGTCCGGTGTGTTCAGCCGCTTGCCCTTGAGTTCGGCGACCGCCGCCTCCCACGCCTCGGAGCGCGGTTCGAGCACCGCCACGGCGGCCGCCCAGGCGATCAGCCGGCCGCCCTTGTCCTTGCTGCGCACGGTAACCTCCGCGGTGGCCCCGGCGTCGAGCCCCGCCGGGAGCGGCTGTTCGCCGGGGCCGTCGCCCACGAGCAGCGCCGCGCCCTCGTGCCAGAGGTGCCACAGAGCCCGCGCGGGACCGGTGCCCCGCACCCAGACGAGGCCGGACTTCTTGGTGGCCTCCTCGACCAGGGCCAGGTCGGCGGTCGCCGTGTCGTCAAGAGCGGGGCCCCGCAGGTCAGCAGTCATGGCGGCAGCTTACGACCTCTCCCACGCCAGGCAGCGGGCTCCCGGCGCCCCGCGACTCGGCCCGCCGCGTTGCCGCGCCGGCCCGGTACGTCCGGTGCGCGGCCGGAACCCCGCCTCGCGATCGCACGCACCGGGCGCCGAGGACCCCACCCTCCGGGCGCACGGCGGGACGCCGCGTACACGATCCGGTCAGAGCCAGCCGTTGCGCTTGAGGGTGCGGTGGATGGAGAAGCAGACGCCTCCGATGAGGGCCAGCACCAGTGGGTAGCCGTACGTCCACTTGGTCTCCGGCATGTTCTCGAAGTTCATGCCGTACACCCCGCAGATCATCGTCGGCACGGCGACGATGGCCGCCCACGAAGTGATCTTGCGCATGTCCTCGTTCTGCGCGACCGTCGCCTGTGCCAGATTCGCCTGGAGGATCGAGTTCAGCAGCTCGTCGTAGCCGACGACCTCCTCCTGCACCCGTGCCAGGTGGTCGGCGACATCGCGGAAGTACTTCTGGATGTCGGGGTCGATCAGCCGCATCGGCCGCTCGCTGAGCAACTGCATCGGACGCAGCAGCGGTGAGACGGCCCGCTTGAACTCCAGTACCTCGCGCTTCAGTTGATAGATCCGGCCCGCGTCCGCGCCGCGCGTGGCGCCCTTCGACGGTGCGGAGAAGACCCCGATCTCCACCTCGTCGATGTCGTCCTGGAGAGCCGCGGCCACCGCGATGTAGCCGTCGACGACATGGTCGGCGATCGAGTGCAGCACGGCCGACGGGCCCTTCGCCAGCAGTTCCGCGTCGTCCTGGAGCCGCTGCCGGAGCGCGCGCAGCGAACCGTGACCGCCGTGCCGCACGGTGATGACGAAGTCCCGGCCGGTGAAGCACATGACCTCACCGGTCTCCACGACCTCGCTGGTCGCGGTCAGTTCCGCGTGCTCCACGTAGTGGATGGTCTTGAAGACGGTGAACAGCGTGTCGTCGTAGCGTTCCAGCTTCGGCCGCTGGTGGGCGTGGACCGCGTCCTCCACGGCGAGCGGGTGCAGCCCGAACTCCCTTGCGATACCGGCGAATTCCTCCTCGGTCGGCTCATGGAGGCCGATCCAGGCGAAGCCCCCCTCCTCCCGTACCCGCAGCATCGCCTCGTGCGGCGTCTGGCAGGTGTCGTCCTCCACCCGGCGGCCGTCGCGGTAGACCGCGCAGTCGACCACCGCGCTGCACGCGGACGGATCGCGGGTGGTGTCGTAGCCGCCGCTGTAGGGGGTGCTGCTCTTGCGCAGGGACGGGCGTACCACGGCGCGCAGACGAATCATCGACATGGCTGACTCCTTCACGGAGGGCCGTCGGGCGGGGGCGTGGAACAGCCCGGAATGGGGACGTGTCGCTACGTCCGCAAAGCGGGCGGCACCGCGGCAGCGCGATGACGGCGTTCGCTACAGACAGGCAAAAACACAGAGGCAAAAACGAGGTGCTCTTCCGTCGTGCGAAATGCCTCGGGCCCTGACCGGGCGGGCCTCAGATCACAGAGGAAAGACGTCCTTCGGAAGAGCGGGTGCTACTGCACGGCCGACTTCGATCCACCGCAGCCCCACCTCCTCCGGCCGGTCCCCCGTGGGGGACGACGTGTCATCGGGGCTGAGAGCGACGCTTCTGCGTGCTGCCCCGACCAGCTGCCAAGACTATCAGCCGCCTATGGGCCAATCCCTTACTTTGCCCATTCCATAGGCGATCTATGCTCGCTCCATGGGAGAAGTTCTTGCACTGGTCGAGGCCCGGTTGTCGACCGCCCTCGGTGACCCGGACGCACGCGCCGCGGTCACCTTTCTCGGCACCGACCGCGTCGAGGTGCTCCGCTTCCGCGACGGTGATCTGGTGCGCTACGCCACGCTGGGGATGTCCGCCCGGCCGATGTCCGACCCCACCGCGACCCTCGCCGACCCGGTGAAGGGACCGCGCGCCGAGCTGGTGCTCAGCGTGCGGGCCGGGCTCGCCGACACCGACCAGGTGCTGCGCCCGCTGGCCGTGCTGGCCGCCTCGCCCCAGGTCGAAGGGGTGATCGTGGCGCCGGGTGCCTCGCTGGACCTCGGCGCGCCGCTGTGGCCGGACGCGCCGTTCGACTCGGTGCTGGTCGCCGAACCGGGCGGTCTGGTCGAGGACATGGAGCTGGACGCCCCGATGGAGCCGGTGCGGTTCCTGCCCCTGCTGCCCATGACGCGCAACGAGGCCGCGTGGAAACGGGTCAGGGGGGCGCGGGAGCTGCGGGAGCGGTGGCTGTCGCACGGCACGGATCTGCGGGACCCGCTGCGGGGGTCCGTACCGCTGGACTGATCGTGGGTGATCGCGAGCGATCGAGGGTGGTCGCGACTGATCGTGGGCGGTCGCGGGGCCGTGCGGTTCGACCGCGTTCACGCGCGGGGCCGCGGCGACGGGGGCGTGGAGCGTGTGCGGCGGTACGGGTACGGGGAAGCCCCGCCCGCGGCGAGGGGGAGCGCCGGGGCGGGACAGCCCTTAGGGCCGGACCGGTCGGTCAGTCGGCGAAGACCGTGACGCCGTCCTCGGTGGCGTGCTTCGGCAGCAGCTCCTCCGCCCGGTGCGTCAGCGCCGTCCGCCTGATCCGGACGACGACGGCGCCGGTCACCGCCGCGACCGCGGCGACGACGAACGGGATGTGGATGTCGCTCCACTCCTCGATCTTCGGGGCGAGGAACGGCGCGGCGGCGGCGGCGAACCACCGGACGAAGTTGTACCCGGCGCTCGCCACCGGGCGCGGCGCGTCGGAGACGCCGAGTGCCAGCTCCGTGTAGACGGTGTTGTTCATGCCGATGAAGGCCCCCGAGACGACGGTGCAGACGATCGCCGTCGTGTGATTCCCGTACCCCAGCACCAGCAGGTCGGCGGCGAGCAGCAGCAGTGAGCCGCCGAGCACCGTGAGCGAGCCGAACCGCCTCTGCAACCGGGGTGCCACGAGCACCGAGAAGACCGCGAGCAGCAGCCCCCAGGCGAAGAAGACGGCACCCGACTTGTACGGCGTCATGTTCAGCACGAACGGGGTGAACGCCAGGATCGTGAAGAACGCGTAGTTGTAGAAGAACGCCGACGCGGCGACCGAGGCGAGGCCGCGGTGGCCGAGCGCCCTGAGCGGGTCGAGCAGGGAGGTCTTCCGGGCCGGCCTGGGCTGTTCGCGCAGGAACGCCGTGATGCAGACGAATCCGATCGCCATCAGCGCGGCGGTGCCGAAGAACGGGTAGCGCCAGCTGGCGTTGCCGAGCAGGGCGCCGAGGAGCGGACCGCACGCCATGCCGAGGCCGAGCGCCGACTCGTACAGCAGGATCGCCGCCGCACTGCCGCCCGCCGCCGCGCCGACGATGACGGCGAGCGCGGTCGACACGAAGAGGGCGTTGCCGAGGCCCCAGCCGGCGCGGAAGCCGACCAGCTCACCGACGGACGACGAGGTGCCGGACAGCGCCGCGAAGACCACGACGAGCGCCAGACCGGCGAGGAGCGTCTTGCGGCCGCCGATGCGGCTGGAGACGAAACCGGTGACGAGCATCGCCACCGCGGTGATCAGGAAGTACGAGGTGAAGAGGAGGGACACCTGACTGGGCGTCGCCTCCAGGCCCTTGGCGATGGACGGCAGGATCGGGTCGACCAGCCCGATTCCCATGAACGCGACGACGGAGGCGCCCGCCGTGGCCCAGACGGCCTTCGGCTGGCGCAGGATGCTGCCGGCACCCTCGTCGAACGAATCCTCTCCTTGCATGAGTGCTCCCGCTCTCCCTCGGCTCGTGGTGATGTGCACAGAATAAGTTAGACAATCTAATAAATGCAAGCTACATCTACCTTCCCGGCCGCCGACGGGGGAGCGGCGCACGGCGGACGGGTGATCGTCCTTGACGTGGGGACACCCGGGGAGGACCGTGGGGCGGTATGAGGGGTGAACCCAGTTGCCCGAGGTGCGGAGGCCGGGTCAGCGCGCCCGGTCTGTTCGCCGACTCCTGGCAGTGCCCCGCACACGGTGATGTCCACCCGCAGCAGCCCGTGATCCCGCCCAGCGTCGAAGCGCTCGGCGTGGTCGTGCACCGCGCCCGGGTCCCGGTGTGGATGCCCTGGCCACTGCCCGTCGGCTGGCTGTTCACGGGAGTGGCGTACGCGGGCGACGACCGTACCGGCGGCCGGGCCACCGCCGTCGCCTGCTCGGGCCCCGGACCGCTCGGCGGCATCGGTGAACTGCTGCTGGTCGCGGAGGAACTGAGCGTCGGACTCGGCGCGCGGTACGCCGGGGTGAGCGGCCTCGACCCGGGCCCGTACCTCGGCGTCGACGGCCCGCCGGACGCCAAGGTGCTGGCCGCCGGGCGGCCCACCCCGCTCTGGCAGGTGCGGGGCGCGCCCGCCGACCGCGCGGTCTTCGCGGGCGAGGCGTGCGGGCTGTGGCTCTGGGCGATCGTCTGGCCCGAGCGGTCGGGGCTGCTGATGTACGACGAACTCGTGCTGACCGACCTGCGGGACGCGGGCGGCGAGGTCGACCTCGTACCCTGCGGGGCGCTGACCCCGCGCCTGATCGACCGGCCGGAGGGCTGAGGCGCGTCACCACGGGCATCGCCGCAGGTCGGGGGTGACGGATGATCATACGAAGGCCGGTTATCCTTGAGAGTCCCCTGTCCGGCCGCGAGCACTGGAGTCCGAGTCGTGCGCATCGACCTGCACACCCACTCCACCGCGTCGGACGGCACCGACACCCCCGCCGAGCTGGTGCGCAACGCCGCCGCCGCGGGGCTGGACGTCGTCGCGCTCACCGACCACGACACCGTACGGGGACATGCCGAGGCCGCCGCCGCGCTGCCCGGAGGACTCACCCTCGTCACCGGCGCCGAGCTGTCCTGCCGGCTCGACGGCGTGGGCCTCCACATGCTCGCGTACCTCTTCGACCCCGACGAGCCCGAGTTCGCCCGGGAACGCGAGCTGGTCCGGGACGACCGGGTGCCCCGCGCCCGCGCCATGGTCGACAAGCTCCGCCGACTGGGCGTCCCCGTCACCTGGGAGCAGGTCGCCCGGATCGCCGGGGACGGCTCCGTCGGACGTCCGCACATCGCCAGCGCCCTCGTCGAACTGGGTGTCGTCGCGACCGTCTCCGACGCCTTCACCCCCGAGTGGCTGGCCGACGGCGGCCGGGCGTACGCGGGCAAACACGAACTCGACCCCTTCGACGCCATCCGGCTGGTCAAGGCCGCCGGGGGCGTCACCGTCTTCGCCCACCCGCTCGCCGTGAAGCGCGGCGAGGTGCTGCCCGAGTCGTCCATAGCGCGGCTCGCGGCGGCCGGACTCGACGGCATCGAGGTCGACCACACGGACCACGACGAGCCCACCAGGGCCCGGCTGCGCGCCCTCGCCCGCGAACTCGGCCTGCTCGTCACCGGAGCCAGCGACTACCACGGCAGCCGGAAGACCGTCCGGCTCGGCGAGTGCGTCACCGACCCCGAGATCTACGGGGAGATCACCCGGCGGGCCACGGGAGCCTTCCCGGTGCCGGGTGCCGGCGGAGTCCGCCACCCGTAACACCTCGCGCGGTGCCCGCCGCCGCACGCCCGTCCCCGTACCGCTCCACCCGTCACACTCCCGCGCGCCCGCGCGGCGTTCAGTCCGCGGGCGCGCACCTCGTCTCGCCCCGCTCTCTCATCGCAAGGCCACACTGTGTTCGACGTTGCTGTCTTCGGGTCCCTCTTTCTCACGCTATTTGTGATTATGGACCCGCCCGGGATCACCCCGATCTTCCTCGCCCTCACCGCGGGCCGTCCCGCGAAGACGCAGCGGCGGATGGCGTTGCAGGCCGTCGCCGTCGCGTTCGGCGTGATCGCCGTCTTCGGCGTGCTCGGCCAGCAGATCCTCGACTACCTGCACGTCTCCGTCCCCGCCCTGATGATCGCGGGCGGGCTGCTCCTGCTGCTGATCGCGCTCGATCTGCTGACCGGCAAGACCGACGAGCCGACGCAGACCAAGGACGTCAACGTCGCGCTCGTACCCCTGGGGATGCCGCTGCTCGCCGGTCCCGGTGCCATCGTTTCGGTGATTCTGGCGGTGCAGCACGCCGACGGCGTGGGCTCCCAGATCTCCGTCTGGTCCGCGATCATCGCCATGCACGTCGTGCTCTGGCTGACCATGCGCTACTCGCTGCTGATCATCCGGGTGATCAAGGACGGTGGCGTCGTGCTGGTCACCCGGCTCGCCGGGATGATGCTCTCCGCCATCGCCGTACAGCAGATCATCAACGGTGTCACCCAGGTCATCCGGAACGCCTGAGACACCGCGCGGCGCCCCGGCACCACAGCGCCCCCGCACGGTCGGACCGTGCGGGGGCGCTTCGTCTTATACGTCCACGGGGAACGCCGGAGCGTCCTTGCGTCCCCCCGTCACCAGGTGTTACGAAGCCGAGGTGTCGGCCGGGCGGATGTAGATGCGCTGGCCCACCGAGGCGGCCTGCTGCACGATCCGCTTGACGGAGGCGGCGTCCACGACCGTGCTGTCGACGGCGGTACCGTCGACATCGTCCAGTCGCATGATCTCGAAGCGCATATGGCTTCCCTTCGTCTGATCCTCCTGCTGGAGAACTACTGAAGGACGGGTGAACCCGTCCGCGAGGATGAGGAGCGCGAGACACGGAGGTCCCTCGCTCCCAGGGGGTACAACGGCTTGCCTCCTGCAATCATTCCCTACGCTAAGGAAATTTTTTGGATGTCTAAGCACCAGCCGTCACTCGCGCATACGCGGACCACGAGGTCCGTATGAACGACGTCGACGTCCGTGACCATCTCGACCGCACCAACGAGCTGCTGCAACGCGTGCTCGCCGAGGTCTCCAAGACACCTTCTACCCACGCGATCTTCGTCGACGCGGGCTATGTGTACGCGGCGGCGGGACTCCTCGTCACCGGCACCGAGGACCGCCGCTCCTTCGACCTCGACGCGGAAGGGCTGATCGAGGCCTTCATCGACAAGGCCCGCACGATCTTCGCGGACAGCAGGCTCCTGCGCGTCTACTGGTACGACGGAGCCAGGCGCCGTATCCACACGGTCGAGCAGCAGTCCATCGCCGAACTACCGGACGTCAAGGTCCGACTGGGCAACCTCAACGCCAACAACCAGCAGAAGGGCGTCGACTCACTCATCCGCACCGATCTGGAATCACTCGCCCGGCACCGGGCGATCAGTGACGCCGCGCTCGTCGGCGGCGACGAGGACCTGGTATCGGCCGTCGAGGCGGCGCAGGGGTACGGCGCCCGGGTCCATCTGTGGGGCATCGAGGCGGGGGAGGGGCGCAACCAGGCGGAACCGCTGCTCTGGGAGGTCGACAGCCAGCGCACCTTCGACCTCGACTTCTGCCGCCCGTACGTCACCCGTCGGCCCGTCACCACGTACGAGGACGACACCCCGGCGCCGTCGCGCGACGACGTCCGCTTCGTCGGCGCGCAGATCGCGGCGACCTGGCTCTCGTCCCGGGGCCGGGAGTCCCTCGCCGATCTGCTGCCGGGGCATCCCTATCTCCCCGGTTCCGTCGACCAGGACCTGCTGGTCGAGGCGGAACGGCTGCTCCAGCACTCGCTGCGCGGCCACGCCCATCTGCGACGGGCGCTGAGGGACGGTTTCTGGCAGCACCTCCAGTCCCAGTACTGACGTGGGGCGGGGCGCGGACCCGGTGCCGGGGGCCCCGACCGGGCCGGGATCAGGCGCGGCGGGGCGGACGGGCCGGACGGGGGGAGGCCGGAGCCGGACGCGCTTCCCGCGGGGGCCTGCCGGGTGCGGCGAGCCGCCGCACCGTGTTCGGCGGGTGTCCCGCCGGGTGGGGTGCGCCGGGGTTCATCGGGTCTCCCCGGGTCCGCCCGGGTTCGCGGGGCGTCCGCCTACAGGCCGTCCCAGAAGGAGACCAGCGCCTCGACCGTCCGCTCCGGGCGGTCCGTGTTGGGGGAGTGCTGGGCACCCTCGATCGTGGTGCGGCGCGCGCCCAGCCGCTCCGCCATGGCGTCGAGCGACGGCACCGGCCAGGTGTCGTCGTGGACGCCCGACACCACGTGCACGGGCAGCCCCACGGCGGCCAGTTCGACCACCCGGTCGGGCTCGGTCGCCAGCTGACGACCGGTGGCGATCAGCTGGGCGCGGTCGTGGCGCAGCCAGCGGCGGCGCAGGGCGTCACCGTCCGGGGAGGCGTCCTGCGGCGGGTCCAGTGCCTGCATCACCTGCCACACCTCGGCCATGGTCATCGTGGTGAGCGCGTCGCTGAGCATCCGTACCCGCTCCTGCTGGACCGGGACCACCCGCGCGGGGCCCGAGGACATCAGGGTGAGCGAACGGAACGGCGAGGCGTCGAGCAGTACGGCGGCGCGGGCGATCAGACCGCCGAGCGAGTGGCCGAGCAGATGGACGGGCGGACGGACGGGCCCGGTGGCCGCGCCGCTGTCCTTCGTGCCGCTGACCGCTGCGTCGTCGTCGGCGTCACCGTCCGCGTCGCCGTCCGTCGCGCCGAGCGCGATCGCCTGGGCCAGCACATCCCGCGCCAACTCGCCCTGGCTGTACGCCTCCTGACGGCCCGTCCCCTCCGTCTCGTACTGGCCGCGGCCGTCGACGGCGACCGCCCGGTAGCCGGCCGCGGTGAGCGGTTCCAGCATCGCGATGAAGTCCTCCTTGCTGCCGAGGTACCCGGGCAGCAGGAGTGCGGTCGCGCGTGGCGGGGTGTCCGGCGTGGCGTCCAGGACGGCGAAGTCGCCGCGCGGGGTACGGAGCCGATGGGCGCGGGCGCAGGGGGGCGGGGCAAAGGTGTGCGGCCGACTCATACGATCAGGCTATCGGTTGTCCGGGCGCGGGACGGCGGGGCGGGCGGTGACGCGGCAGGCGGTGACGGGGCCGGGCACCGTACGGCCGAACGGCCCCGGTCGTACCGCCGTGCGCGGTACGACCGGGGCCGTTCAGTGGTGGTGCGGGTGGTGCGGGGTCCGGTCGGCGATCAGCCTTCGGACGACGTGGCCGTCGCCGCTCGGGCACGGCGGCGGCGCGGCTTCGCCGGGGCCTCCGCGTCGGCGGACGCGGCCTCGGTGACGGCCACCGCCTCGGCGACCACACCGGCCTCCGCCTTCGCGGTGGTGGTGCGGGCACGACGGCGGCGGGGCTTCTCCTCGCCCTCGGCGGGGATCTCGACGGCCTTGTCGGCCTTCACGCTCTTCGTGGCCTTCGCCGCCTTGGCCGTGGCCGCCCTCTCGGTCGCCTTCTCGGTGACCGGCTTGGCGGCGGTACGGGCGGCCGGACGGCGGCGCGGCCTGGTCTCCGGCTCGGGCTCGGCGGCGGGCGCGATCTGGAAGTCGACCTCGTCCTCGGCGGGCCTGACCACCCGGGCGCGGCGGCGCGGCTTGGTGACGGCCGGGACCGCGGACTCCTCGACGACGGACGCCGTCTGGAACCCCGCCTCGGTCGCCGTGGCGACGGCCTCGGCCGGCTTGGCGGCGGCCCGGGAACGACGACGGCGCGGCTTGGCCTCGGTGGCCTCGTCCGCCACCGCGGTCTCCACCGGCGCCGCGGTCCCGACGGCTGCCGGGACCTGCGCCACGGCGACCGGAGCGGTGGTGACCGGCGTCTCGGCCACCGGCCTCTCGGCCGTTTCGGTGACGGTCCCCCCGGCGTCGGCGACGGCGTCGGACGCGCCGAGGCGGGTACGCCGACGGCGGCGCGGGGTACGCGGCTCCGCCGGCTCGGCGACCGCCTCAGCGGCGGGCGCGGGCACCGGGGCGGCCACGGAGGCGCCCTCTTCGGCGGCCGTGCCACCGCGGGTGCGACGGCGCTGGCGCGGCGTACGGACCGGACGCTCCTCACGGACCGGCGCGGGCGCGGCGGCGGACTTGCGGCCACGGCCGCCCGTCTCGCCGAGGTCCTCGACCTCTTCGGCACGCAGACCCGCACGGGTCCGCTCGGCACGCGGCAGGACGCCCTTGGTGCCCGCCGGGATGTCCAGCTCCTCGAAGAGGTGCGGCGACGTCGAGTACGTCTCGACCGGGTCCGGGTGCTTCAGGTCGAGCGCCTTGTTGATCAGCTGCCAGCGGGGGATGTCGTCCCAGTCGACCAGTGTGACCGCGATGCCCTTGGCGCCCGCGCGGCCGGTACGGCCGATGCGGTGGAGGTACGTCTTCTCGTCCTCGGGCGACTGGTAGTTGATGACGTGGGTCACACCCTCGACATCGATCCCACGGGCCGCGACGTCGGTGCAGACGAGGACGTCGACCTTGCCGTTGCGGAACGCGCGCAGCGCCTGCTCGCGGGCACCCTGGCCGAGGTCGCCGTGGACCGCGCCGGAGGCGAAACCGCGGCGCTCCAGCTGCTCGGCGATGTCGGCCGCCGTCCGCTTCGTACGGCAGAAGACCATCGCGAGCCCGCGGCCGTTGGCCTGGAGGATGCGCGCGACCAGCTCGGGCTTGTCCATCGAGTGGGCGCGGAAGACGTGCTGCGAGGTGTTCGCGACGGTCGCGCCCTCGTCGTCGGGCGAGGTGGCGCGGATGTGCGTGGGCTGCGACATGTAGCGGCGGGCGAGACCGATGACGGCGCCCGGCATGGTGGCCGAGAACAGCATCGTCTGGCGCTTCGGCGGAAGCATCTTCATGATCTTCTCGACGTCGGGCAGGAAGCCCAGGTCGAGCATCTCGTCGGCCTCGTCGAGGACGAGCGAGCGCACGTGCGAGAGGTCGAGCTTGCGCTGACCGGCCAGGTCGAGCAGTCGGCCCGGGGTGCCGACGATCACGTCGACGCCCTTCTTCAGGGCCTCGACCTGCGGCTCGTAGGCCCGGCCGCCGTAGATCGCGAGCACGCGGACGTTACGGACCTTGCCCGCGGTGAGCAGGTCGTTGGTGACCTGCTGGCACAGCTCACGGGTGGGGACGACGACCAGCGCCTGAGGCGCCTCGGTCAGCTTGTCCGGGGTGGCCCGGCCGGCCTCGACGTCGGCGGGAACGGTCACGCGCTCAAGGAGCGGCAGGCCGAAACCGAGCGTCTTGCCGGTGCCGGTCTTGGCCTGGCCGATGACGTCGGAGCCGGAGAGCGCGACGGGGAGCGTGAGCTCCTGGATGGGGAACGGGGACACGATGCCGACCGCCTCAAGGGCTTCGGCCGTCTCGGGAAGAATCCCAAGGTCTCGGAACGTAGTCAGGGTGCTGCCTCTTCTGTGAGACGCGGTGCGAGGCGAACGCTGGGGGTCGTACCGTGCCGGGGTTGGTCATCCGGCCGTGGATGGGCCGGGTGGCGCGGGACCACTGCCGTCGCTCGAGCGCTCGTGCCGCTGAGGGGGCCCCTCATCTGCGGTCGTACGGGAACGTACGCCCCGCGTGGAGGGCTGTCGGGTCGGAGCCGATCGGGCCACCGACCGGGCATCCTCATTCAATTTCGCGCACCGGACACAAGGAAAATGCTCAGTAAGCGCATTACCACTGTACCCCGGATTCGCGCATGTGTGTTGGGCGAATTCGTTGGAACGGTGTGACATCGGTTGCGTGCCGGGGCCGTGGACGGCCGCCCACCGCGGCCTTACCCCTGCCTCCGGGCGGGCTATTGTGCCGTTCATGGAGACGCCTGACAACGCCACTGCCACAACCGCCGAAGCACCCGCGCGCACCGGAATCGCCGCCCAGGACTGGGCCACCGCCTCGGCGGAACCGCAGTACCGCGCGGCGGTCGTGGACCTGCTGGGAGCTCTCGCCTACGGCGAACTGGCGGCCTTCGAACGGCTCGCGGAGGACGCCAAACTGGCACCGACCCTGGCCGACAAGGCGGCCCTGGCGAAGATGGCGTCCGCCGAATTCCAGCACTTCGAGAAGTTGACGGACCAGCTCACCGCCATCGGTGAGGAGCCGACGGCCGCGATGGAACCGTTCGCCAAGGCGCTCGACGACTTCCACCGCCAGACCGCCCCGTCCGACTGGCTGGAGGGCCTGGTCAAGGCGTACGTCGGCGACTCGATCGCCAGTGACTTCTACCGCGAGGTCGCGGCCCGGCTGGACACCGACACCCGTTCGCTGGTCCTCGCGGTGCTCGACGACACCGGGCACGGGAACTTCGCCGTGGAGAAGGTACGCGCCGCGATCGACGCCGACCCCCGGCTCGGCGGCCGGCTCGCGCTGTGGGCCCGGCGTCTCATGGGCGAGGCGCTGTCCCAGGCCCAGCGCGTGGTCGCGGACCGCGACGCGCTCTCCACGATGCTGGTCGGCGGGGTCGCCGACGGCTTCGACCTGGCCGAGGTGGGCCGGATGTTCTCACGGATCACCGAGGCGCACACCAAGCGGATGGCCGCGCTCGGACTGGCCGCCTGACCCGACGGAGAGACCTGCCGCCCGTCCCGGACGGAGAGCGGCGCCGGAGGGCCCGGCCCTCAGGCCGCCGCCGACCGGACCGGGCGGCGGCCACGCGGACGGACCAGCAGCGACAGCGTCACCGCCCCGACCAGCGCGGCACCCACCAGGTTCGCCGGGACATGACCGGGGCCCAGCACCGAGTGCATCAGGAACAGACCGAACAACGCACCCAGCGGCCCGGTCGCGAAGACCGTACGGCGGGTCGGCAGGCGGTTCGGGAGCGAGCGGAGCGACGCCCAGGAAAGGGCGAGTCCGAGCACGACGGAACCAAGAGCTTCCCAGATCACAGGCGATCACCTCGCGAAGTTGCGCGGCGGGCAAAAGGTCGTAGGTCGTACTACCCGAAGGTCGCGTACGACAACCCTGCGTACCGGCATTCCCCCCTGGAGAACCAGCGGCGGGCCGGCACCGGACCAGCGGGCACTCCGCCGGACGGGCGTGCGGGTGGGGGCGGGGGCGGAGGGGCACGGAAGGAAACCGGCTCGGGAAACGCGGCGGGCGCGGGGGCGCGGCGCACACGAAGAAGCGGCCCGGCGGGAAACACCCACGGGACCGCTTCTCGCCGGCTTCGCCGCACACCCCGGGTGGCACCGCCACCCGGTTGTTACAGCGCGCCGAACCCCACGCGCCGCGTGCTGGGCTCACCGATCTCCACGTATGCGACCCGGTCGGCCGGCACGAGGACCTTGCGGCCCTTGTCGTCCGTGAGACTGAGCAGCTGCGCCTTACCGGTGAGCGCTTCGGCGACCGCGCTCTCGACCTCATCGGCGGAAAGTCCGCTCTCAAGAACGATCTCCCGGGGTGCGTGCTGCACGCCGATCTTGACCTCCACGGCTATGTCCCTCCGACGGTCAGTTCCCTGCGCGGTGAACCGCGCCGTACGCACCACACATTAGCCCGGTGCGGGGATCGATCACGGGCGGACCGGCAACGCCCGCAGCGAACACGGACCGGGGACGCGGACACCGGCTACCGGCGCGCGCCGCGCTCAGTGCTGTTCGGGGCCGTTCAGCGGGAAGCCCGCGATGCCCCGCCAGGCCAGCGAGGTCAGCAGCTGCACGGCCGTGTCGCGCGGGATGCTGGAACCGCTGGACAGCCAGTAACGGGCGACCACCTGGGAGACACCGCCCAGCGCGACCGCCAGCAGCATGGACTCGTCCTTGGACAGCCCGGTGTCGCCCGCGATGACGTCGGAAATGGCCTCCGCGCACTGGAGCGAGACCCGCTCGACCCGCTCGCGCACCGCGGGCTCGTTGGTCAGGTCGGACTCGAAGACCAGACGGAAGGCGCCGCCCTCGTCCTCCACGTACGCGAAATAGGCGTCCATCGTCGCCTCGACGCGCAGCTTGTTGTCCGTCGTCGAGGCGAGTGCCGTGCGGACCGCCTGGAGCAGCGACTCGCAGTGCTGGTCCAGCAGCGCCAGATAGAGCTCCAGCTTTCCCGGGAAGTGCTGGTACAGCACCGGCTTGCTGACACCGGCCCGCTCCGCGATGTCGTCCATCGCGGCGGAGTGGTAGCCCTGCGCGACGAAGACCTCCTGCGCAGCGCCCAGCAGCTGGTTGCGACGGGCGCGGCGGGGCAGCCGGGTGCCCCGCGGGCGCGCCGCCTCTGTCTGCTCGATGGCTGTCACGCCGCCTCCCAAGTTCGTGATCAAGCACAGCTGTTCGGTACACGCTGCGCCGTACTGCCATCGTACTTTTCGGTAACCCGGGTGCGCGCGGCGCGGACGCAGAATTTCACGTACCGGACGGCAGCGACAGCCACGGACCCCCATGAGGGGCCGCGAACCGGCGCATATCAGCGGTATTCGTCCTCGTCCTGGGGCACCGCGCGCGACTGTTCCGCCACATCCGCCTCGTTCGCCTCGGCCGGTTCGGTCCCGGACTGCGGGTCGTCGCTCTCCGGCCGCACCTCGGTGTCCTGTTCCGCGGCGTCGGCCTCGGGTGTCTCCTGGTCCCGCTCGTCCGGCTGGATGTCCTCGAAGGTCTCCGGATCGCTGGGGTCGACCGTCATGGTGGCTCCCTCTCTCTTCTGCCTCGGGTGTGCCGTCTGCTTCGAGTGTGCGTCGGGGCGCCGCGATGTGTGGCCGTACACGGGGGACGCGTACGCGGGTGCACTCCGGGACGGACTTGCTCCGGGCCTGTTCCGGGCCCGGTTCGAGCCTAGGAGGTACCCCGTGAAGCCGCGATGCGATCTGTGACGGCGAACACACGAGCCGGGGTGTGATCCTCTCGTAACATTGCGGCATGTCCTCGACCGATCTGCCGGGCGTACAAGCCGTCGCCGCCGCTTCGGCCCCCACGGTGAGTCCTGTCGGAGCGGGCGAGGCGGAGAGCTTTCGCACCGTCACGCTCCCCGGGGCGACACTGGTGGTCCGTGCCCCCCGTGCGGACAGCACCGGACTGCCGCCCGCCCTCTGTCTGCACGGTCTCGGCGGCTCCTCGCAGAACTGGTCGGCCCTGATGCCGCTGCTGGACGACGTGGTGCGCGTCGAAGCGCTCGACCTGCCGGGTTTCGGCCACTCGCCGCCACCGGACGACGGTAACTACTCGATCGCCGGACAGGCCCGCACGGTGGTCAGGTTCCTCGACGCCGAGCGGCGCGGGCCGGTCCATCTCATCGGCAACTCGCTCGGTGGCGCGATCGCCACCAGGGTCGCCGCCGCCCGTCCTGACCTGGTGCGCACGCTCACCCTGATCTCGCCCGCGCTGCCCGAGATCCGGGTGCAGCGGCCCGCACTGCCCACCGGACTGCTCGCCCTGCCGGGGGTCGCTTCCCTGTTCGCCCGGATGACCGAAAACTGGACAGCGGAGGATCGCACGCGCGGTGTCATGGCGCTCTGTTACGGAGATCCGGGCCGGGTGGCCGAGGAGGGCTTCCGTGACGCGGTGGCCGAAATGGAGCGGCGGCTGGAACTGCCGTACTTCTGGGATGTGATGACCCGCTCGGCACGTGGCATTGTCGATGCGTACACACTGGGTGGGCAGCACGGGCTGTGGCGACAGGCCGAGCGGGTGCTCGCCCCGACCCAACTCGTGTACGGCGGACGGGACCAGCTCGTCTCGTACCGGATGGCACGCAGGGCGTCCGCGGCCTTCCGCGACGCGCGACTGCTGACGCTGCCCGACGCCGGGCACGTGGCGATGATGGAGTACCCGGAAGCGGTCGCGCAGGCGTTCCGGGAACTGCTGGACGAATGCGGCGGGAGCTGATCCGGGGCGTGGGACGACACAGCCGAAAAGGCGCCGGGACCAAGGGCCCCGAGGGAGAGGCGGCCACCGCGACAGCGGGCGCCGAACGCGGGGCGGCCCGGCCGGAGTCCGGCGTCGGTCGACGCGGACGAGCGGCCGAAGGGGCGACCGACGGGGGCGGAGACACGCCGTTCAGCGGTGCGCCCGAGGTACGCGGCGGGCACCCCGAACAGCGCGAACCGGGCGGCGGCTGGGGGGCCGGACCGGCCGCCCCGCCTCAGGACGGACAGGCGCGGGCGGGGGCCGGGACACCGTCGGCCGGTCCTCGGCTGCCCGAACAGCGGGACGGCGGCCGGGGGGCGGCCGAGCGGCGGACCGGGGACCGAGCGGACGAGCGGCAGACCCGTGACCGGGGGACGGACGAGCGGCGGACCGCCGGTCCGCGGACCGGTCGTCAGCGGACGCCCGGTCAGGACGCGGGGGCCGGCCGGGTGCCGGTGCCCGGTCAGGGCTCGGTGCCCGGACAGGGTGTGGGGCACGGTCAGGAAACCGCTTCCGGGCGGGAACCGAAGGACCCGGCGGCGAAAGTCCGCCAGCCCGGCGCCGGTGCGCTGATACCCGGCCCCCGGCGTGAGTTCGTCGAGGCGTTCGGCACGGAGCCCGCCGACCGGACCGAAGCGGCCGGGGAGCCCTCCTCCGGGGACGCCGGGCGGCCGCCCGGCGCCGGACAACCCCCGGGGGCGGCCCGCCGGCCGCCCGGCGAGCGCCCCGGGGCCGCCGCCAAGGGGGCCGGCAAGGGGACGCTGGGGCGCACGTTCACGGGGATCGCCGCTGCCGCCGTCACGACCGTTCTCGCGGTCGTCGTGGCCGGTCAGGTCGCCCATGACGCGAACGGGCGGTCCGTCACGACGGCGGCGGGCGTCGACCGGGACGACGCCGATCCGGCCTCCCGGTCGGCCCGGCACACCCCGGACACCAAGCCTGCGGAGGCCAAGCCGCTCTCGTACGAGGAGAAGATGGCCACGCCCTATCCGCTGGACCCGAAGCTCAAGGGGCCGGGCGCGTTCGAGGTGGTTCCGGGAGCGGCGAGGGCACCCGGCAAGGGGCGTAAGTACCGCTATCGGATCGATGCCGAGAAGGGGCTCGGTCTCGATGTCGGCCTTTTCGCCGAGGCGGTCCAGAAAACCCTGAACGACAACCGTAGTTGGGCGCACAACGGAGCCAAGACCTTCGAACGGATCTCCTCGGGCGAACCCGATTTCGTGATTACTCTGGCGAGCCCCGGAACCACCGGGGAGTGGTGCGAGAAATCGGGTCTGGACACCACTGTGGACAATGTCTCGTGCGATTCCGCGGCGACCGCCCGGGTGATGATCAACGCCTATCGCTGGGCGCAGGGATCGGCCACGTTCGGCCCGGAGAAGCTGCTGGCCTACCGGCAGATGCTGATCAACCACGAGGTCGGTCACCGGCTGGGGCACAACCACCAGAGCTGCGGTACGGCGGGGCAGCCGGCGCCCGTGATGCAGCAGCAGACCAAGTCCCTGGACATCGACGGCATCAAGTGCCTGCCCAACCCCTGGGTGTACCCGGGGAGTTGAGGGCGGGCCGTCGACGGCGGGCCGGTGCTCTGACGCGCCGTCGGCCTGCCGTCGACGCGTCAGCGGCGGGTGACCGACCGTGATCGCCGGTCCCCTTGGCGCAGCCAAACGCCGCTGAGGCGGGAAAGTTACGCCGGTTCACCCCTTTCGGTGGTGCGACGGACAACCGTCCGTCGCACCACCGTCGTATGCGCTTACGGTCGTCCCGCCGCGAGTCGCCGTACCGACGGTGGCCGTCCACAAGGGAGATCGGGGGTGTGCTCGTGCGGAACGGACTCCTCACTCATGGTGGTCGTCCGTACGCGACCGGTGAGACCGGGTGCCGGTGCGACCGGCCGGTGCGCGGGCTGTCGCGGCGCGAGTCCGGCCCGGAGCGGTCCGGGCCGTGCCG
The DNA here is from genome assembly GCF_029167625.1 of Streptomyces sp. AM 4-1-1. Classification (NCBI taxonomy): domain Bacteria; kingdom Bacillati; phylum Actinomycetota; class Actinomycetes; order Kitasatosporales; family Streptomycetaceae; genus Streptomyces; species Streptomyces sp. AM 4-1-1. Next base: position 5,065,565 of record NZ_CP119145.1, read on the forward strand.
TACCGGCTCGCACCGCCGCCCCGCCCGGCCTCCTGGCCAAACGCTTCTCCGGAGTGCCACTGCCGCCGCCGGCGTCACCACGGGCCGTACCCGCGCCCGGCGCCGACGGGAGCGGTGCGACGCCGGCCGGACCGAGCCGCGCGCGGTCCACGCCGCCCTTCCCCCGAGCCGGGCATCCGCCCGGCCCACCCTCTGACCATGACGCCCCGCGGAGCCGACGCCGTGGGCCCGACCCATCACACCCGACACCCAAGGAGACACCGGACATGACCCCCCAATCCCCAGTACCGGCAGCCCGCCGTCGGCACTCAGGGGGCGCGCGATGAGGGTGCTGCTGCTCGGAGCCAACGGCTTCCTCGGCCGGTTCGTCGCCGACCGGCTGCTCGCCGACCCGGCGGTCCACCTCACGGCGCTCGGCCGGGGGGACGACGCCGATGTGCGGTTCGACCTCGCCGGGGGCAGTCCCGGAGCGCTCACCCGCTTCCTGGACGCCGTCCATCCCGGAGTCATCGTCAACTGCGCCGGCGCGACCCGGGGCGGCGCGCGCGACCTGACCCGCCACAACACCGTCGCCGTCGCCACCGTCTGCGAGGCCATGCGCCGCAGCACCTGCAGCGCCCGTCTCGTCCAGGTCGGCTGCGCGTCGGAGTACGGGCCCTCGCAGCCCGGTTCGTCGACGGCGGAGGACGCGGTGCCGCGTCCCGGCGGTCCGTACGGCGTGAGCAAGCTCGCCGCCACCGAACTCGTCCTCGGCTCCGGCCTCGACGCCGTCGTCCTGCGGGTCTTCTCGCCGGTCGGCCCCGGCACCCCGGCGGGCTCCCCGCTCGGCCGGCTCGCCGAGGCGATGCGCCGCGCCATGCAGTCGGGCGACGGCGAGCTGAAGCTCAGCGGACTCGGCGTGCAGCGCGACTTCGTCGACGTACGGGACGTCGCCCGCGCCGTCCACGCCGCGTCGCTCTCCGCGGCGCAGGGCGTCGTCAACATCGGTACCGGACGCGCCGTGCGCCTCCGGGACACCGCCGCCGTCCTGGCCAGGGTCGCCGGATACGCGGGCGCGCTCCACGAACTCGACACGCCCCCCGGCCGGGTGACCATCGGCGCCCCCCGGACCTCCCCCGAGTCGGTCATCGAACACCTCTCGGCGACGCCGTCCCCGTATCCCGACGGCTGCGGTGCCTGGCAGCAGGCCGATGTGCGGACCGCCCGCGACCGACTCGGCTGGCGTCCCCGGATCAATCTGGAGGAATCGCTCGCAGATATCTGGATGGAGGCCGCGTGCCGGATCTGACCACCGTCCGGACCGGCCGGGGCATCGGCGGCGGGCATACCGCCCCATTCGCGACACTGCCCGAATACTGGGACGAAAATGTCTCGCGGATCGGACCCGCTATCTCGGAATGAGAAAGGGCGTGGCAGTGTTACCGGAAGAACAACCGTACGTAGCTGAAGTACGTAGAATCCGACCACCTGCATTGTTGAGGTTCCTGTGTCGCTGCCACCCCTGGTCGAGCCAGCTGCTGAGCTCACCGTCGACGAGGTCCGCAGGTACTCCCGCCACCTGATCATCCCGGATGTCGGGATGGACGGGCAGAAGCGGCTGAAGAACGCGAAAGTGCTCTGCGTCGGCGCCGGCGGACTCGGCTCACCGGGTCTGATGTACATGGCCGCGGCCGGCGTCGGCACGCTCGGCATCGTCGAGTTCGACGAGGTCGACGAGTCGAACCTGCAACGCCAGATCATCCACAGCCAGGCGGACATCGGCCGGTCCAAGGCCCAGTCCGCCAAGGACACGGTCCTCGGCATCAATCCGCTGGTGAACGTGGTCCTGCACGAGGAGCGGCTCGAAGCCGACAACGTGAAGGACATATTCGCCCAGTACGACCTGATCGTGGACGGCACGGACAACTTCGCCACCCGCTATCTCGTCAACGACGCCGCGGTACTGCTGAACAAGCCGTACGTATGGGGGTCCATCTACCGCTTCGACGGCCAGGCGTCGGTCTTCTGGGCGGAGCACGGTCCCTGCTACCGCTGCCTTTACCCGGAGCCGCCGCCCCCCGGCATGGTCCCCTCCTGCGCCGAGGGCGGCGTGCTGGGCGTGCTCTGCGGGTCCATCGGCGCCATCCAGGTCAACGAGGCCATCAAGCTGCTCGCCGGCATCGGTGACCCGCTGGTCGGCCGGCTGATGATCTACGACGCGCTGGAGATGTCGTACCGCCAGGTGAAGGTCCGCAAGGACCCCGACTGCGCGGTCTGCGGCGAGAACCCGACCGTCACCGAACTCATCGACTACGAGGCCTTCTGCGGCGTCGTGTCCGAGGAGGCGCAGGAGGCGGCCGCCGGTTCGACGATCACTCCCAAGCAGCTCAAGGAGTGGATCGACGCGGACGAGAAGATCGAGATCATCGACGTCCGCGAGCCGAACGAGTACGAGATCGTCTCGATCCCCGGCTCCCGGCTGATCCCGAAGAACGAGTTCCTGATGGGCAACGCCCTCCAGGACCTGCCGCAGGACAGGCGCATCGTCCTGAACTGCAAGACCGGTGTCCGTAGCGCCGAGGTCCTCGCGGTCCTCAAGTCGGCGGGCTTCGCCGACGCGGTGCACGTCGGCGGCGGTGTGATCGGCTGGGTCAACCAGATCGAGCCCGAGAAGCCGGTGTACTGAGCCGAGCGCTCAGTTCCATGACCGGCGCGGTCGGCCGGGAACGGAACACACGAAGGGACGGGTCCGCGCCAGCGGGCCCGTCCCTTCGTCGTCCCATGTCACGCGGTCATGAACAGATCGTGCCGTCCGCCGGTACCTTCCCGTCCAGGAAGTACGCGTCCACGGTCGACGTCACACACCCGCTCACACCGTACGAGCCGTGCCCCTCGCCCTTGTTGGTGATCAGGACGCCGACGCCCCCGCCCAGCTCGTCGGCCATCTTGCGGGCGCCCTCGTACGGCGTCGCGGGATCGCCGGTCGTGCCGACGACCAGGACCGGGCCCGCGCCGGGCGCGCTCACCTCGGGATCGGTGTGCTCGCCCTCGACCGGCCACTTCGCACACCAGCCCGCCGTGTCCCACGCCAGGAACGGGCCGAAGACCGGGGACACCTTCCGGAACTCCGGCAGCAGCGCCCGCGCCTCGGCGGCGGTCGGCCTGGGCCTGCTGTCCGCGCAGGAGATGGCGCGCTGCGCATGGCTGGCGGTGCTGTAATGCCCCTTCTCGTCACGGTCGTTGTACGCGTCGGCCAGCCGCAGCAGCGCGTCTCCCGTGCCGTGCTGCTCGGCCTCGTCCAGCGCCTCGGTCAGATAGGGCCAGTTGCTCTTGGAGTAGAGCGGCATCACGATGCCGGTGATGGCCAGCGACTCGGTGAGTTCGCGGCCCGAGGAGGTCGGCAGCGGCCGCCGGTCCATCCGTGCCAGCAGCTCGGCGATCCGCCGGGTGCCCGCCGCCGGGTCCTGGCCGCGGTCCTCGAAGTAGTTCTCCAGTGCCCGCTGGAAGCCGGTCGCCTGGTTGCGGGCGTGGCCCACCGTGTCCGCCGTCGGATCGACGACCGCGTCCAGGACCGCGCGCCCCACGTTCTTCGGGAAGAGGTGCGCGTATGTCCCGCCCAGCTCCGTACCGTACGAGATGCCGAAGTACGTCAGTCTCCGGTCGCCCAGCACCTGCCGGATCAGGTCCAGGTCACGGGCGGCGTTCGTCGTGCCGACGTACGGCAGCACCTTGCCCGAGCGACGCTCGCAGCCCGCGCCGAAGGCCGCACCATCGGCCAGGAACGCCTTCTCCTCCGCCGCCGTGTCCGGGGTCATGTCGATCGTCCGGTTGGCGGCCTCCTGCTCCTCGTCGGTGCGGCAGTCGACCCCGGCGCTCCTGGCGACCCCGCGCGGGTCGAAACTCACCAGGTCGTAGCGGGCGTTGAGCTTCCCGTACCGGTGCGCGGCGTTCGGCAGGGTGTCGACGCCCGAACCGCCGGGACCGCCGAAGTTGAAGAGCATCGAGCCGATCCGGCGGTCCTCGTCACGGGCCTTCTTGCGGATCAGCGCGATCCCGATCGTCTCGCCGGCCGGCTCGGCGTAGTCCAGCGGCACCTTGACCGAGGCGCACGTCCAGGAGGAGTCCGGCGCGTCGCCCCGCTCGGGGGCGGCGCAGCGCCGCCAGTCCGGCCGCTGGGAGGTGAGCGACGCGGGCAGCCCGGGGGAGCCGGTGGGCGGATCGGCGTCGGGACCGCTCCCCGCGCCCCGCTCCGCGCCGGCCCGGGGGGAGGACGCGCCCTCCCCCGTACCGCTGTCGCAGCCCGCGAGGACCCCCGCCAGCAACAGCGCCGAGACGGCCAGCGCTCCCGCGCGTACATGTGCGACCACGTGTGTGTCCCCCTGACCAGGCACCTGTGCTGAGCGGCCCATGCTAAAGGCTGTCCCATTCCCTGGTGGCCCCTACCGACAGACCGTGCCGGCCACCGGGACGTCACCGTCGAGCAGATACCGGCCGACCGCCTTCTGCACGCAGGCGTTGCCGCTGTTGTACGCGCCGTGGCCCTCGCCCTTGTACGTCATCTCGACGCCGACACCCTTGCCCAGTTCGTCGGCCATCGCCTTCGCGCCCTTGTACGGGGTCGCCGGGTCGCCGGTGTTGCCGATCACCAGGATGGGGGCGGCGCCCGGCGCGCTGACGTCCGGGGTGTCCCAGGCGCCCGCTACCGGCCAGCCGGTGCACGACATCAGGCCCCAGCCCAGGTAGTCGCCGAAGAGGGGGGACGCCTTGCGGAATTCCGGGAGCTTCGCCCTGGTCTGTTCGAGGGTGAACCGCTGTTTGGAGTCGGCGCAGTTGATCGCGGTGTTGGCCGCCTGCGAGTTGTCGTAACGGCCGTCCTCGGAGCGGCCGTTCAGCGAGTCGGCGAGGGCGAGGAGCAGGGCGCCGTTGCCGCCGTCCGCCTCGTCGAGGCCCTGTTCGAGCAGCGGCCAGCTCTCCTTGGAGTAGAGCGCGGACGCGATGCCGGTGGTGGCCTGGGTCTGGGTCAGCCGACGGGCTTCGAGCCCCGGGACCGGCCGCTCCTCCAGCTTGCCGAGGAGATCGGCGATCCATGCCTCGACCTCCTTCCCCGAGGAGCCGGGGAGCTTGCAGGAGTCGCCCCGGTGCGCGCAGTCCTCGGTGAAGTTGTCGAGGGCGAGCTGGAAGCCCCTGGCCTGTGCGAGGGACGACTGTTCGCTGTCCTCGGTGGGATCGACGACCGCGTCGAGGACCGCCCTGCCGACCTTCTTCGGGAACAGGTGGGCGTAGACGCCGCCCAGTTCGGTGCCGTACGAGATGCCGAAGTAGTTCAGCTTGTCGTCGCCGAGCACCTGGCGCAGCAGGTCCAGGTCGCGGGCGGCGTTCTCGGTGCCGACGTAGGGGAGTTCGGTGCCCGAATGCCGCTCGCACGCCGCCACGTACGCCTTCATGTCCCGGGCGACGGCCTTCTCCTCGGCGGGGTCGTCGGGGGTGGCGTCCTGTTCGAAGTGGGCGTCGAGCTGTTTGTCGCTCATGCACTTCACGCCCTTGCTGCGGCCGACCCCGCGCGGGTCGAAGCTCACCAGGTCGTAGCGGGTGCGCAGGGCGTCGTAGTCCGTGCCGAACGCGGGCAGGGTGGCGACGCCGGAGGCGCCGGGCCCGCCGAAGTTGAAGACGAGGGAGCCGATCCGCTTCCTGGGGTTCGCCGCCTTGGCGCGGACGAGGGCGAGTTCGATGGTGTCGCCGTCGCGCTTCGCGTAGTCGAGCGGGACGCGCATCGACGCGCACTCCCAGAGCGCGCCGCCGGGCAGCGGGGACGGGGAGGTGCCGCCGCCCTGGGAGTCGGCCGGGGCGCCGCACGGCTTCCACTGCGGCTTCTGGGCGGCCAGGAAGCCGGCGTTCGCGGCGCCGGGGGCGTTCGAGGCGGGGGCCGTTCGCGGCCGGCCCGGGTCCGTACCGCTGCCGGGGTCCGAGCAGGCGGCGAGCGGGAGCAGCACGACGGTGGCGGCGAGGGCAGCGGTACGTACGGCGGGGGTGGTCCTCATGGGCCCATCCTGCGGCGGGGCGCACACGGGCGCGCGGGGCGCCGGTCCATGTGGGTGGCGCGCACCCGCCGGGGGTTTGCCCGGCGGGTGCGGCGGCCCGCGCGTGTGGCCCGCGGGTGTGGACCGCGCGTCACTGACGGGTGCGGACGTGTGCCGTCCCGGCCGCGGTGGTGTCCTGCGGCCGTCGCGCGGTCAGAGAGCGCCCTTGCGGGTCAGGTGGTTGAAGCAGATCCAGCCGGGCAGGACCGGCAGCCACAGGGTCAGCAGCCGGTAGAGCAGCACGGCGGGTGCCGCGACCTCCTTCGGCAGTCCGACCGCGATCAGACCGAGTGTCAGCGCACCCTCGACCGCGCCCATGCCGCCGGGGGTCGGCGCGGCCGAGCCCAGGGCGTTGCCCGCGAGGAAGACGACCGCGACGCTGGCGTAGCTGAGGTGCGGTACGTCCGGTCCGCTGAACGCCCGTACCGAGGCGTCCAGGCACATCACGAAGAGCCCGGTCAGCAGGAGCATGCCGCCGATGCCGGTGAGCAGCTTGTGCGGGCGCTGCACGACGTCGAGCATCCGGGGGACGACCCCCGCGAACAGCGAGCGCACCCGGGTCACCACGAACTTCCGCAGGAACGGCACCGCCGTCACCACCAGCACCAGCACCGCCACCGTCAGCAGCCCGGCGATCACCGTCCTGGACGGGGTGAGCGAGGACGGGGTCTTCTCGGTCCCGGTCAGATAGCCGAAGGCGGCCAGCAGCAGGGTGTGGCAGCCCAGACCGAAGAGCTGGGAGGCGCCGACGCTCGCGACGGCGAGCCCCGGTCGCACCCCGGAACGCTGGAGGAACCGCGTGTTCAGGGCCACTCCGCCGACCGCCGCCGGCGCGACGATCTTCACGAAGGACCCGGCGACCTGCGCCAGCACGGTCTTGCCGAAGGGCACCCGCTCCGGCACGAAGCCCAGCAGGCTCATCGCCGCCGCGACGTAGCTGAGCGCCGAGAAGCCCACGGCGGCGGCCACCCAGCCCCACTCGGCCTGTTCGACGACGGCGCCGAAGTCGGCCTGGGTGACCTGGGAGATCAGGAAGTACGCGGCGATGGCACCCGCGATGAAACTGAAGAGGGTACGGGGCTTGATCCGTTCGAGCCGGACGGGTTCCACCGGCGCCTGCGGCCGGATCAGCAGCACCTGCTGGCGGATCTGGGAGAGCAGGTCCTCCTCGCGGGCCTCGTCCAGCGCGTCGTCTATGGCCCGCTTCTCGGCCTGTTTCTCGGTGCGGACGGACTTGCGGGAGATCGCGTCGTCCGGCCCCCGGGAAGCGAGGGTGGAGCCCGCCGGGGCCGACTCCTCCGCCTTGGCGCGCTTGATGGCCTGCGAGGCGTCGAGCACCGCCTCACGCTCGCGCTGCGACCGCTCACGGGCGAGCCTGCGCAGGGCGGCCCGGGTGGACCGGCTGAGCGCGATCGGCTGGAGCAGCGGCAGACAGTCGGCGACGGCGTCCGGCCCGAGGACCTTCAGCGCGGCGGCGACGGCACGCTCGGGGCCGATCCGCAGACCGGTCGTCGTGAGGAGCTGGGCGACGTCCATCCGCAGGATCAGATCGCCCGCGGCGATCTCGCCGCCCCGCAGATCGGTGACGAAGACCTTGCCGGAACGATCCACCAGGATCGCGTCCCCGGTGAGTCTGCGGTGCGCGATCCGTCGCGACTGGAGTGCCTTCACCTGCCGCCAGGCGCCGCGCACCAGATCGTCGGTGATGTCCTCGTCGGTCAGCGCGTCGAGGGAGCGTCCGCCGATGTGTTCGTACACCAGCATGACGGCGTCCGGACCCAGCTCGGAGGTGGCGATCAGCTTGGGGGCGTTGGCCCCGGCGGCGATCGCCGCGTACGCGAGGAGCGCTTCCTGTTCGAGGGCCTGGCGCAGCGACTGGATGGACCGGCTCTGGGTGATGCCGCGCAGGGTGAGTCTGCGCCACACCCGGTAGAAGAAGCCCTGCGCCTGTTGTTCACGGTCGACGACCGTGACGTCGAGCGGTGGCCCGTCCTCCAGGGTGACCTGGTAGCGCCTGCCGCGGTCGTTCTGGTCGGGCGAGTCGGGAAGGTCCTCGGCGCGCATCGCGTTGACCGGCCGGAACCCGACGTGGCGCAGACCGGCCATCAGGTGCTGACCGGTCGGCCGGACGTTCGGCGAGCCGACCGCGTACAGCGTGCCGTACGCCACGCTCCAGCCGATCAGCACGGTCAGGACGATCGAGAACGCCGTGGTGTAGCCGCCGACCAGCATCGCGAACGCGTCGAGCAGCAGCACCACCCAGAGCACGACCCGCCACCGTGGCCGTCTGGCCATGCCGACGGCGGTCATGTAGGCGATGACGGGCGCGAGATAGCCGTGTACGGGATCGGTGAGGGCGTCACCGGGCTGCGGCTGGGTCAGGGCGTTCTGGATGGTGCCGGGGGCCGATTTGGCGACCCAGAGGTCGGTGGCGAGGGTGACGCCGTGCGCGAGCACGGCGGCGAGCACACCGTCCGCGATCCGCAGGCCGTCGCGTTTGATCAGGCGCTCGATGGCGAAGGCGACCGGTACGAGCAGCACGGCGATGCTCGACACGAGCCCGGCGAGCTTGATCAGCAGATCGGGAGCCTGGCCGGTGCCGTTGTTGATGTCCTCTTCGAGACCGGCGGCGGTGCCCTGGGCGAAGGCGGCGACCGTGAACAGTACGACGATCGCCAGGACGCCGATGAGCAGCCGCAGCAGGTCTGAGGGGCGGTGCACCCGGGCGGGGAGCAGCGGCTCGTCCCCGGATACCCGGTCGACCCAGGTGTCCTCGGTGGCGGCGAGGGTGGAGCCCGCCAGGTGTTCGGGACCGGTGGTGGGGTCGGCCTTCGGGCGACCGGTACCGGTACCGGGGCCGGAGGTGCGGTCGGTGCCGGTGGTGTCCGATCCGTGCGCGGGTGTGCCGGAAGTGCCCGATCCGTTCTGGTGCGGCTCGGCATCAGAGGCGTCGGCCGCCTTCGGTGGCTGCACGCCCTGCTCCTTCGTCGCCTCTGATTGGTCTTCGTGTTCTCGTATCACCGGTCACCGCCCGCATGATGGTGGCACGACCTGTGGACGGAGGAAGGTATCAGGGTGTGCTGGGCGGGTGCGCGATGCGCAAGATACGCTCCTTTGCTTCCGGCCGCACACTCCGTACTCGGGCGGACACGGCACCTGTCCCGGGTGTCGGTGACGTACGGCAGTATGTATCGGATGAGCGAAGACCGGACGGCCAGTCGCGGGCCGGACGACGCGGGGACGGGCGCGGGCGGTTCGGGCGGTTCGGGCGGTGAACTGCCGGAGTACGCGGAACGGGTGCTCGACGTCAGCGAGCTGATCCCGCCCGGCCGGGTCATGACCTACGGGGACATCGCGGAGTGGCTGGGCGACGGCGGCCCGCGCCAGGTGGGCCGGGTCATGGCGCTGTACGGCGGGGCGGTGCCCTGGTGGCGCGTGGTCCGCTCGGACGGCGCGCTGCTGCCGGGGCACGAGCTGCGCGCGCTGGACCGCTACCGCGAGGAGGGCACACCGCTGCGCGGGGCGTCGCGCCAGGCGGACGGGCATCTGCCGCGCATCGACATGAAGCGGGCACGATGGGACGGTGCCGAGGGGACACACGGTCCCGAGGCGCCCCACGCGACCACCGGGGCCGACGGACGCCGGAGCGCCGACAGCCCGGTGAGTGACGACAGCGCGGTGAGTGACGAGACCGTGATGAAGAACGAGAGGAAACACATCTGACAGCCTGGGCCATCCGGCGGTACGGCGTACGGCGCCGGGCCCGTACGGCTTCGGCGCCGTCGGCGTAGCGTCGTCGGTACGCGGCACGCTCCGCCCCCTCATCACCAGCACACCCACCAGGACCGGCGACCCACGTGAGCTCATCCCCTTTCACCCGGAACAGTCCGCACCGCCAGGCACGGCAGCGGACCCCGGGTGCGTACCGACTGGTGCGCACCCCGCCGGGCTCCGTGGACCCCCCTCTCCTGGACGCGGCGCAGCACGCCGTGGTTGACCACGCCGGCGGCCCCCTGCTGGTGCTCGCGGGACCGGGCACCGGCAAGACGACGACGCTCGTCGAAGCGGTCGCGGCACGGGTCGCCCGGGGCGCGGACCCGGCCCGCATCCTGGTCCTCACCTTCAGCCGCAAGGCCGCGGTCGAGCTGCGCGACCGGATGGCGACGCGGCTCGGCGCCGCACGCGGCCCGCAGGCCACCACCTTCCACTCCTACTGTTACGCCCTGGTCCGCGCCCACCAGGACGCCGACCTCTTCGCCGATCCACTGCGGCTGCTCTCGGGTCCGGAACAGGACGTCACCGTCCGTGACCTGCTCGCCGGTCAGCTGGAGCTGGAACGGGACGGCCGCGCGTACATCCGCTGGCCGGACGAGCTGCGGGCCTGTCTGACCACCCGCGGTTTCGCCGACGAGGTGCGCGCGGTGCTCGCCCGCAGCCGGGAGCTGGGCCTCGGTGCGGACGCCCTCGCGGACTTCGCCCGCCGCACCGGCCGGCCCGACTGGGGCGCCGCCGCGAAGTTCCTCGCCGAGTACCTGGACGTGCTGGACGCCCAGGGGGTGCTGGACTACGCGGAGCTGGTGCACCGCGCGGTGCTGCTCGCGGAGCGGCCCGAGGTGGCGGCCCGGCTCGCCGGGCAGTACGACGCGGTGTTCGTCGACGAGTACCAGGACACGGACCCGGCGCAGGTACGGCTGCTCCACGCGCTCGCCGGGAACCAGGGGGAGGCGGGCGGCTCCCGCCGGAGCGGCGGGGGTGCCGTGGACGGGCCTGGCGGTGGCAGGACACTGATCGCGTTCGGCGACCCGGACCAGTCCATCTACGCGTTCCGCGGCGCCGACGTGAACGGCATCCTCGACTTCCCGGACACCTTCCGGCGGGCGGATGGCGGACCGGCCCCGGTCGGCGTCCTCACCACGTCCCGCCGCTCCGGTGCGCAGCTCCTCGCGGCGACCCGGCTGCTCACCCGCCGGATGCCGCTGACCCGTCTGCCCTCGGACAAGGTGCGCGCCCACCGCGAGCTGGGCGCCGTCCGCGAGGGCGGCAGGGTGTCGGCGTACACCTACCCGACCGCGTCCACCGAGCTGGAGAACATCGCCGACCTGCTCCGGCGCGCGCACCTGGAGGACGGGGTGCCGTGGAACGAGATGGCGGTTCTGGTACGCGCCGGGGGGCGCACGATCCCCGCCGTGCGCCGTGCGCTCACCTCCGCCGGCGTGCCTCTGGAAGTGGACGGCGAGGATCTGCCCCTGCGCCACGAACCGGCGGTCGCCCCGCTGCTGACCGCGCTCCGCACGGTGGCGACGGCGGCCCTGCGGCCGAAGCGGCGCACGCCGGGCCCGGACGGGGACGGGGACGCGGATGCGGGCGCGGATGCGCCGGGCCTGGACGGGAATGTGCTGGACAGGGACGGTGGCGCTCCGGGAACGGCCGGGGAGGCTCCGGGAACGGCCGGGGAGGCTCCGGAACCGGGCGGGGAGGCTACGGAACCGGGCGGGGAGGCTACGGAACCGGGCGGAGATGTGCCGGAACCGCAGCCGGAACCGGAGACCGCCGAGAACCCCGAGCCCGCCGGCACTCCGGCGACCCCCGGCACTCCGGAGTCCCTGGTTTCACTCCCTCCGGAGTCCCCGGCCCCCCTCCCCGCAGTGGTGGCCTCCTGGCTCGACACCGAGACCGCTCACACCCTCCTCACCTCCCCGCTCGGCGGCATGGACGCCGCGGATCTGCGCCGTCTGGGCCGGGCGCTCAGGGACGAGGAGCGCGCCGCCGGGAACCGCGTACCCCCGCCCTCGGGCGAACTGCTGGCCCGCGCGCTCGCCGAACCGGAACGTCTCGTCACCCACGATCCCGCGTACGCCCGGGGCGCACAGCGGCTCGGTGCGCTCCTGCGCAAGGCCCGTGAACTCCTCGAAGGCGGTGGCACCGCCGAAGAAGCCCTGTGGGAACTCTGGTCCGGCACCCCCTGGCCGGGGAGGCTCGAACGCGCCGCGCTGCGCGGCGGCGCCGGCGGGCGCAACGCCGACCGCGACCTCGACGCCGTCTGCGCGCTCTTCGACGCCGCCGCCCGCGCGGAGGAGCGGACCGGCGGACGCGGGGCCCTCAACTTCCTCGAAGAGGTCGACGCCCAGGACATCGCCGCCGACACGCTCTCGAAGCGCGCGGTGCGCCCCGACGCCGTACGGCTGATGACCGCGCACCGGTCGAAGGGCCTGGAGTGGCGACTGGTCGTCGTCGCGGGCGTGCAGGAGGGACTGTGGCCGGACCTGCGCCGCCGCGGTTCGCTCCTGGAAGCGGACCGGATCGGCAGGGACGGTCTCGCCGAACCGCTCACCCCCGGCGCCCTCCTCGCGGAGGAGCGCCGGCTCTTCTACGTCGCCGCTACCCGGGCCCGGGAACGCCTCGTCGTCACCGCCGTCAAGGCGCCCGCCGACGACGGGGACCAGCCGTCCCGCTTCCTCACCGAGCTGGGTGTCGAGCCGCGCGATGTCACCGGACGCCCCCGGCGCCCCCTCGCGGTCGCCTCGCTCGTCGCCGAGCTGCGCGCCACCACCGTCGATCCAGCCGTCTCCGACGCCCTGCGCGAGGCCGCCGCCCACCGCCTCGCCGTCCTGGCCGCCCTCACCGACGAGGAGGGCCAGCCACTCGTCCCGGCCGCCCATCCCGACCGCTGGTGGGGTCTGTTCGAGCCGACCCGTTCACAGGTGCCGCTGCGCGACCGCGACCACCCCGTCGCGCTGTCCGGCAGCGCGCTCGACCAGCTCGCCAACGCCTGCGCGTTGCAGTGGTTCCTCGGACGCGAGGTGAAGGCCGACGCCCCGGCGACGGCCGCGCAGGGGTTCGGCAACGTGGTGCACGTACTCGCCGACGAGGTCGCCTCCGGCCGTACCCCCGCGGACCTGGACGTTCTGATGGCACGCCTCGACTCGGTCTGGGACGGCCTCGCCTTCGACGCGCCCTGGAAGTCCCAGCAGGAGAAGGAGAACGCCCGCGTCGCCCTGGAACGCTTCCTGCGCTGGCACGTCATGGACCGCGCGGGCCGGGCCACCGTCGCCAGCGAGCACGACTTCGACGTGACGCTCGGAGCGGGGGAGTACGAGGTACGGATCAGGGGCTCCATGGACCGCGTCGAGACGGACGCCGACGGCCGGGCGTACGTCGTCGACTTCAAGACCGGCAAACAGGTGCCGACCAAGGACGAGGTGGCCCGTCACCCTCAGCTGGCCGTGTACCAGCTGGCCGTCCGGGAAGGAGCCGTCGACGACGTACTCGACGGTCGGCGCCCCGTGCCGGGCGGCGCCGAACTCGTACATCTGCGCCAGCCCGCCTCCACGAGGAAGGGCCACGAAACCCTGCCCAAGGTCCAGGCGCAGGAGCCTCTGCCGATGGGTCCCGGCGGACCGGACGGGGAGCCGGCGGGTTCCGGCGGTCCGGACGGTGAGGCGGGCGACTGGGTCTCCGACCTGCTGGCCACGGCGGCCGGGCGGGTCCTGGACGAACGGTTCACCCCCACCACCGGCCGGCAGTGCGCCCAGTGCGCGTTCCGTGCCTCGTGCAGCGCCCAGCCGGAAGGCCGGCAGATCCTGGAGTGAGGCGCCGGCGGCCGCACCGAGCGGGTGGGTGTGTGCGTACCGGGGAACGCGTCAGGGCTTGCGGGCCACGACTGCGTACACGTTGATGTCCCGGTCCGTGACCTCGCCGATGTCCGCGTAACGAGTCCGGTCCAGCTCCTCCAGACCTGCCACGAACGTCGCGTCCGGTGCCTCGGTCCTGGCCGTGTCCGGCACATGATCGGGCCGCCAGCGGTGCACGGCGACGACGCCGGGCGCCAGCGGTTCCAGACCGTTGCCGGTCACGAACCGCTCGATCGCGGCACGCGGACGCAGTACGAAGGAGAACCCGCGCTTCCGGAAGGTGTCCGCGACCTTTCCGATCGGCACCGGGTTCATGTCGGCGCTGAGGTGGCTGAGGACGAGGTGGCTGCCGCTGGGAAGGGCGCCGAGGAGTTGTTCGACGATGCCGTACGCCTCGTCGTCCTCGATGAAGTGGAGGACGGCGGCGAGTACGAGGGCCACGGGCCGGTCGAAGTCGAGGGTGCGGCGGGCCTCGGTGAGGATGGCGGCGGGATCGCGGAGGTCGGCCTCGACGTAGTCGGTGCGCCCTTCGGGGCCGCTGGTGAGCAGCGCCTGCGCGTGGACCAGGACCACGGGGTCGTTGTCCACGTAGACGACCCGGGTGTCCGGGGCGATGCGCTGGGCGATCTCGTGGACGTTCTGCTGGGTGGGCAGGCCGGTGCCGATGTCCAGGAACTGCCGGATTCCGGCTTCGGCGGCGAGCTTCACCGCGCGGCGCATGAAGTCGCGGTTGTGCCGGACGTCGAGGTGCCCGCGCGGGTTGGCAGTGAGCGCGGCGGCAGCGGCGTCCCGATCGGCCGGATAGTTGTCCTTGCCGCCGAGGAAGACGTCGTAGACCCGGGCCGGGTGGGCCTTCGACGTGTCGATGCGCCGCCTCGACCCGGCGGGGACGGGGGCGGGAACGGGGGCGGAATTCCGGGCGGAACGGGGGCCGGAGGGCGAGCCGGGGGCGGGGACGGGGGCGGTAGGGCTCATGGGGTCGTCCTCGAAAGACTGAGTGATGTGATCATCGGTCAACTCGGTGTGATCACCGATCAACCTACGACGGGCGGGCACCTCGGACGAGGTACTTCCGGGCCACTGATGCCGGGAGCGGTGCTGGAACGCGGGGAGTCGCCCCTTCCGGACACCCCGGCCATGGGGGGGGCAGGTGCCCCGCCCTGCCCCACTGCCTGTGCCGTCGGGCATTGTCAGTGGGCACGGTTAGCCTCTGTTGCGTGGCCTCACGTATCACCGACCCCGAGCAGTTGAAGGAACTCCTCAGGGTCCCCTTCACCCCGGAGCAGACGGCTTGCATCACGGCGCCGCCCGCCCCGCAGGTGATCGTGGCCGGAGCCGGGTCCGGAAAGACCACCGTGATGGCGGCGCGGGTGGTCTGGCTGGTCGGGACCGGACAGGTCGCGCCCGAACAGGTCCTCGGTCTGACGTTCACCAACAAGGCCGCGGGCGAGCTGGCCGAGCGCGTCCGCAAGGCGCTCGTCGCGGCCGGGGTCACCGATCCCGACACCATCGACCCGGACCACCCCCCGGGCGAACCCAGTATTTCCACGTACCACGCCTTCGCCGGCCGGCTGCTGAGCGAACACGGCCTGCGCATAGGGCTGGAACCCACCACCCGCCTCCTCGCCGACGCCACCCGCTACCAGCTCGCCGCCCGGGTGCTCCGCGAGGCCCCCGGCCCCTACCCGGCACTGACCAGATCGTTCCCCACCCTGGTCAGTGATCTGCTGGCGCTCGACGCCGAGCTGGCCGAGCACCTCGTCCGGCCCGAACGGCTCGCGGCGTACGACACCGATCTGCTCCGCACGCTGGAGACGGCGAAGCTCACCAACGCCGAGCTCCGCAAGATCCCGGAGACCGCCGGCGCCCGCCGCGAACTCCTCGATCTGACCCGGCGGTACCGAGAGGCGAAGCGGAGCCGTGACCTCCTCGACTTCGGTGACCAGATCGCGCTCTCCGCCGAGCTGGCCCTCACCCGGCCGGAGGTCGGCGCGATCCTGCGTGACGAGTTCCGGGTGGTGCTGCTCGACGAATACCAGGACACGTCCGTCGCCCAGCGCCTTCTGCTCTCGGCCCTCTTCGGCCGCGCCCCGGCACCGGGGCCGTCCGGAGGCGGAGGGGCGGACCCGGACGGGAGATCCATGACGGCGGCCGCCGCCGCCTCCGGCCCGTCCGCCCCCTCCGCCTCCGCTCCTGAGCCTCGCCCCACCGAACCCACCGGACACGCGGTCACCGCCGTGGGCGACCCCTGCCAGGCGATCTACGGCTGGCGCGGGGCGTCCGTCGCCAACCTCGACGACTTCCCGCTCCACTTCCCGCACGCCGACGGCACCCCCGCCACCCGCCACTCCCTCAGCGAGAACCGCCGGAGCGGTGGCCGGCTCCTGCATCTCGCCAACGGTCTCGCCGAACCCCTGCGCGCGATGCACGAGGGCGTCGAGGCCCTGCGCCCCGCTCCCGGCGCCGAACGCGACGGCGTGGTGCGCTGCGCGCTGCTCCGGACGCACACGGAGGAGATCGAGTGGCTGGCCGACTCGCTCGCCCATCTCGTACGGACCGGGAAGGCGCCCGGTGAGATCGCCGTCCTGTGCCGTACCGCGGGGGACTTCCCGGAGATCCAGGCAGCCCTTGTCGCCCGGGACGTCCCGGTCGAGGTCGTCGGCCTGTCCGGGCTGCTGCACCTACCCGAGGTGGCCGACCTGGTGGCGGTCTGCGACGTCCTCCAGGACCCGGGGGCGAACGCGTCGCTGGTCCGGCTCCTCACCGGCCCGCGCTGGCGTATCGGCCCCCGCGATCTCGCCCTCCTGGGCCGCAGGGCACGCCTGCTCGTCCACCGGGGCTCCCACGGCGACGACGAGGACTTCGACCCCGACCGCCGGCTCGCCGAGGCCGTCGAAGGTGTCGACCCGGCCGAGGTGATCTCGCTCGCGGACGCCCTCGACACCTTCCTGGAGGCGGGCGGCGCCGAGGACGACGGGCTGCCGTTCTCCACGGAGGCCCGCGTCCGCTTCGCCCGTCTCGCCACCGAACTCCGCGATCTGCGCCGGTCCCTCGCCGACCCGCTCATGGACGTGCTGCACCGGGTTCTCGCCACCACCGGCCTTGAGGTCGAACTGTCCGCGTCGCCGCACGCCCTCGCCGCCCGCCGCCGCGAGACCCTCGCCAACTTCCTCGATGTCGCGGCCGGTTTCGCGGCCGTCGACGGCGAGGCCACGCTCCTCGCGTTCCTCGGCTTCCTGCGCACCGCCGCGCAGTACGAGAAGGGGCTGGACAACGCGCTGCCCGGCGGGGAGAACACCGTCAAGGTGCTCACCGCCCACAAGTCCAAGGGCCTGGAGTGGGACGTCGTCGCCGTGCCCGGACTGGTCGTCGGACAGTTCCCGAGCGGCCAGTCCCGGGACGCCTGGACCTCCCAGTCGAAGGTCCTCCCGCACGCCCTGCGCGGCGACGCGGACACGCTTCCCGTCGTCCACTCCTGGGACGCCAAGGGCCTCAAGGGCTTCAAGGAGGACATGAAGGAGCACCAGCACATCGAGGAGCTGCGTCTCGGTTACGTCACCTTCACCCGGCCCCGCACCATGCTGTTCGGGTCCGGCCACTGGTGGGGCCCCTCCCAGAAGAGGACCCGTGGGCCCTCCGACTTCCTCCGGGCGCTGTACGAGCACTGCGCGGCCGGGTACGGCGAGGTGGAGGCATGGGCGGACGAACCCGCCGAGGACGAGGAGAACCCCGCCCTCGGCGAGTCGGCGGCCGATCACGCCTGGCCGCTCCCGCTGGACGAGACCGCCCTCGCCAGGCGCCGCGAGGCCCGTGACACGGTGCTGGCCCACCTGGACACCCTGACCACAGCCACAGCCACAGCCACAGCCACAGCCACAGCCACAGCCACAGCCACAGCCACAGCCGTCCCGCACCAGTCGCGGCGGGACGTGCCTCCGCACCGGATTCGCCCCAGCCAGCCCCACCAGTCCCACCAGCCCCGGCAGCCTCAGCCGTCGGAACCGCACGACGCCCAGGACCCTGAGGCCCAGGAGCCGCACGACCCCCGGGAGGCCGGGGCCCAGCATGACCCTCAGGACCTCGGAGCCCAGAACCCCGGGGCCCGGCACGACCCTCAGGACCGCGAGCCCGAGGCCCAGATCCCGGCCCCGGCCTCGCTCCCGTCTCCGCCCCCGTCTCCGCTCCCAGACGATCTCGCCCCGGAGGAGATCCGCACCCTCGCCTCCTGGGACCGCGACCTCGACGCCCTCACCGGCGAGCTGCGCCGCGCCCGCGCCACCGTGCGTGACGTCGTCGTCCCCGCCGCGCTCTCCGCGACCCAGCTGCTGCGCCTGGCCGAGGACCCCGACGCCTTCGCCCAGGAGCTGGCCCGCCCCATGCCACGCCCGCCGCAGCGGGCGGCCCGTCGCGGCACCCGTTTCCATGCCTGGGTGGAGTCCCGCTTCGACGAACTGCCGCTGCCCATGCTCGGACCGGACGAGCTCCCCGGAGGTGACGGCACCGACACCGAGATCGCCGACGAACGCGATCTGGCGGCGCTCAAGGAGGCGTTCGAGCGGACCCCGTACGCCCGCCGTACCCCGTACCGCGTCGAGGCGCCCTTCCAGATCACCCTCGCGGGCCGGGTGGTCCGGGGCAGGATCGACGCGGTGTACCGCACCGGGGAGGCGTACGAGATCGTCGACTGGAAGACCGGCCGCGAGCAGACCGCCGATCCGCTCCAGCTCGCCGTCTACCGGCTCGCCTGGGCCGAGCTGCACGCGGTGCCCGTCGACGCCGTCACGGCAACGTTCGTGTACGTACGCAGCGGCGAGACCGTCCGCCCCGCACGGCTGCCGGGGCGGGCGGAGCTGGAGCGGCTTCTGCTGGACGAGCCACCCCGCCGGGGCCGATAGGCTCGAAGCATGAGTGAGACCCCGGACAGCGTCGTCCGTACGTACGTGGAGCAGCACCGCGCAGCCTTCCTGGACGACCTCGCCGAATGGCTGCGCATTCCGTCCGTCTCGGCCCAGCCGGAGCACGACGGAGACGTACGGCGCAGCGCCGAATGGCTCTCCGGCAAGCTGAAGGAGACCGGGTTCCCCGTCACCGAGATCTGGGACACCCCGGGCGCTCCCGCGGTGTTCGCCGAGTGGCCGTCCGACGACCCGGGGGCGCCGACGGTCCTTGTGTACGGTCACCACGACGTGCAGCCCGCGGCCCGTGAGGACGGCTGGGCCACCGACCCGTTCGAGCCGGTGATCCGTGACGGCCGGATGTACGGGCGGGGCGCCGCCGACGACAAGGGGCAGGTGTTCTTCCACACCCTCGGCGTCCGCGCGCACCTCGCCGTCACCGGCCGTACCGCTCCGGCCGTGCACCTCAAGCTTCTGATCGAGGGCGAGGAGGAGTCGGGTTCCCCGCACTTCCGGGCCCTCGTCGAGGAGCGGGCCGCCAGGCTCGCCGCCGATGCCGTGATCGTCTCCGACACCGGCATGTGGGACGAGACGACCCCCACGGTCTGCACCGGGATGCGCGGTCTCGCCGAGTGCGAGATCGAGCTGTACGGCCCCGATCAGGACATCCACTCCGGTTCGTTCGGCGGCGCGGTTCCCAACCCGGCGACGGCCGCGGCCCGGCTCGTCGCCGCGATGCACGACGCGGACGAGCGGGTGGCGATACCCGGTTTCTACGACGGTGTGGCCGAACTCACCGACGCCGAGCGGGCGCTCTTCGCCGAGCTGCCGTTCGACGAGGCGGCCTGGCTGCGTACGGCCAGGTCGCACGCCACGGCGGGCGAGGCCGGCCACACCACGCTCGAACGCGTCTGGGCCCGTCCCACCGCCGAGGTCAACGGCATCGGCGGCGGCTACCAGGGACCGGGCAGCAAGACGATCGTCCCGTCCTCCGCCGTGCTGAAGCTGAGCTTCCGGCTGGTCGCGGGCCAGGACCCGGAGCACATCGAACGGTCGGTCCTCCGATGGGCCGAGGACCGGGTCCCGGCGGGAATCCGCCACCGGATCACCTTCTCCGCCGCCACCCGGCCCTGTCTGACCCCGCTCGACCACCCCGCGCTCCAGGCGGTGGCCCGCGCCATGGGGCGCGTCTTCGACCGGAAGATCCTCTTCACCAGGGAGGGCGGTTCCGGCCCCGCCGCCGATCTCCAGGACGTGCTCGGCGCACCTGTCCTCTTCCTGGGCATCTCCGTACCGTCCGACGGCTGGCACGCCCCCGACGAGAAGGTCGAGATCGGCCTGCTCATGAAGGGCGTGGAGACCACCGCCCATCTGTGGGGCGAGCTGGCCGCGGCACTCCGCTGAATTCTCGAACACCCGAACCGTCCTGGGGGAGTGGGAAGCACCTGTGAGTACCTTCGACAACGTCACCGCAGACCGTCCGATCGGTCTTACCGCGCCCAGCGGAATCGATCGCTCCGCCCACCACCGTCTCGACGAGGCATGGCTGGCCGCCGCCTGGAGCCACCCCACGACCAGGGTCTTCGTCGTCTCCGGCGGGCAGGTGCTGATCGACGAACGCGCGGACGGCGACACCGCGATCGTCATGACCCCCGCGTTCGAGGCCCCGCTCACCGAGACCCACCGGTACTTCCTCGGCACGGACGAGGACGGCGTCCGCTACTTCGCTCTCCAGAAGGACACCCTGCCGGGCCGCATGGACCAGCCGGCCCGTCCGGCGGGGCTGCGGGAGGCCGGGCTGCTGCTGGGCGCCCGGGACGCCGGTCTGATGGCGCACGCGGTGGCCCTGGAGAACTGGCAGCGTCTGCACCGCTTCTGCTCGCGCTGCGGCGAGCGCACGGTCATCGCGGCGGCCGGACACATCCGTCGCTGCCAGGCATGCGGGGCCGAGCACTACCCCCGTACCGACCCCGCGGTGATCATGCTCGTCACGGACGACCAGGACCGCGCGCTGCTCGGCCGCCAGGTGCACTGGCCGGAGGGCCGCTTCTCGACTCTCGCGGGCTTCGTCGAACCGGGGGAGTCGATCGAGCAGTCCGTAGCACGGGAGGTCTTCGAGGAGGCGGGCATCGTCGTCGGCGAGGTGGAGTATGTCGCCAGCCAGCCCTGGCCGTTCCCGTCCAGCCTGATGCTCGGCTTCATGGCGCGGGCGACGACGTCGGAGATCAATGTGGACGGCGAGGAGATCGAGGAGGCGCGCTGGTTCTCGCGCGAGGACCTGAAGGCGGCCTTCGAGTCGGGCGAGGTCCTGCCCCCGTTCGGCATCTCGATCGCCTCCCGGCTGATCGAGCTCTGGTACGGCAAGCCGCTGCCACGTCCCGGTGCGAACGGCTGAGACGGCCGACGTCACTCGCGCAGGGCTCCGCGCCCGGCCCCGGACAGCCCGCGCCGCCTCCGGCCAGTCCGTGCTCGTCCCCGGTCGAACAGCGCCCGACCCTGCCGATCCGCGCTTGTTCCTGGTGAATTCGCGCCCGGCTCCGCCGATCCGCGCCCGACTCCGCCGATCCGCGCCCGACTCCGCTGAGTCGCGCTCGTCCCTGGGTGAATCCGCGCCAGGCTCCGGACATGAGGAGGGGCCCCGGAAACGTCCGGGGCCCCTCCTCGTCACGTCGTCGCACCGGTCCGGCCCGTACGGTCGACCCCGGCGGTCGATTCCCGCGCTCGATCCCGTATCGCGGTCCGACCTCGGTCCGACCGCGATCCGCACTCGGTCCGTACGAGGTCGGCCGTTCCGAGTGCTCGAACTCAGGCGCCGAGGGCCTGCTTCACCTGGGCCAGGCTCGGGTTGGTCATGACGACCTCAGGGCCGCCGCCGGAGGGCACGATCCGGAGCGTCGGAACGGTCTGGTTGCCCCCGTTGGCCTTCTCGACGAAGGCGGCGGACGCCGGGTCGTGCTCGATGTTGATCTCGGTGTAGGGGATGCCCTCGCGGTCCATCTGCCCCTTGAGCCGACGGCAGTAGCCGCACCACGTGGTGCTGTACATCGTCACAGTGCCCGGCATGTCTCTCGTCCTCTGTCTCGTCCGTCTCGCTGCACAAGCCGAAGCCGTGCAAACCGAAGAAGTGCTTCAGCGGGTGTCGCCTACGCGTTCCCGCACCCAGACGAACGTACGGGACCTGGCAGCCATTCCCGTCCCGCTCCGGCCGACCGGCATCGATACGGGTATCGACATGGGTATCGACGTGGGTATCGATACGACAGTCATACCGTCCCTGTGGACGGACCCGTCGGCGGTCCCTTCCGACCTGGCAGCATGAAGGGGTGACAGCAGCAACGCATTCCACCCTCGTCCCGCAGGTCCCCGACTCCGCCGACGCCGTCCTCGACGGGCTCGATCCCGAGCAGCGCGCGGTCGCCACGGCCCTGCACGGTCCGGTGTGCGTGCTCGCGGGAGCCGGCACGGGCAAGACGCGGGCGATCACGCACCGCATCGCCTACGGGGTGCGGGCCGGGATTCTCCAGCCGACGAGCGTGCTCGCCGTCACGTTCACCAACCGGGCGGCGGGCGAGATGCGCGGACGGTTGCGCCAGCTCGGTGCGGGCGGGGTGCAGGCGCGGACCTTCCACTCCGCCGCTCTGCGCCAGCTCCAGTACTTCTGGCCGAAAGCGGTCGGTGGAGAGCTGCCCCGGCTGCTGGAGCGCAAGGTCCAGCTGGTCGCGGAGGCCGCGGCGCGCTGCCGTGTCCGGCTCGACCGCAACGAGCTCAGGGACGTCACGAGCGAGATCGAATGGGCCAAGGTCACCCAGACCGTCCCCGCCGATTACCCGGCCGTCGTCGCCAAGACCCGCAGGGACGCCCCGCGCGACCCCGCCGAGACCTCCCAGATCTACGCGACGTACGAACAGCTGAAGCGCGACCGGTCGGTGATCGACTTCGAGGACGTACTGCTCCTCACCGTCGCCATCCTCCAGGACCGGCACGACATCGCCGAACACGTCCGCAGCCAGTACCAGCACTTCGTGGTCGACGAGTACCAGGACGTGAGCCCGCTCCAGCAGCGGCTGCTCGACCTCTGGCTGGGCGAGCGGGACAGCCTGTGCGTCGTCGGTGACGCGAGCCAGACGATCTACTCGTTCACCGGAGCCACCCCGGATCACCTGCTGAACTTCCGCACCCGTCACCCGGACGCGACCATGGTCAAGCTCGTCCGGGACTACCGCTCCACGCCCCAGGTGGTCCACCTGGCCAACGGGCTGCTCAGTCAGGCCAGGGGGCGCGCGGCCGAACACCGGCTGGAACTCGTCTCCCAGCGCGACCGGGGCCCCGAGCCCGGCTACCTCGAATACCCGGACGAGCCCGCCGAGGCAGAGGGCACCGCCCGCCGCATCCGCGACCTGATCGCCGCGGGTGTCCCGGCCGGTGAGATCGCCGTGCTCTACCGGGTGAACTCCCAGTCGGAGGTGTACGAGCAGGCGCTGGCCGACGCGGGTGTGCCCTACCAGCTACGGGGCGCCGAGCGCTTCTTCGAGCGCGCGGAGGTACGCGAGGCGGGCGTCGCCCTGCGCGGAGCGGCCCGCGCCGGGGGCAACGACTCCTTGCTCGACGACGCCCAGGGACTGCCCTCCCAGGTGCGCGCGGTGCTGTCCACCAAGGGATGGACCACCGAGCCGCCCACCGGCTCCGGGGCCGTGCGGGACCGGTGGGAGTCGCTGGCCGCACTGGTGCGCCTCGCCGAGGACTTCGAACAGGCCAAGCCCGGCGCGACTTTGTCCGACCTGGTGGCGGAGCTGGACGAGCGCGCCGCCGCCCAGCACGCCCCCACCGTCCAGGGCGTCACGCTGGCCTCCCTGCATTCGGCGAAGGGCCTGGAGTGGGACGCCGTGTTCCTGGTCGGCCTGACCGAGGGCATGATGCCGATCGCGTACGCCAAGACCGACGAGCAGATCGAGGAGGAGCGCCGTCTGCTCTACGTCGGTGTCACCCGTGCCCGCTTCCACCTCTCGCTCTCCTGGTCCCTTTCCCGCTCACCGGGCGGGCGTGGCGGCAGGCGTCCGACGCGTTTTCTCAGCGGACTGCGCCCGGGATCGGCCGCCGTGGGCGCGCGGGGCACCGGTGGAGCCTTCAACGCCGGAGCAGGCGGTGTGGGTGGCGGTGGCCCGGAGCGCACAGCGGCGGGGATCAGGCGCAAGCGCCGCGGCCCCGTCCGTTGCCGGGTCTGCGGGCAGACCCTCACGGATGCCGGCGAGATGAAGCTGATGCGGTGCGAGGACTGTCCGTCCGACATGGACGAGGCGCTGCACGAGAGGCTGCGCGAGTGGCGTGCGGGCCAGGCGAAGCTGCTGGGACAGCCCGCCTATTGCGTGTTCACCGACAAAACGTTGATGGCCATCGCCGAAGCGGTCCCGGGCAGCGAGGGGGAGCTGGCAGGGATCGCCGGGGTCGGCAGCCGCAAGCTGACCCGGTTCGGCGCCGATGTGCTGACCATTTGCGCAGGTGAGGAGGTTGGTGGCGATGCCGACGGCGTGTGAGGAAAACTCGTCGGAAAAATAGTTTGCGCCCGCCCCAGTCATCACCATAGGTTCTTAACCACGGCAACAGCGGCTTCTCCGAAGTCCTGTTCCGTGCTGTACTTATCCGAATACGCAGGACCGGCTCCGGCCGGTCCCCTGAGACGCCGAGAGGAGGCGATTCCTGTGATCAGCATCATCAAGACCGACAAAATGACCGATCTCTCGGTCGTCTCCGCCTGCTCGCTCGGCCTCCTGCGTTCCTCGGAATCCGCTCTTCGTGGCACCGGTGTGTCCGGCCTCTCCGTCGGCAGCCCGCTGTCCCTGGCGAGCTTCCCCGAGCGGAAGCGCAATGAGCGACCGACCGAGGCACCGGCAGCAGCAGTAGTGAAGGGACAGGCCCAGGCGGCCTATGCCTTTGCGGCCGTCGGTGCCGGAGCCACGAAGCAGACGACACAGCACCACACGATGTGGGCCTTCCGTGGGCCTGAACCCTGGAGTGATCCAGCCTGATCGAGAATCAGGCCGGCGCCTTCAGGGCCGCGGAACCCCACCCGGGATTCGCGGCCCTTTTGTTTTGTCCGAACGGATGAGACGAAGCGAAGGAGCCTCGGGACCAGCAGCACCGGGTACCAGCCGCCACCCGGCGACAAGCCGGGACGACCAGACGAGGACATCACCACCGTGCAACTCGAAGCGCACGCCCCGTCCGTACCGCCTTCCGAAACGATCACCCCGCCCGGCCCCACGGAGGACTCCACCTTGCTCCCCCTCACCGCGCTCACCGCGCTCGACGACGCCATCGAGAACCTCGGCGTTCCCGTTCCCTGCCGCTCCTACGACCCGGAGGTCTTCTTCGCGGAGTCGCCGGCGGACGTCGAGTACGCCAAGTCGCTCTGCCGTACCTGTCCGCTCATGGAGGCATGTCTCGCGGGCGCCAAGGAGCGGCGCGAGCCGTGGGGCGTCTGGGGTGGCGAACTGTTCATCCAGGGCGTCGTCGTCGCCCGGAAGCGGCCTCGTGGCCGTCCGCGCAAGAACCCGGTCGCGGCGTGACCTCCGGCCTGGGAGCCTCGGCCCCCCAGCTCCTGAGACGTATCGGAACCATCGACCGTCCCCTCACCCACGATCCCCGAAAGCAGACACCGATGACCCTCCCCACCAGCGAGCCTGCCGGCTCCGCGACCCAGGACGTCACCATCATCGGCGCGAACGATTCGCGCCAGAACAGGACCCGTGAGATGCAACTCATCCCAGAAGCCATGGCGCGTGCGCATATGCACGATCGCCTCAGGCAAGCGGACGCGGAACGCCAGGCCGTGCGCCTGGTCGCCGCTCGCCGCATGCAGCGTCGCGCCGAACGCGCCTCTCTGCGTGCCCGCCGTGCACTGGCCATGGCGGTCATGCACTGAGAAGACGGTGCGCCGCCGGGCAACCGCTCTGCCCGGTCGGCATGCCATGTCTCATCCGCGGGGCCGGTCCACTCGGACCGGCCCCGCGGTGCGTTCCGCCCGCGGCGGCGCCACCGCGGGGTTACGGTCACCGGATGGACGAGGAGACTGATCAGCCGGACCGGCCGGACACCGACGGTGTGGTCTGCGCCCGGTGTGGTGCGGCCCCCGACGCCGGGACCCCGCCGGCGACGTGGGTCTGCTCCATGGAGAACGGTGATCGCCGGTACCTCTGCGACGCCTGCGGCCGGGCCCACCTCAGAGCCATCGAGGGCCGACTGGACCCGGCCTGGTGGTGACGAACCACACCACTCACCGACCGAGCATGTCCCCGGGACGTCCCTTGCCCACCCGTATGGCCGCTGCCGGACCAACGGCCGACCAGGGTCCGACGCCCTGCGCTTCGGCAGCCGTGCCGGTACGCGTCCGCCTGGTCACTGTGTCACCGTCGCCTTCCCCTCGGAGGCCGTCCCCTCGGCCGGTCCTCGCTGGGGTCCCGAGCCGGCTTCCGCCTCCGACCCGGGTTTTCGCACTGTCTCCGAGCCCGTCTCCGAGCCCGAGCTTGTCTCCAGGGCCGATTCCGGCTTCGATTCCGTCTCCGAGCCAGACTGCGCCTTCGGCTCCGGCTCTGCCTCCGTCCCAGCCATGTGCGACCCGGCCTCCCCGCCCCGCTCGCGCGGCTCGTGTCCCTCGCCTTCCCCAGTGCCTTCGTCCGGAAGGCCCGGAAGGCCCGGAAGGCCCGGAAGGAATCCGGGAAGCCATGCCTCCAGTTCGTCGCGCAGCCGTACCGTCGCGCCCAACTGGCAGAGCACCCCGATCGTGCTGAGCGTCACCCGGTGTATCAGCAGGTAGGAGGGCGGCAGATTCAGCTGTTTGCCCAGCTGATGGGCCGGTGACCGGGGGTCCGCTATCCGGGCCGCCTGACTGCGCAGCCAGCTCCGGCTGAACGTGAACTCCTCCGCCTGTGCCGGTTCGATGATCGGCAGGAGGTAGTCCAGCACCGCCTCCGGGTCCAGGTCGATCGATTCCTTGACGAAGCCTTCCGCGCGCAGTCTCCCGTACACCGCCCCGGCGTCCCGCTCCAGCGTCAGCCGCAGCGAGTCACCGATCGGCTGAGGCAGCCCGCCCGGCAACCGGTCCACGGTCCCGAAGTCGAGCACCCCCAGCCGCCACCGCGTGCCGTCGTCGTCCGCCGCACTCGCGGAGTCCGCCGTGTCGTCCTCGGTGCCGGTCGCCGGCAGCAGCCGGAAGTTGCCCGGGTGCGGGTCCGCGTGGAGCAGGCCGGTGCGGGCGGGGCCGGAGAACAGGAAACGTGCCAGGAGCTGGCCCGCCCGGTCCCGCTGCGGCTGAGTGCCGTCCGTGATGACGTCGGCCAGCGGAATTCCGTCCATCCACTCCGTCACCAGCACCTGGTCGCAGTGATGGACCACGGCCGGGATCACCACGTCCGGATCGTCCGCGAACTCCTCCCTGTGCTCGCTCTGCGCCTGCGCCTCCAGGGCGTAGTCCAGCTCCTCCGACACCCGGTCCCGCAACTCCGTGATCAGGGGCTTGACGTCCATCCCCGGCATCAGCGGACCGAGCACCCTCGCGAACCTGCTCAGCTGGGCCAGGTCCGAGAGCAGCGCGTCACCGGCCCCCGGATACTGCACCTTCACCGCGACGTCCCGGCCGTCGTGCCAGACCGCCCGGTGCACCTGCCCGATGGAGGCGGCGGCGGCCGGCTTGTCCTGGAATTCGAGGAACAGCTCTCGCCACTGATCGCCCAGCCGCTCCGCCAGGACCGCGTGCACGGTGCGGGTCGGCATCGGAGGCGCCGCCTCCTGGAGTTTGGTCAACGCCGCACGGTAGGGCCCGGCCACCTCCTCGGGCAGCGCGGACTCGAAGACGGACAGCGCCTGCCCGAGCTTCATCGCCCCGCCCTTGAGCTCACCGAGCACCTTGAACAACTGGTCCGCGGTGCGCTGTTGCAGCTCACGGGCCACGATCTCGGCGGGCTTGCCGCCGATCCGTTTGCCCAGGCCCCAGGTGGCGCGGCCGGCGAAGCTCAGTGGCAGCGCGGCCAACTTCGCGGTACGGGTGACCGCTTTCCGGGGAAGATCAGACATGAGCCCCTCCAATTCCCAGACTGCCGTGCCGCACGCGGCGGTTACCCAGCCATTGTGTCGCGCGCCGCACCGACCCCGGGGGTGCGCTTTCTCTCAGTGTGCACACCCGCGTGGCAGGAACAGCCGTCGTGTGCCGCGATCCGCTCCGCGCGCCAGTCCAACAGCGGCAGAGCGGTCTCCCAGCGGGTCCCGGTACTGGTGGGCAGTTCGCCGTCGAGGAAGGACAGCGCGTGAGCCGCCGCCAGGCCGGCCACTGTCGCCGCCAGCCCCAGGTCGCAGGCCTGTACGGCTTCCCGTCGGCCGGACCGCCACTGGGAGAGCATTCGCGTCCACTGCGGGTCCCGGTCCGCGCGGCCGAGATCCAGACAGCCCGCACAGGCCGTACCACCCGGCAGGACCAACGGGCCGACCATCCCGGTCGCCTCGACGACTCCCGCGTACAGATGAGGAGTGCCGGAGGTGATCCAGGGTTCCGCGACGGCCACATCGGGTGCGTACACCGCGAGCCCGTCCCTCGGGGCGACCACGATCAGTGACACTCCCGGCTCGGCGGACGCGGGCCCGCAGCCGACCTCGTCCGTCCTCGGGAGCCCGGCCGGCGCGGACCGGCGCACCAGCTGCCGGGCCGCTGTGTCCCTGCGCTCACCGACTGTCGACGCGGGGAGCCCGCCCGGCGCGACGTCCCACTGCTCGACCCGGCCCCCGTCCAGCACCTCGACCCGGCCCACCCCGGAACCGGACAGCAGCGCCGCCACAGCGGCACCGACCCGTCCCGCACCTCTCACCTGCACCCGCATGGCACGCCGGGCGGCCAGTCGCCGCAGTCCTCCGCCCGGCTCCGGCTGCACCACGGAGAGCGAGGCGAGATCGGGGCGCAGCCGGTCCATCGCGCCGGTTCTGTTCCGCAGGGCCTCCGCCTCCGGGCCGCCCGCCCTCGGGTCGTCGACCAGACCCGCCGCCGACAGACGCGCCACCAGCGTCTCCACGTGCCGGTCCGACAGGTCCAGGGCCCGCGCCTCCTCGCGCAACAACTGAGGACCGCGCGTCCCGTCGAGCAGGTCCAGGAAACTTCCGGTGGCGATGTCGAGCGGGCCGAACGTCACCGCGTGGGCCGGGGTGACCCCGAACTGCACGGTGTGCCGTCCGCGCCAGGCCCGGCGGAGGGCGGGCTTCAACATCGGATGCATGACTGCTCCCCGTCCGTGAGCGGGCCGTGGCCCGCGATCCGAAAGATCCTGTTCCGGAGCCGGTCGACAACTGCTCGGAAGCCGTCCAGGAACGCGCCTCAAGGCGTGTTCGTCGGCCGTTCTCCGGTCCGTTGCCAGAATGCGCCGACGGTGGCGAACCGTGCGGAAAGTTATCCACAGGGGACGGTATTAGTCGTTCAAATGGTGCATGTCATGAAGTGGATCAAGGCCGAACCGCGCCGGAGGCGGGACTTCCCCCACTGACAGCGGGTAACGTCGAGGCGTGCCCGCCGACCCGTCATCCGGCCTCGCCGGGGGGACTCCCTCGCGCCGCCCCGGAAAAAGCCAGCGCAGTGCGGCAAGCCATCCGCCGCGCGCTTCCGCGACGAGCGCGGTCGAGGTACGCAGAAGCAACCGCCGCAGCAGGACGGTCTCCGCGTACCGCGAGGGCGACCGTACGATCGTGCTGATTCCCGCCCGGATGTCGGAGGCCGAGGAACAGCGCTGGGTGAACGTCATGCTCGACAAGCTGGCGGCCCAGGAGAGCAAACGGCTGCTCGGCGACAGCGAACTGGCGGAACGCGCCGAGCGGCTGTCCGCCCAGTATTTCGGGGGCCGGGCACGTCCGGCGTCCGTGCGCTGGGTCACGAACCAGAACACCCGCTGGGGCTCCTGCACCCCCGCCGAGGGCAGCATCCGCCTCTCGCACCGGCTCCAGGGCATGCCGGAGTACGTGGTCGACTACGTACTCCTCCATGAACTCGCGCATCTGCTCGTCCCCGGGCACGGCCCGCGTTTCTGGCGGCTCCTCGACGCCTATCCGCGTACCGAACGGGCCCGTGGCTACCTGGAGGGCGTGGTGGCGGCCGACCGGCTCCCGCACCTGCCCGCCGCCAGGGAAGAGTGAGGTCCGGCGTTCTGTACCGGATGTGTACCGACTTCACCCGCTGTCGGCGTTTGCGGTTAGCCTGACGCGACGTATTCACCTTCGGGATGGGGGACGGTCGTTACGCATGGCCAAGGAATTCCAACGCGGCCACAAGGCCAAGATCAGTGACCTCACGCCGGGGACGGATCTGTACGTGGGTGTGCAGATCGCAGGTCCTGGACTGACCTTCGACATCAGCTGTTTCGGCCTCGACGCCGCCGAGCAGTTGTCGGACGACCGTTATTTCATCTTCTTCAACCAGGTGAAATCGCCCGAGGAGTCCATCCAGCTGCTCGGCGCCCAGGCCGGCGACACGGAGTCGTTCCGGGTCACGCTCGACCGCATCCCCGCGAACATCCACAAGCTCTCGTTCACCGCGACCATCGACGGCGCGGGCCAGATGTCACAGGTCGGCCCCGGGTACATCCGGATCGTCGCGGGCGGTGAGGAAGTCGCCCGGTACGCGTTCACCGGATCGGAGTTCACCACCGAGCGCGCCGTGATGCTGGGGGACATCTATCTGAAGGACGTCTGGCGGTTCGCCGCCGTCGGACAGGGCTTCGACGGCGGCCTGGAAGCGCTGCTGCGGAACTTCGGCGGCGAGGTCGCCGAGGACGAGCCCGCGGCCCCGCAGCCCGAGCCGGCGGCCCCGGCCTTCGCCCCGCCCGCCGCACCCGCTCCCGCCTTCGCACCCCCCGCGGCCCCGCAGCCCGCCCCGTCCTTCGGTGCGCCCGCCGGACCGCCCCAGGCGCCCCCAGCACCTCACATGCCTCAGGCGCCGCAGCCCGCCCCGTCCTTCGGTGCCCCCGTCGCTCCGCCCGCGCCCGCCCCGCCCCTCAGCCCCCAGATGCACGCCGCGCCGACCATCGTGGCGCCGCTCGTGCCGCCCGCGGGCGCGGTGCCGCCCCCGCAGCCCGCCCCGCCTCCGTACGGCATGCCGCAGCAACAGCAGCCGCCGCAGTTCGGGCAGGTCCCGGGCCAGGCCGCGCCGCCCCCGTACGGACAGCAGCCCCCGGGCCCGCCCCTGGGCATGCCGCCCGGCGGGCACCAGGGAGTGCCCCAGGGCGCCCCGCCGACGGGAGCCGGTCTCCAGGCCGCCCTTCAGCTGTACAAGGAGGCGCCGACCGGTCTGCGCTGGACTCCGCAGAACCAGCAGCTCATGCGGGTCGACCTGACCGTGGAGGGCACACCGGTGCTGGCCCGCCAGGGCAGCATGGTGATGTACCAGGGCAAGGTCGACTTCGGCTACAAGGGCGCCGGGTTCATGGGCCGCGTCGTCGGGAACGCCACCGGCCAGGAGATGCAGCTGATGCGCTGTACCGGCCGGGGCCAGGTCTTCCTCGCCGACGAGGGAGCCCATCTGCACACCATCGAGCTCCAGGGCGACGGGATCTGCGTCTCCGCGGAGAACGTCCTGGCGTTCGACGAGACCCTTCAGCACGAGGTGCGCAGGATCGACGGGCACGGCATCCCCGGCGGTGCCCTGTTCACCATGCAGTTCCAGGGCACCGGCACGGTCGTCGTCAAGACCCACGGCGTCCCGGTCGTCCTGCCGGTCACCCCGACCACCTTCGCCGACTGCAATGCCGTGGTCGCCTGGTCGTCGGGCTCCCAGGTGATCATCTCCAGCCAGGTCCGGCTGCGCCGCAACGCGTATCCGGGGCACAGCGGGGAGACCGTGAACCTCCAGTTCCGGGGAGCACCCGGCAACTTCATCGTCGTCCAGCCCTACGAGGTCTGAGGGAGCCCGTCATGAACCAGCAACTCGCGGGCTACGCCCCGACCCCGGTCACCGCCCGGATGGAGAACCACGGCCACTCGATGCTGAAGGTCGCCATGGCCACCGGCCAGGACCTGTACGCACGCGCCGGCTCGATGGTGGCCTACGAGGGCTTCATCCAGTACGAGCCGAACCCGCCCGCCGTCCGTCAGATCGCCTCCCAGTGGATCACCGGGGAGGGCACGCCCCTCATGAAGTGCTCCGGCGACGGGCTCCTCTACCTCGCCGACTACGGCGCCGACGTGGTCGTCATCAACCTCAACGACGACGCCCTCTCGGTCAACGGGACCAATCTGCTCGCCTTCGACAGCCATCTCACCTGGGGCGTGGAGCGGGTCAAGGGCCTCGCCAAGTTCGCCGGCCAGGGCCTGTGGAACGTCGCGGTGCGCGGCACCGGATGGGTCGCGATCACCTCGCGCGGCACACCGATCGTCGTCGACTGCGGAAGCGGCGAGGACGAGACCTATGTCGATCCGGACGCGCTGGTCGCGTGGTCCCCCAACCTCAAGGTGAAGGGCAAGCGCAGCTTCAAGGCGGGCTCGCTCATCGGGCGGGGCAGCGGGGAGGCGTACCAGATGGCGTTCTCCGGACAGGGCATCGTCGTCGTACAGCCGAGCGAGGACAGTACCGATCGCATGCGGGTCCGGAACTGAGGGGGAGCGAGAACACATCATGCAGAGCCCGCTTTTCAACTACACGGAACAGCAGTCCCAGGACCGCTACACCCTGCAGAACCCGCAGCTCCTGCGGGTCGCGCTGACCGGCAGTGACGACGTGCTGGCCCGCAAGGGAGCCATGGTCGCCTACCAGGGGCTGATGGAGTTCGACGGGGAGTACCAGTCGCACGGCCGCCGCCGCGCCCACGCGACGACCGGTGAGGGTCTTGAGCTGATGCGCTGCTCCGGGCAGGGCACGGTCTACTTCGCCAACCTCGCTCAGTACGTCCACGTCCTGGACGTCGACCACGACGGCATCACGGTGGACAGCGCCTACGTCCTGGCGCTCGACTCGTCGCTGCACACCGAGATCATCGCCGTGGACAGCCAGTACGGGGTCTCCGGCACGGGGAAGTACCAGCTCAACATCTCCGGCTCCGGCAAGGTCGCGCTGATGACGTCGGGGCAGCCGCTGACGATGCAGGTCACGCCCGAGAAGTACGTCAGCGCGGACGCCGACGCGATCGTCGCCTGGTCCACCTCACTGCGTGTGCAGATGCAGGCGCAGACGCATTCGTCGGGCGTGCTGCGACGGCGCGGCAGCACCGGCGAGGGCTGGGAGCTGAGCTTCCTGGGCCAGGGCTTCGCGCTCGTCCAGCCGAGCGAGGTGCTGCCACCGCAGGGCGCGGAGATCGGGCAGGGCATCCGGGCACAGTTCGGCGTGGGGCAGCAGGGCGCCCACGGCCAGAACCAGAACAACGCCTGGAACTGACCCCGTCCATTCGTCCCCCGTCCACTCGCGTCCCCCGTCCTCGTCCCCTCGTCCGGTCACGGCCGAGGGCGGCCTCCCTCGACGCGTCGAGGAGAGGCCGCCCTCAGCCACCCGTCACGCAACCGGGCGAATGATCAGACACGGGAACCGGATCAGCGAGGCAGGCCCAGTGCCGCACGCGTGCGGTCCAGCAGACGCACGACCGACTCGTCGGCCACCCCGGCCACCTCGTCGTACGCGAACCAGCGCAGGTCCAGCGATTCGTCGCTGATCCGCTCGCTCGCACCGGCCGGGGCCAGCGCCGCGTACTGCACGTCGAAGTGCCAGTGACAGGGCGCAGGAATCGGATGCCGGTCCAGCCGCACCGGTCCGGCGGCCGGCCCGGCGCCGACCGTGCCCGACGCGCCCGGCGCCGGGGCGAGCAGCGTGAGACCGCCGATACCGGACTCCTCGGTCGCCTCACGCAGCGCGGCGGCGGCCAGCGAGGTGTCCTCCGGCTCGCAGTGCCCGCCCATCTGGAGCCACATCCGGAGCTTCCTGTGCAGCGTCAGCAGGACCCGGTCGCGGGCCGGGTCGATCACCAGCGCGCTGGCGGTCAGATGCCCGGCCCCGCACGCCTTCCACATGGCGTCCGGATGGCGCGCGAGATGGGCGAGGTAGGCGTCCCGCAGCTCGTCCTGGCCGGTCACCCCGGCGGTGTCGTACTCCTTCAGCGCGAGTACGGCGTCGTCGTGCAGGCTCACCGGTCCGTGTCCCCCCTGCCGTCCTCGCCGTCGGAGCTGCCGCCCTTGCCGCCCGCACCGTCCTCCCCGGGACCGGCCGCCCCGGCGTCCCCGCCCTTCCCGGCGTCCTTGGCGTCCCCGCCGCCTGCGCTCCCGGCCTTGTCGTTCTCGCCGTCCTCGCCGCCGTCCGTCACGGGCTTCCCCGTGCCGTACGCCGCCTCGCCCAGCATCTTGTCCAGCTCCGAGAAGTCCATCTGCTCGTGGTGCACGAAACCGTCCGGGTCGTCCAGGTCCCGCGCGGTCGGCAGCATGTCCGGGTGCTCCCACAGACCGTCGCGCCCGTCCACGCCCCGCGCGTCCGTCAGTGAGGCCCACAGCCGCGAGGCGTCCCGCAGCCTGCGCGGACGCAGCTGGAGCCCGATGAGCGTGGCGAACGTCTGCTCGGCCGGGCCACCCGAAGCGCGCCGCCTGCGCAGCGTCTCACGCAGGGCGTCCGCCGAGGTCAGCCGCGACTTCGCCGCCTCGTGGACCACGGCGTCCACCCAGCCCTCGACCAGCGCGAGCGCCGTCTCCAGCCGGGCCAGCGACGCCTTCTGCTCCGGTGTGTCCTCCGGCTGGAACATGCCCTGCTGAAGGGCGTCCTGCAGCTGCTCGGGGTGCGTCGGGTCGAACTGGCCGACGACGTCCTCCAGCTTGCTGGTGTCGACCTTGATACCGCGTGCGTACGCCTCGACCGCACCGAAGAGGTGCGAGCGCAGCCACGGCACATGGGCGAACAGCCGCTGGTGCGCGGCCTCGCGCAGCGCCAGGTACAGCCGGACCTCGTCCTGCGGCACGCCGAGGTCCTTGCCGAACTGCGCGATGTTCAGCGGAAGCAGCGCGGCCCTGCCCGCCGGGCCCAGCGGCAGGCCGATGTCGGTCGAACCGACCACCTCGCCCGCCAGCACCCCGACGGCCTGTCCGATCTGCTGACCGAACATCGCCCCGCCCATCGACCTCATCATGCCGATCAGCGGGCCCGCCATGGCCTGCATCTCCTCCGGCAGAACCTCGCCCATGGCCAGACCGACGCGCTCGGCCACCGGGTCGACCAGCTGCTGCCACGCGGGGAGGCACGCCTCCACCCACTCCGCGCGGCTCCACGCCACGGTCGACACCGAACCGGAGGGCAGCGAGGTCACACCGTCCAGCCAGAGATCGGCCAGCCGCAGCGCCTCGTCGACGGCGGACCGCTCCGAGGGCCCCACACTGGCGTCCTTGGTGCCGTCCGGGGTCCCCTGCGAGACCGTCTGGCGGGCGATCTGCTTCGCCATGTCCCAGTTCACGGGACCGCCCTCGTAACTCAGCATCTGGCCGAGCTGCTGGAAGGCGGCACCGAGGTCGTTGGGGTTCATGCTGCCGAACATCGCCGCGAACGGGTTGTCGCCGCCCGCGCCCGGTCCGAAGCCGAACGGGCTCGCCGGGTCACCGGGCCCCCGCCCGCTTCCGGTGGGGTCCTTCTTCTTGCCCTCGTCGCCGTCGTCCGGCTCCTCCGGCGGAAGGCCGAATCCGAATGGGGTGTCACTCACGGGTTTCCTCGGCTCGTTGGGCCGCCGGCTCGGAACCGACGGCGGCTGCCCGACATCACCTTCCAGCGTAGACACCGAAGCCCGCTCACGGCCTCAGTGCTCCGCCGGCTCCCGGCCTGCGGCAGGATGGACGCCACCTGGTACGCACGCGTCATTCGCGTACGCACTGAAGACAACCGCTGGAGACGCCCGGTGAGTTCCCCAGATCCGCAGGTTCGCGCAGCGCGAAACCCGACCGAAGCCCCGCCCGAGATCAACCCCCGCACATCCGCCGAACCCTCCGGGCCCCGCTCCAGGAAGCGGGGCCCCGTCGTCGCGGTCACCGGAGCCGCGACCGGTGTCGGCGATCTGCTCACCGCCCGCCTCGCGGCCTCCGAGGAGATCAAGCGGGTCATCGCCATCGACGAGCGCCGCGGTGAGGTCGCCGACGCGACGTGGCACATCCTGGACGTGCGCGACCCCGCCATCGTGGAGAAGCTCCGCGGCGCCGACGTCGTCGTCCACCTGGCACTCGACCTCGGCCTCGACACCGATCCGGCGACCCGGACCGCGTACAACGTCCGCGGCACCCAGACCGTGCTGACCGCCGCCGCTGCCGTCGGCGTCCACCGGGTCGTGCTGTGCACCTCCGCCATGGTGTACGGGGCGCTGCCCGACAACGACATCCCGCTCTCCGAGGACGCGGAACTGCGCGCCACCGCCGAGGCCACCGGGGTCGGCGACCTCCTGGAGATCGAACGGCTCGGCCGCCGGGCCCCGCGTGCCCACCCCGGTCTGCACGTCACCGTGGTCCGTCCCACCGTCCTCGTCGGCGGCACGGACACGGCCCTGACGAGGTACTTCGAGTCACCGCGCCTGCTCGTGGTCGCCGGATCGCGCCCCACCTGGCAGTTCTGCCATGTCGACGATCTGGTCACCGCTCTTGAGTACGCGGCGCTGGAGAAGATCGACGGTGAGTTCGCGGTCGGCTGCGACGGCTGGCTGGAGCAGGAGGAGGTCGAGGAGCTGAGCGGGGTCCGCCGGATGGAACTGCCGTCGGCCGTCGCCCTCGGCGCCGCCGCCCGGCTGCACCGGATCGGTCTCACCCCGTCCCCGGCCGGGGACCTCGCGTACACCATGCATCCCTGGGTGGTCAGTGTGAGCCGGCTGCACGACGCGGGCTGGCGTCCCCGGTGGACCAACGAGGAAGTGCTCGGCGCGCTCCTCGAAGAGGTCGAGGGCCGGCACACGGTCGCCGGGCGCCGCCTCGGCCGCAAGGACGCCACCGCCGCGGGCGCCGCGGGCGCGACCGTCGCCCTGCTCGGTACGGCGGCCCTGGTGCGCAGGGCCCGCAAGGCGCGCCGGCGCATCTGACCGCGTCGTCGCGCGCGGTGTGCCTCGCCGGTCTGACAGGCGATTCCGGGGATGCCGGCGGGGTGCGGCACGATGGGGCGCATGGCAGACATCCACGACCACCCCGGCGAGCAGGCGGCACAGGACCCGATCCGGCTGCTCGCGATCCGCGACACGGCGCTGTCGGTCGACGAGGTCTTCCGTGCCGTCGGCGACGCCGCGGCGGGGGGGACCGCTCTCTTCGTCGGCACGGTGCGCAACCACGACAGCGGGCAGGACGTCGACGCGCTCGGCTATTCGTGTCACCCGTCGGCGGAGGACGAGTTGCGCCGGGTGGCCGAGAAGGTCGTCGCGGAGTTCCCGGTCCGCGCCCTGGCGGCCGTCCACCGTGTGGGTGAACTGGAGGTGGGGGACACAGCGGTGGTCGTGGCCGTCTCCTGTCCGCACCGGGGCGACGCCTTCGCCGCCTGCCGGAAGCTGATCGACGACCTCAAGCACGAGGTCCCGATCTGGAAGCACCAACGATTCTCCGACGGTACGGAGGAATGGGTCGGCGCCTGCTGAGCGCGGACCCGGCCGAGCGGGTCGGTGCTCGCCGAGCGCAAACCTGACCAGGCGTCAGTCCCCCCGATTTGCGTAACCACCCCCCTGCCGTGAGCGTTGCTGCTACAGACGGTTAATCTGCTGATCGGTCGACTTCGGTCAGTTGCGGTCGCTCATGGGGTCGGGAGGTCGTCATGGCAGCACTCGCCTGGTTGTTGATTCCGCTTCTCGCTGCTTGCGGTGCTGCGATATGGGGAAGCTGGGCCGCTCGCAACCGCACCACCGGCGACGTCTCCGAACTCGCCGGATACGCCAGGTTCCGTGAGGCGATGGAGAAGTCGGACTCCGGTTCCGGCGTTCTCTGACACCGGAGACACCGCGTGAACCGTAAGCGGTCGCCAATCGCACCGCGCGAACCGTACCGGCCTGCCGTCGCACCACCGACGGGACCCGGACCCGCCGGCCGCCCGCCGGGCCGACGCGAGGAGCGCCGCGGGCCCACGTGAGACCGTGCCGGACCTCCCCTCCGCGGAGCCGGGCGGGCCTCCGGCCGCGACCGCCTCGTCCGTCCGGCCGAAGCCCCCGTACGGATGCCCCGGCAGTGCACTCACAGGCCCTTCCCGTACTGTCGTTCCATGCCACGCCGCACCGCGACGATGCTCGCTTCGACCTTGATCCTCATCGTGCTGCTCTGCGTGGGCGTGCCGCTCAAAGTGCCGTACGCGGAGATGTCTCCCGGCCCGACCGTGAACACGCTCGGCAACGCCGGTGGGGAGCCCGTGCTCCAGATCTCCGGCCACAAGACCTATCCGACGTCCGGTCACCTCAACATGACGACGGTCAGGGTCACCAGCGCGGACTACGGCATGAACCTCGTCGAGGCCGTCTACGGCTGGCTCGACCACGACAGCGTGGTGGTTCCGCACGACACGCTCTACCCGGACGGCAAGACCGAGGAGCAGTCGACGCAGGAGAACGCCGAGGAGTTCAGCCAGTCCCAGGAGAGCGCCAAGGTCGCCGCCCTGACCGAGCTGGGCATCCCGGTGACCGCGCGCGTGGTGGTCTCCACGGTCGTCAAGGGCAGCCCCGCCGAGAACAGACTGCACGCCGGTGATGTGATCAAGGACGTCGACGGGACGGCGGTCGAGCAGCCCGAGGACGTGGCGAAGCTCGTCACCAAGCACAAGCCGGGGCAGGACGTCACCTTCACGGTCGTC
The DNA here is from genome assembly GCF_029167625.1 of Streptomyces sp. AM 4-1-1. NCBI lineage: Bacteria > Bacillati > Actinomycetota > Actinomycetes > Kitasatosporales > Streptomycetaceae > Streptomyces > Streptomyces sp. AM 4-1-1. Next base: position 5,103,918 of record NZ_CP119145.1, read on the forward strand.
CCGGCCAGGGCCGCCGCCGCGGCCGAGAAGGCCGGCAAGCAGCCCGAGGGCACCGAACGGGTCACCATCGTCACCGAGAAGGCGCCCAAGGAGAACCGGGCGATCGTCGGCATCCAGGCCGGGACCGACCACACCTTCCCGTTCACCATCGACATCAAGCTCGCCGATGTGGGGGGACCCAGCGCCGGTCTGATGTTCTCGCTCGGCATCATCGACAAGCTGACGCCGACCGACCTGACGGGCGGGAAGTTCGTCGCGGGCACCGGCACCATCGACGACAAGGGCGAGGTGGGCCCGATCGGCGGCATCAACATGAAGCTGGTCGGCGCGCGCGACGCGGGCGCCAGGTACTTCCTGACACCGGACGAGAACTGCGCGGCGGCGGCCTCCGACACCCCGAGCGGGCTCACCCTGGTCCGGGTGAAGACCCTGTCCGACGCCCGGCAGTCGCTGGAGAAGATCCGCACGGACAGGACGGCCGACCTGCCCGGCTGCTCGAAGAGCTGACCGCTCGCGCCCGTCGCGAGCGGCCCCGGGCCCCGGTGCTCCGGTGTCAGCCCTCGAAGGTGGCGGCCAGCGCCTCCGCCAGCCCGGGGACCAGACCGGCACCGGTCAGCACCTCGGTCGACGAGTCCTTCTCGCGCAGCCGTACGGCCGACTCACGCGCCCCGTCCCGCAGCACGGCCACGGTCATCCGCACCTCCTGCCGGTCCGGGTGGCCGGCGACCCACTTGGTCAGCTGCGTGTCGTTCAGCCCCTCGGGTACGGACGCCTCCGCGGACGGCGGCAGCATCATCCGTTCCACCGTCATGGCGCAGCCCGCCACGGAGTCGGGCCAGGCGATCGTGGCGAGGAATTCGTCGAGCGGGGTGCCGGCGGGCAGTTCCTCCTGTTCGATCGGGGTGAGAGCGGCGGTCGTCGACTGCGCCTCGTCGAGACCGAGCTGGGCGGCGAGGCCGGGCTCCTGGACGCGCAGCCGGGCGGTGTCGACCAGGGCGAACAGCCGGGCGGGCCGGTCCCAGCCGAGACCGGCGGCGTATTCGTCGATTTCGAGCACGGCGACGGTGAGGGGGCTCGCGGCCATCGGAGGGCCTGAAGGGGAAACGTTGGGCATGCTCACATCCTGCCTCCTTCCGCCCCGGTAACGGGAACTAGGTAAAGCCTCAGTAAGTTGCATAGGTGGGCTCTACGATCGCTGGGCCCGTTCCATACGACCCGCGAACTTCGAGGTGCGCACGTTGGCTTTCCAGATGCCGGACCGCGGCGGAGGCCCGACCGGGCCACGGATCAGAGTCGGCCGCCCGTCCCGGCGAGTCCGTACCCTGCTCATGACACTGGGGGTCCTGGCGATTCTCGCCATGGCCTTCGTCATGTTCGCCGGGTTCTGGACGGACTGGCTCTGGTACAGGTCGGTCGCGTATTCGTCCGTCTTCACCACCACCCTGTGGACCAAGATCGGACTGTTCCTCGTCTTCGGAGTGCTGATGGCACTCGCCGTCGGCGTGAACATCTGGCTCGCGCACCGGCTCCGGCCGCCGCTGAGCGCGATGTCCGTGGAACAGCAGAGCCTGGACCGCTACCGGATGAGCCTCGCCCCGTTCAAGAAGTGGGTGCTGCTCGCGATCACCGCCCTCATCGGGCTGATCTCCGGAGCCTCGGCCTCGGGCCAGTGGCGTACCTGGCTGATGTACGTCAACGGCGTGCCGTTCGGCCAGAAGGACGCCCAGTTCCACCGGGACGTCGCCTTCTACGCCTTCGACCTGCCGTGGTACCGCTTCCTGCTCGGCTTCGGCTTCGCCGCCGCGGTGCTCTCGCTGATCGCCGCCGCGCTGACCCACTACCTGTACGGCGGGCTGCGCATCACCAGTCCCGGCGCGCGGGCGACGGGGGCGGCCACCGGCCATCTGTCGGTGCTGCTCGGCCTCTTCGTCTCGCTGAAGGCCGTGGCGTACTGGCTCGACCGGTACGGCCTGGCGGTGAAGACCAGTGACTTCAAGGCCACGGACAACTGGACGGGCCTGCGGTACGTCGACGCCAACGCCTACCTCCCGGCGAAGACGATCCTGTTCTGCATCGCGGTGATCTGCGCCCTGCTGTTCTTCGCCACGCTGTGGCGGCGCACCTGGCAGCTGCCGGTCATCGGCTTCGGTCTGATGGTGCTCTCGGCGATCCTGATCGGCGGCCTCTACCCGGCGATCGTGCAGAAGTTCCAGGTCCAGCCGAACGAGCAGGCCAAGGAAGCCCCGTTCATCCAGAAGAACATCAAGGCGACCCGGGACGCGTACGGCATCGACGACGCGAAGGTCGACGACTACTCCGGAAAGACCACGACGGACGACGCGACGAAGCTCCGCGCGGACGCCAACGCGGCCGCCAGCTACCGGGTGATGGACCCCAACGTCGTCTCGCCGGCCTTCCAGCAGCTCCAGCAGAAGAGGAACTACTACCAGTTCCCGAAGACGCTGGACGTCGACCGGTACAAGGACGCCGCGGGCAAGGACCAGGACACGGTCATCGGGCTGCGCGAGCTGAACCTCGAAGGCATCCCCAAGCGCAACTGGATCAACGACCACTTCACCTACACCCACGGTTACGGAGCGATCGCGGCCCGGGGGACCACGACGGGCAAGAACCCGCCGGGCTCCCCGGACTTCACCGAGTCCGGTCTGCCGACCACAGGTCAGCTCGGCAAGTACGAGCAGCAGATCTACTACGGGGAGAAGACCGAGCAGTACTCCATCGTCGGCGGGCCCCAGAAGGAGCTCGACTACGAGGAGGACGGCGAGAAGACCACCAGCTACCAGGGCAAGAGCGGCGTCAGCCTCTCCAACGCGTTCAACCGCGCCGCGTACGCGGTCTCGTTCAGCGAGCCGCAGATCCTCTACTCGGGGGCCATCGGCGAGGGCTCGCGGATTCTCTACAACCGCACGCCCAAGGAGCGCGTCGAGGCGGTCGCCCCGTGGCTGACCATCGACGGCGACGCCTACCCGGCCGTGGTGAACGGCCGCATCCAGTGGATCGTCGACGCGTACACCACGACCAACGGCTACCCGTACGCCTCCCGTACGACGCTCGGTGACACCACGGCCGACTCGCTGACCACCAACCAGCGCGCGGTCGTCGCCCAGCAGAACCAGGTCAACTACATCCGCAACTCGGTGAAGGCCACCGTCGACGCGTACGACGGCAAGGTCACGCTCTACGAGTGGGACACCAAGGACCCGATCCTCAAGACCTGGCGCAAGGCGTTCCCCGGCACGGTGAAGTCCCGGTCGGAGATCCCCAGCGATCTGCAGGCGCATCTGCGGTACCCGCAGGACCTCTTCAAGGTGCAGCGCGAGCTGCTGACCCGCTACCACGTCAAGGACCCCGCGCAGTTCTACAGCGGCAGTGACGCGTGGCAGGTCCCGGACGACCCGACCAACAAGGAGTCCGGCTCCGTCCCGCCGTACTACCTCAGCCTGAAGATGCCGGACCAGAAGGCCCAGAAGTTCTCGCTGACCACGACGTTCACCCCGAAGGGACGGCCCGACCTGGGGGCGTTCATGGCGGTGGACGCGGACGCGGCCAGTGACGACTACGGGACGATCAGACTCCTGAGGGTCACCAGTACGGTGAAGGGCCCCGGCCAGGTACAGAGCGAGCTCAACGGCAACGACGACGTCGCCGAGTTCGTACGCAACCTCAAGGGCACCGACTCGGACATCGAGTACGGCAACCTGCTGACGGTGCCGCTCAACGGGGGCTTCCTCTACATCGAACCGGTGTACACGCGCGGTGGTACGCAGAACTACCCGCTGCTGCGCAAGGTGGCCGCCTCGTACGGCTCCACGACCGTCTTCGAGAACAATCTCGGTGACGCGCTCAACGCCGTCTTCGGCGTGGAGGGCTCCGACACCACCGAGCCGCCGGGCGACACCACCCAGCCGCCACCGGACACCACGAACCCGCCGAGCACGGGTGACGCCGCGCTGAAGAAGGCCATCGCGGATGCCCAGAAGGCGTACTCGGAGGGTGAGGCGGCCCTGAAGAAGCAGGACTGGGCGGCCTACGGCAAGGCCCAGGCCGATCTCCAGGACGCCCTCCAGCGGGCGGCGGACGCCCAGCCGAAGGCGGCCGACAAGCCCGCGCCCGACAAGAGCGCGGACAAGGCTGCCGACAAGCCGGCGGACAAGCCGGCGGACAAGGCGAGCGCCGGCGACAAGGCCGACGGAAAGACCGGCGACCAGGGCAGCTGAGCGGAACCCACCCCGCGTCGTGGTACTGTTTGAACACAACGACGCGGGGTGGAGCAGCTCGGTAGCTCGCTGGGCTCATAACCCAGAGGTCGCAGGTTCAAATCCTGTCCCCGCTACTGAAAGACGAAGGCCCGAATCTCTGACAGAGATTCGGGCCTTCGTCATGCCATGGCGCCTTTCTCCCGCAGTGGGCGTGAAGCGCGGTTCGTGGGGCACGAGTTGAGTCCGAGCGTGTTTCACTTATCTCTCTGTGGGCATGTCGACAAAACGCTGTAGTGACCTCACTGGCCGCGATATACACGGTGTACGCGGGTTGCGGGTGGTGCGACGATGGTTTTTATGGGGGACAGGGCAACTCTGTTGGAGACAGGGCGGTTTGTGCGGCATCAGGGCCAGAAGGCAGAACAAGCGGCCGATGCGGCATTCGCCGCCGACACCACGGACAACGCCGAGACCGAGGCGCGTCACCGACGTGCCGCGGACGCCGGTGACACCACCTCCATGAGCGTCCTCGGCGCGCTGCTGCTGCGCCGGGGGGACCTGGACGGCGCCGAACGCTATCTGCGCGGGGCCACCGCGGAGGGCGACCGGGCCGCCGCCAACAACCTCGGCGTCCTCCTCCACCAGCGCGGCTACACCGACGAGGCGGCCGGCTGGTGGCGCGTCGCGGCCGTCGCCGGTTCCGCCGCCGCGGCCCACGCCCTGGGCCGCCACCACCGCGAGCGCGGTGACGAGCCCGGCGCCGAGTACTGGCTGCGCCAGTCCGCCGAGCAGGGACACGCGCTGGGGGCGTACGCCCTCGCCGAACTGCTGGAACACCGCGGTGACGTCGGCGCGGAGCGCTGGCTGCGCGCCGCCGCGGAACAGGGCCACCGGGAGGCCGCGTACCGGCTGGCGCGCGCCCTGGAGCGGGCCGCGGCCGAGGACCCGCACGACGCCTTCGGCCTCGGCGCGCTGGGGCGCGGCCCCCACGCGCACACCCTCTGGGAGACCGGGGTGCACAGCCTCGGCCCCCATGCCCGCACGCTCTGGGACACCGGAGCGCACCGGCGGTCGGCCACCATCCGGGGCGCCGCCACCGCCACCGACATGGACACCGGCGTCGGTCTCCGCACCGACACGCTCACCGGCCGCACCGCCACAGGCCCCGGTCGCCCCGCCACCGCCAGGGGGGCCGGCCCGCGCACGTCCGGCAGGTCCGGGCCCGCCGTCCCCGGCGAGGGGTCCGGACCCGGCAAGGGGCCCGCGACCGGGACCGGGCTGCGCCAGGGCGGCGAGGCCGAGCAGTGGTACCGCCAGGCCGCCGCTCGCGGACACCACCGAGCGGCGCTGCACCTCGGCTCGATCCTGGAGCAGCGCGGCGAGCTGAAGGAGGCGGGCCGCTGGTACCTCACCGCCGCCAAGGGCGGTGACTCACGGGCCGCCTGCGCCCTCGGCTTCCTGCTGCGCGACGCGGGTGACACCGAGAGCGCCGCGGTGTGGTGGCTGCGTGCCGCCCAGGACGGTGACGGGAACGCCGCCAACGCCCTCGGCGCCCTGCACGCGGCCAGGGGCGAGCAGCAGACCGCCGAGCGCTGGTACCGGGCCGCCATGGACGCGGGCGACGTCAACGGCGCGTACAACCTGGGGCTGCTCTGCGCCGCCCAGGACCGTACCGCGCAGGCCGAGCAGTGGTACCGCCGCGCCGCCTACGCCGGGCACCGCGAGGCCGCCAACGCGCTGGCCGTCCTGCTGCTCCAGGCCGGTGACGCAACCGGCGCCGAACCGTGGTTCTCCAAGGCGGCCGAGGCCGGCAGCGTGGACGCCGCCTTCAACCTCGGCATCCTGCACGCGGGCCGCGACGAGGACCGGGCCGCCCTGGGCTGGTACCTGCGCGCCGCCGCGGCGGGCCACACCGAGGCCGCGCTCCAGGTCGGCATGGCCCTGCTGCACGAGGGTGAGGAGCAGGAGGCCGAGCGCCACCTGAGGTGCGCGGCGGGTGGCGGCAGCGCGGAGGCCGCCTTCCGGCTGGCCGGGGTGCTGGACTCGCGGCAGCCGCCGCCGGGGGCGCCCGCGCTGGGGGAGCCGATGCCGGAGAAGACCGAGTGCGAGGAGTGGTACGAGCGGGCGGCCGAGCAGGGGCACCGCCGCGCCCAGGTGCGGGTCGGGATGCTCGCGGCGGCCCGTGGCGATCTGGAAAGCGCGGCCCGCTGGTACCGCGAGGCGGCCGAGGCCGGCAGCCGCAACGGCGCCTTCAACCTCGGACTGCTCCTCGCGCGCGAGGGCAGCGAGCGCGAGGCGTCGCTGTGGTGGGGCCGCGCCGCGAACGACGGCCACGGCCGCGCCGCCCTGCGCCTCGCGCTGCTCGCCGCCCGGCGCGGTGAGCTGGCGGAGGGGCAGCACTGGTGCGCGAGGGCCGTGGAGCTGGGCCCCGCGGAGGTCGCCGAACGGGCGGCGCGACTGCGCGACGCGCTGCACCAGGAGCTCACCGCCTGAGGGCCCCGGAACGGATTTGCGCTGGTCGGCCGGGGGACGTAATGTTGTGTTCACGACGCGGGGTGGAGCAGCTCGGTAGCTCGCTGGGCTCATAACCCAGAGGTCGCAGGTTCAAATCCTGTCCCCGCTACTGAACACAGAGGGTCCGAATCCTTTCGAGGATTCGGGCCCTCTGTGCTGCGTGCAGCGTCTCGTACGCCCGGCCGGGCGGTACGCGAAGAGCCCGGCGCCATCGGGCGCCGGGCTCCTCGACGAACGTGTGCCGTCGCGTCAGACGGTGGCCGCGCAGTTCGGACAGATCCCGCGGTACGTCACCTCGACGTCGGAGACCGTGAAGCCGAACCGCTCGTCGCTCGGCAGGTCCGCCAGCGGATTGCCCGACGGGTGCACGTCGCGGATGGCGCCGCAGCTCGCGCACACCAGGTGGTGGTGGGGGCGGTGGGCGTTCGGGTCGTACCGCTTGGCGCGGCGGTCGGTGGAGACCTCCATGACCTCGCCGAGCGTGACCATCTCACCCAACGTGTTGTAGACGGTGGCGCGCGAGATCTCCGGCAGCTTCGCCACGGCCCTCGCGTGGACCTCGTCGGCCGTCAGGTGCACATGTTCACCGTCAAGGACCTCGGCGACGACGCGCCGCTGCGCGGTCATGCGCCAACCGCGTCCGCGGAGTCGTTCCAAAAGGTCGCTCATGAGGACAAGCCTAACAGTGAGGGGACCGCGTCCCGAACGAGTGTGACTTTGGATGTTTGCTTGACTTGGACAAAGTCCATTGTAGGATCGGACACGGAAAACGCCAAGGGAACAGGATTCGCAGGGATGACGCAGGAGGCGCACGTGACGCAGGGACCGCTGACCACGGAGGCCGGAGCCCCGGTCGCCGACAACCAGAACAGTCAGACCGCGGGCGCCGGCGGTCCGGTGCTGGTCCAGGACCAGTCGCTGATGGAGAAGCTGGCCCACTTCAACCGCGAGCGCATTCCGGAGCGCGTCGTCCACGCCCGTGGCGCCGGTGCGTACGGCACGTTCACGCTGACGCGTGACGTCTCCCGGTGGACCCGGGCGAAGTTCCTCTCCGAGGTCGGCAAGCAGACCGAGACCTTCCTGCGCTTCTCCACCGTCGCGGGCAACCTCGGCTCCGCCGACGCGGTGCGCGACCCCCGGGGCTTCGCGCTGAAGTTCTACACCGAGGACGGCAACTACGACCTCGTCGGGAACAACACCCCGGTGTTCTTCATCAAGGACGCCATCAAGTTCCCGGACTTCATCCACACCCAGAAGCGCGACCCGTACACCGGCTCGCAGGAGGCGGACAACGTCTGGGACTTCTGGGGCCTCTCGCCCGAGTCCACCCACCAGGTCACCTGGCTCTTCGGTGACCGGGGCATTCCGGCGACGCTGCGTCACATGAACGGGTACGGCTCGCACACGTACCAGTGGAACAATGAGGCCGGCGAGGTCTTCTGGGTCAAGTACCACTTCAAGACCGACCAGGGCGTCAAGAACCTCACCACGGACGAGGCCAACCGCCTCTCCGGTGTCGACCCGGACAGTCACCAGCGCGATCTGCGCGAGTCCATCGAGCGCGGCGACTTCCCGTCCTGGACCGTGCAGGTGCAGATCATGCCGGCGGCCGAGGCGGCGACGTACCGCTTCAACCCGTTCGACCTCACCAAGGTGTGGCCGCACGCGGACTACCCGCCGATCGAGATCGGCAAGCTGGAGCTGAACCGCAACCCGGAGAACATCTTCGCCGAGGTCGAGCAGTCCATCTTCAGCCCCGCGCACTTCGTGCCCGGCATCGGCCCGTCCCCCGACCGGATGCTCCAGGGCCGCCTCTTCGCCTACGGAGACGCCCACCGCTACCGCGTCGGGATCAACGCCGACCACCTGCCGGTGAACCGCCCGCACGCCGCGGAGGCGCGGACGAACAGCCGTGACGGCTACCTCTACGACGGCCGTCACAAGGGTACGAAGAACTACGAGCCGAACAGCTTCGGCGGGCCGGTCCAGACCGGCCGCCCGCTGTGGGAGCCCACCCCGGTCACCGGGGACGCGGGTCTCCACGAGGCGCCCCGGCATGCCGAGGACGACGACTTCGTGCAGGCGGGGGACCTCTACCGGCTGCTGTCGGAGGACGAGAAGAGCCGTCTGGTCGACAACCTCGCGCAGTTCATCTCGAAGGTCTCGCGGGACGACATCGCCGAGCGCGCGGTCAACAACTTCCGTCAGGCGGACGCCGACTTCGGCAAGCGGCTGGACGCCGCGGTCCAGGCCCTGCGCGGCTGACCCGGACGCTTGTCGTGGCCCGGTGGGCCGGCTTCCCGCGGGGGAGCCGGCCCACCGGTCGTGTCAGGGCCCGGTGCCTCAGCCCACCAGCGCGGCGGGCCGCCGCCCGGCCCGCGACCAGCAGCGGATGATGTCGCGGACGGACACGACGCCCACGGGCCCGTGCTCGTCCAGCACGATCAGATGGCGGAACCCGCCCTGGGTCATGACCGTCGCGGCCTCCTCCAGCGTCCAGGACGGCAGGGCGAAGAGGACGTCGTCGGTGGTGTGGCAGGCCACGGTCTCGGTGTCGGGATTCAGCCCCGCGCCCACCGCGTCGAGGATGTCGCGCTCGGTGAGGATGCCGAGCCCGCTGGTGTCCGGATCGAGGACGACCGCCGAGCCGATCCGCCGGGCCGACATCAGCCGGGCCGCCTGCCGGAGGGTATGGGCCGGGCCGATGGTGAGGACCACGGTGCTCATGGCGTCACGGACCAACATGAGGGAGCCACCTCCTTCGTGAAGCGGCCGCACGTGCCGATTCACAAGTTCACAAGTGGGAGATCCCCAGAGTGGCATCCGGGCGTGGAGCCAACAAGGGGCGAGGCCCGTCGAGTGGAGTGCGCCACGGGAAGAAGGGGCGTACGCATACGTATGACATACGCCCCGCACGCCCTCCCGGGCCGACCGCCCGTCAGTACCGCTGGAACTGATGATCGAGTCAGGTGACCTGCGGCGGGGCGCTCGAACCCCCTTCTGACCTGCGGTCGAGCGGTCAGCGTTGGTGGACGTTGGTGATCGCTGGCCACCCTTTGACGGCCCACAGGCGGCCCGGCCGTGGGGCACTGCTTGTGGCTTGTCGCTTGTCTTGTCGCTTGTCGGAACCCAGGTCAAACGGGGTTTCCGTACCGCGGAGGGCGCGAGTGACGTCGTTCGCGACAAGCGACAAGACAAGCGACAAGCGCGCAGGAAAGAGCTGTGAGGACGGCCTGACGGCCGACGACCTTCGGCGCACCACTGCCCGATGGGGTATCGGCCGTCCTGGCGAGGTGGAGGCCGGTGGCCGGTCGGGGACGGCCTTCCAAGGGGGAACGCGGCCGGGTGCCCATGCCGCATCGCCTTTGGAAGGCATCCTCAACTTTGTGCCCGGCGAGTTCGCCCCACGACATGACCGCCCCAGGACTCGCGCTGCCGGCGGACCTCTCCGGACGGACGCCCCTTCGTCGGCCACGCCGGGAGCTCCCAGAGCTATTCGGCGTCTGCGGCAAGGTGATGGGGCAGGCGGACACCGGACGCCTCGCGCCTTGCTCTGACCCACACAGCCCTCACGCGGTGACCCACACACGCCGTGTGCGTCACACAGCCGCGTGTAGGTCACTGACCTGCATGTGTGGGGCGTGTGACTCACACAATCCGCCGCCGAAAGAGGCCCGGAAACCGGAGCGGAACCGGCTCTCGGCCTTCCCGTGAGCCGTGTGACCCCACACCCCACACAGACCCACACAGCGGCGCTCCCGGGGAAGAGACCACCCCGCCGCCGAGCCGTGGTCTCTTCCCTCCCGCACGTGGGTGCCACCCTGAGGGAAGGCGGCTACGTGGGAGCGCGGGGCGTCTGGGGTGGAAGGTCGACACGCGCGCCTGGGGCAGGCACGTGGTGGCCACCGACAGCGTGGTCACCGCTGGCCGTACGAAGTCCTCAACGCGGTGGACCCGATCCCCCTCCCACGTGGCTCTGTGACCTCCTCACCACGTGGCCAGCAAGAAGAGCACGCCCCCGCCCCGGCCTAGAGGCCCCCCCTGAAATGCCGCCCACAGCCATCCAGAAGCGGCAGAAGGCATCGGTGCTTGAGGACATCCGGCCCCCGCCTCTCTCGGACGGCTCGCCGAGGCATTTCAGCGCGGTGCGGAGGTGTTCCGCTTGACTTTCACTACACCTCTTACTAGAGAGTTGAGAGGAAATAGCGTCCGCAGCGTCCGCGACCTGTCAGACGCACCCTCTGACCTGGTCTTTCTCTGCGGACGCTAAACAAAATGTATAGCGTCCGCCAGCGTCCGCAGCGTCCGCAAGCCCCCGACCGCCAAGAGCATCACCGCAGGTCAAGACGGCTCTTAAGGAGAGGCATTGCGGACGCTGACCTCTCCATCGGGGCACGCGTCTCACCCGTTGCGAGGATTCCGTTTCGCACGCACAAGCAAGAGGAGCACCCGCGCCGCGCCACGATGTCGCGGCCGGACGGCGCATCTCGCGCGCTCGCGTAGCGAGCTGCCCAAGGTCGTGCGGCTTGCCGCTCGCTCTTTCGCCCTTCCTGGCGACCACTGCGCCGATGTGTAACGAGCGACGCCCCCCGCCGATGGTGAGAGCAGTTAGCTACTCTGGTGTGCACCAGTCAACGAGCGGGGAGCGTGCTGCGGAAATGCTGGAAACCAAGACGGCTCGGGTGGAACGCACAATCCGCGAATGGATGGGGAGCGGCAAGCTGGCACCGGGCGCCAAGCTGCCGTCCGAGCGAGCCCTGGTGGAGGAGCTCGGAATCGGGCGCACGGCGTTGAGGCAGGTACTCGCGCGGCTCGTCGCTGAGGGCGTACTGGAAGTGCGCAACCGAAGTTCGTACCGTGTTCCGGCTCCAGATGGCGAGCAAACGCACGGGGGCGCGACGACGTCAGGCGAACTGGAACCCTGGCTGATCCACGGAAGCCGTCCGGTCTATAACAACCGCTGGGTCAAGCTGGAGTTGGTCGATGTCGAGCCTCCCAGCGTCCCACGCTTTGAGCACCACGTGGTACGACTCCAGCATGTCGCGATCACGGCTGTGCTGGATGACCGGGACCGGGTCCTGATGCTGTGGCGATACCGCTTCGTCCCCGACCGGTGGGGATGGGAGCTCCCGGGAGGCATCGTGGATACGGGAGAAGACGCCAGCACGTGTGCCCGGCGAGAGGTCGAGGAAGAGACCGGCTGGCGGCCCGCGAATCTTGAGCACGTCGTCACGTATCAGCCCATGGTCGGCATGGTCGACTCGCCTCACGAGATCTTCGTGGGAACCGGTGCTGAGCACGTTGGCGACCCGACCGACGTGGAGGAAGCCGGGCGGGTGGAGTGGGTACCTCTCGCGGATATCCCTGACCTGATGGCCGGGGGGCAGCTCATGGGCTCTGGCACGCTCGTGGCCCTCCTGCATGTCCTGGCCACACGCCGGGGAGCGGCTACAACCTCTGCGTGAGCTGATCAATCCGACGGCGTTGCCGCACCGATCCGGTGCGGCTCGCCAGACGTCGTGCGTTGCGCAGTTGCTCCTGCGCCTGGTCGTACTCCCCACGAGCAAGGTGTGCCTGCGCCAGGTCGCAACGCAGACCGGACTCAGCACGGATGAACGTCGAATCCATGGTGTCGAGGGCTGCATAGAGGCTGCTCACGGCATCGTCATCACCGAGCAGGGCCAAGGCGTTTCCGCGCCACCGCGTCAGATGTGCGCCGTTCAGGAAGATGCTGAGCATGTCCGGGTCTCGGACGTCTTCACCTGGTGGCAGCACAGCCGCAGCCTTGGTTAGGGCCCGTCGGCAGTCGTCGGGGAGTCCGGCCTTCGCGCACAACTCCGCCTCGGCCGCGTGCAGCCACGCCTGGAGTCGTGGGGACGTTCGGCTACCCCCGGAGTGCTGAGCCTCCCGTACGAGGGCAACCGCCGTTTCTGGGCGGCCCGCGTCGCACAGCACGTAGGCCTGTTCTGCCATGGCGTGGGCGAGGTACATGGGCTCCCCTGCCTCCTGCGCGGCCCGCTTGGCGAGTTCATAGTTCCGCCAGGCTCGATCGACAGCACCGGCGTCCAGAGCCTGCCAAGCGGCGAGGGTGGCGGCGGCGGCCAGAGCCCGTGCAATCGGCCGGCGCGTCTCGGAAAGGACCGCGAAGGTGAGTGCTTCTTCGAGTCTGGCCAGGTGACCCGTCATCTGATCCACAAGTCCAGCGGCGCCCATTTGGCGATCCATCGTCCGCAACAACTCGGTTTGATCCGTGAACGTCTTCACCATGCTGAGGCCGACGTCTCGGGCCGAGTCGATGCGACCGATCAGGTCGTCGTATCCGTCCACTAGGGACACCACATCGGACTCGCCAGGCCCCAGCAACTCGGCATCTGTAAGACCCAGGAGTGGCCGCAGGATGGCCGCGAACCGCGCCGAGAGGCGACGCCTGCCGTTCTCCCACTCCGAGACGTAGACACGCAGGCTGGCCGTCGTCGGTACGTCGAGCACATGCTCTCGGGCGTAGCGCTCGATCTCGCGCACCAGCCGTTCCTGCGACCAGCCGCGCGCGGCCCTCGCATCTTTCAGCCCTGCGCTCATCCGCAACACCCCAAGCCGATGTCCTGACGGCATCCTCACTCTCAGCATGCACCAATCTCGCAGGTGGCAGGGGGTTAACACTCGGATTATTAAGGGCTGTTGGCTACCGCCACCCGCCGGGCCGGGCTTTCCTCAAAGCATGCAGAGCGGAGCGGATCTCAAGATTGTGATCCAGTCGCCTTGCATCTGGTGCGCACCAGATGCAAACTGTTGGTGCGCACCAGATTGGAACGCGAAAGCGGGTCATGAGGGCTTACGCCGCATGACCCGCATCACCGGGGAGCGGCTCCCTACCGCCAAGCAGTCAGCCGCTCCCCTAACCCGCGAAGGGGTACATCCATCATGCCTGGAACTGTCGCGAAGCGTAGGAGTCGGAGCTCAGGAACTGCCACGGGCAGCGGCCCGGGGGGTCGACGCTTAGAGAGCGGTGAGATCGTCCCGCTGACGGGCGAGCAGTCCGATCGGCTTGCCGTGCTGTTCGATGCCTACGGGGACCGTTTGGTGCGGTTCGCCTACTCCCGGCTGTGCGGTACCCGGATGGGAAACGGCGAGGCGTGGGCGCTGGCTGAGGATGTCGTTCAGTCCATGTGGGTGCGGGTGGCCCGCAGTGGAGCGTCCGACGTGCTGGGTCACCCGGAGTGGTCCGAGACGGAGACCCGCAAGGTCCTGTTCGTCCGGGTGAAGCGCGAGATTGCGGAGCACTTCGCGCTGATGCGGTCCTCCGAGACGGTGGTGGACTGGACGGAGCCCGCCACGTGCAACGCGCTGTGCCCGCTGCTGCCCAACCAGTGCGCCTGGGTCGACCTGCCCGACTACCTGGCCAGGATGGTGGCCGCGCTTCCGGAGCGAGAGCGGGAAGCGCTGCTGCTGAAGCTGGACGGCACGCCCCACAAGGTGATGGGCGAGCGTCTGGGGTGCAGCGAGTCCACCGCTGACCGGCTCGCGAAGACGGCGATCCTGCTCCTGCAGATCGACAACCCTGAGCTGTCCTGCTCCCCGGTGGCCATGGAGTCGCTGCCGGAATGGGAGCAACGCGCGCTGGCGGCACAGAGCGCGGCGCAGCGGGAAGTTCTCCTGCGGCTGGACGGCGTGGCCCGGGGTGCGCTTCTGCTGAACGGAGAGGTGCCCACGCGGGAGATCGCCAAGAGGCTGGGGGTCAGCCGGGAGCGAGTGAGGGGGGCGACCGTGTGCGCCCCTGTGCTGCGCGCTCTGGATGCCGAGGACATGGAGCGGGCGGCATGAGGAACGGTCACCCGCTCAACTCTGCGCGCCGACGGCAGCGCAAGGAACAACTCGCCCGCCGGGACGGTCAGCGGTGCGCCTACTGCGCGCTGCCGTTCGTCTCGCTGCGGGAGGCGACCCTCGATCACGTCGTGCCGGTGTCCGCGCTGCGGACGTGGTCGGTAGGCGCGCTCGTGCTCGCCTGCCGACCGTGCAACCAGGCCAAGGGGGACCGGCTCCCGCTGTCGATGGCGCTGTTGATCGTCTGGACGTACGGGCCTGACCTGCGTGACGAGACGCGTCACACCCCCCGTCACACCGCGCCGACCGACGGCACGTTCACGGTCGACCGGTCGGTGTTCACCGACACCGACGAGTCGAGTCGACCGGGCTCGATCCGGCTCGGTCCGGGGGAGGTGAGCTGGCTGCTGCTGGCCCGGCTCGTTCACGCCCGTACGGCCGGTGAACGGTCGACCCCTGACCAGACAAAACATCGCAAAGCGGCTCGTCGTGCGGTGCGGGTCGGTCGACTCGAACACGCCCGGCGGACCGCCCGACTGAACACGTGTGAACAGTCGGGCGATCGAGGGGTGAGCGCATGAACACCGACATCCAGCACGTGAACGGTCACCCCCGACCGATCGACCCCGCCAACCCGACCTGGCCGCCGCCCGTGAACATCGATCGGCCCGGCGTGAACACCGGCCGCCCGACCGTGAACACTCGCCGGTCGGGCGGGAAGTCCGGTGACGACGGGGGCAAGAAGCCGTCGGCCGCGACCCGCTTGGTCTCGTTGGCGCGGGAGCGGTACACGTTCGTCATGTCGACCGACGCCCGCCCCTACGCGGTCGCCATCGACGGCCCGAACCTCGCGCTCCCGCTGCGGGGGAAGGCTGGGGTGCGGCAGCGTCTGGCCCGCCTGTACGCCGACACGTTCGACGGGGACGTTGCCTCGCAGTCGGCCCTTGCGGACGCCATGACGGTGCTGGAGGGGATCGCGGAGGACAACGACCCCGTACCCGTGCATCTGCGGGTCGGCTCCACCCCGGACGGGCGGGTCGTGGTCGATCTCGGCACCGCCGACGGACGCGCGGTGGTGGTATCCGCCGGCCGCTGGGAAGTGGTGGACCGAGCCCCGGTTCTCTTCCGCCGCTCCGGAGCCATGGCACCCATGCCCGTGCCCGTCCGCACCCCGGACGGCCTGGCCCGCTTTCACTCCATGCTGAACATGGACGAGAGCGCGTTCCGTCAGATGGCCGCGTGGATGGCGGCGGCTTGGCTGCCCGACATCCCCCACCCGATCCTGACGTGCAAGGGCGAACAGGGCACCGGCAAGTCCATGACGGCCCAGATGGCCATCAACCTCATCGACCCGTCCCCGGCCGCCAGGCGCAGCCAACCGCGCGACGAGAAAGCATGGTCCCGGCAGGCGTTCACCTCGTGGGCGCTCTGCCTGGACAACATCAGCACCATCCCCCGGTGGCTGTCGGACACCCTGTGCAAGGCCGTCACCGGTGACGGGGTCGTAGACCGGGCTCTGTTCACCGATGACGACGTGGTGGTGCTCTCCTTCCGCAGGGTGCTGGCCATGACGACCATCGACGCGGGAGCTCTCGCGGGGGATCTGGCCGAACGGGTCCTGATGGTGGAACTGCAACTCATCGACGGCAACCGGCGCCGCTCGGAGGAAGAACTCGACGCCGCGTTCGCGGACGCACGCCCCGCGGTTCTCGGTGCGCTAC
This sequence comes from Streptomyces sp. AM 4-1-1, assembly GCF_029167625.1. Classification (NCBI taxonomy): domain Bacteria; kingdom Bacillati; phylum Actinomycetota; class Actinomycetes; order Kitasatosporales; family Streptomycetaceae; genus Streptomyces; species Streptomyces sp. AM 4-1-1. Next base: position 5,120,194 of record NZ_CP119145.1, read on the forward strand.
TGGATCTGCTGGCCGGGGTACTGGAAGTGCTGCCCTCGGTACGGCTGGACTCCATGCCGCGCATGGCCGACTTCGCCCGCGTCCTGTCCGCCGTCGACCAGGTCACCGGATGGCAGACCCTCCCGGACTACCTGGCCGCGTCCTCGAACGTCGCCAGCGACGCCCTGGAAGGTGACCCCTTCGGCTCCGCTGTGGCCGCCCTGGTGGAGCAGGCCGGGACATGGACCGGCACCGCCGCGCAGCTCCTCGAACAGCTGCAACCGCCCGGCGGTGTGCGGCCGTTGGACTGGCCCAAGGACGCCACCCGCGCGGGCGGGAAGGTCAAGCGCCTGGCCCCGCTCCTGCGATCCATCGGGATCACCGTGGACGACACGCAACGTAGTCGGGACCGGACTCGGCACAAGCTCCTCATCCTCACCCGGACCGACCCGGAGGACACGTCAGCGTCCGCACTCTCCGAGCCCGATCAAGCCTCTCTCTGGCTGGAGGAACCTCCGCCGGACCTGGACGACTTGCCGCCTGAACTGTACTGACACGACCGGAACCGTTCCGGGCCGGGCCGCCGCACAGCGGCCCGGACGCGTCACCCGCTGCGGACGCTGACGCCGTCCAGCGTCCGCAGCGTCCGCATCAGCGTCCGCACCCCACACCCCCATTCACCTGCATAAACGCGAGAGCGCGGACGCTGGAACGCTGCGGACGCTGAATTGCACCATCTCTCTAGGACGGCACCCCGGTACACCCTCCGCGAACCGCACCCCGGACACGAGGAGTCACCACCACTATGGCCACCGACCCCCGCGCGACCCTCCGCGCCGGACTCCCGGACCGCTACCTCACCCCCGAAGACCTGGCCGCGCTGCTGTCCGTCCCGATCGAGACCGTCTACCACTGGCGCAAGCGCCGCACCGGACCGCCCGGCTTCCGCATCGGCCGGCACATCCGCTACGACCCCGCCGCAGTCCGCGACTGGATCACCGAGCAAGCCACCCGCGACGCAGCCTGACCCGCCTCCCGCAGGGCGGGAGGTAGAGCCCTCCCCCTCTACCACCGGCCCCGTGAGCCCCCGTGGAACAGCCGCCGTCGGACCCCGTCACCGGGGCCGGTGGTAGCGGGGGCCCTTTACCCCGGTAGAGGGGCAGGTAGGGGCCTCCCACCTGCGAGGTAAGGGCGGTAAAGGGGGTGCCAGCGCCCTGCCCGGCACCCCCGCAGAACCGGGGGAAGTGCACCCTCACCGCGCGGGGAGGCACCCCCGGAGCCCACCCCGAAACCGGCCTCAGCAGCCACCCGGACCCCCTGTCCCTGCCTCCCCGCCGAACCGCACAAGCCAGGGAGGCATTCTCCTCCGGGCCAGGGAGGCAGGGAGAACTCCCTACCCGCCTCCCTGGCCCAACCTCCACGACCTGACCTGCAACAACAACCGCTCAGGGAGGCAGGGAGGCGGACCCGGAACACCCCGGGAAAAGCGGTTCTCGACACCCCCTGTCTCCCTCCCTGAACCAACACCACTGAGAGGAGTCAGTCCCATGGCTGGCCACATCCAAGACCGCTGGTACAAGACCGAGACCACAGACGGCAAGACCACCCGCGTCAAGACCTACCGCCACGGCTCGGGCCTTCGCTACCGGGCCCGCTACGTCGGGCCGGACGGTACGGAGAAGTCCAAGAGCTTTCCGGACGGGCAGAAGCGACTTGCCGAGAAGTGGCTGTCCGGCATCGAGGCAGACATGACGCGCGGGCAGTACATCGACCCTCGGGCCGGTCGGCTCACCGTGCGGCAGCACGCCGAACGGTGGTTGGCTTCCCTCACGATGGACCCCAGCACGTTCGTGAGCACGGAGACACGCATCCGTCTCCACGCCCTGCCGCATCTGGGTAGCCGCTCACTCGACACGCTGAGGCCAATCCATATCCGTGAGTGGCTGAGGAAGCTCGAAGACGGGGGATTGGCCCCCGCCTATCAACGGGTCATCTTCGCGAACCTCAACGCGATGCTGGCGGCGGCTGTCGACGATCGCCTGATCCCGCACAACCCGTGCCGTTCATCGTCAGTGAAAGCACCCAAGCCGGAATCTCGTCGGATCGTGCCGTGGACCTCTGAGCGTGTGCTCGCCGTTCGCTCTGCACTCCCGAAGCGGTACCGGGCCATGGTGGACTTGGCTGGCGGGTGCGGCATGCGACAGGGAGAAGTGCTCGGCCTGGCCGTCAACGATGTGGACTTTGCCGAAGGAGTCGTTCACGTCGTCCGGCAGGTCAAGCTCATTGCTGCGAAGCAAGTGTTCGCGCTTCCCAAGGGAGGCAAGTCGCGTACGGTCCCCCTCCCGGAGAGCGTTGCTCGCGCCCTTGAGGCCCATATCGCGCAGCAGCCGCCCTTGGCTGTGACATTGCCGTGGCGGTTGGTCGACGGCCGACCGGTCACGTCGTCTCTCCTCTTCCCCAACACTCAGGGGCGCGCGGTAAATCGCTTTGTCTTCAACGAGAAGGCGTGGCATCCGGCACTCGATAAGGCGAGTGTCCCGCGCGGCAGGGAGAACGGCATGCACGCGCTGAGGCACTTCTACGCGTCCGTTCTGCTGGATGCGGGGGAGAGCATCAAGGCGTTGTCGGAGTACCTGGGGCACCATGATCCCGGTTTCACACTGCGGACGTACACGCACCTCATGCCGAGCAGCGAGAAGCGCACCCGTGAGGCGGTGAACCGCGCGTTCGAGGCGCGCCCGGAGGCCGATGACGGCCCCAGGACGGCCCAAGAGGGTTGAGGACGGAGGAGATGCCCAGGTCAAACCGCAAGTGGCCTCAGTACCGCTGGTTCAGATACCCCAGCAGCTCGCCGTGGAGCAGCCCGTTGGACGCCGCCGCGTTGCCGCCTCCCGGACCCGGTACCCCGTCCAGGCCGGTGAAGACACCGCCCGCCTCCTGGACGATGATCGCGTTCGCCGCCATGTCCCACAACGACAGCTCGGGCTCAGCGCAGATGTCCACCGAGCCCTCGGCGACCATCATGTACGGCCAGAAGTCGCCGTAACCACGTGTGCGCCAGCACGCCCGGGTCAGATCGAGGAAGCCGTCGAGCCGGCCCTGTTCCTCCCAGCCGCTCAGCGAGGCGTACGCGAACGACGCGTCGGAGATCTGCTCGACCTTCGACACCCTCAGCGGCGTCGCGGACGTCAGGCTGCGGCCGGAGTACGCGCCGCCGCCCTTCGCAGCCCACCAGCGGCGGCCCAGCGCGGGCGCCGAGACCACGCCGACCACCGGCTGGAAGCCGTGCTCGCCGGCCTCCATCAGCGAGATCAGCGTTGCCCAGACCGGCACCCCGCGCACGTAGTTCTTCGTGCCGTCGATCGGGTCGATCACCCAGCGCCTGGGCCCGGTCCCCTCCACGCCGAACTCCTCGCCCAGGATCGCGTCCCGGGGCCTGGCGCGGTGGAGATGACCCCGGATCAGTTCTTCGGCGGCCTTGTCGGCCTCGCTCACCGGCGTCATGTCCGGCTTGGTCTCGACCTTGAGGTCCAGGGCCTTGAACCGGTCCATCGTCGTCGCGTCGGCGGCGTCCGCCAGCACATGGGCGAGGCGGAGATCATCGTGGTAGTCGGACATGGCGTCACAGTATCGACCCGCGCGCCGTACGGGCCACGTCACCCCTGACCCGTTCGAACACCACGAGACGGTGAACCGGCGCCCGCCGCGCCCGCCTCAGTGCGCGGAACCGGAGATCTGGAGTCCGATCACACCGATGATCACCAGCGAGATCGAGACCAGCTTGAGGACGGACACCACGTCGTCGAGGAAGACCATCCCGTAGATCGCGGTGCCCGCCGCGCCGATGCCGGTCCACACCGCGTACGCGGGCCCGACGTCGAGCCGCTTCAGCGAAAGCGTCAGCAGACCGAAACTGCCCAGTGCGAAGGCACAGAAAGCGACGGTCGGCCAGAGCCGGGTGAAGCCGTGCGAGAGCTTCAGACAGACCGCGAAACCGGTCTCCAGAAGTCCTGCCACCACGACCAGCAGCCACGCCATCGTCAGTGCCCTCCCCGCGTAGGTGACCGCTCCGTACCGTTCGACTCATCCGTACACGATCATTCCATCGCGTACCGCTCGGTGCGATTATGCACGCGGCGCCGACGGGAGTTCGCACAGGTGCCCCGGTCAGTCCCCCTCGCGTCGCTCCCGGGTCGAGAACAGCCGCCGCAGCGAGTCGAGCCGCGCCGGATCGGCGTGCCCCTGCGCCACCCAGGCGTCGAGAGCGCACTCCGGCGCGTTCTCCTCATGCGTGCAGCCGCGCGGGCAGTTCTCCGTGCCCGGCCGCAGATCGGGGAACGCGTTGATGACCCGGGACGGATCGACGTGGTGCAGACCGAACGAGCGCACGCCCGGGGTGTCGACCACCCAGCCCCGGCCGTCCGGCAACGGCAGCGCCAGCGCCGACGTCGTGGTGTGCCGGCCGCGCCCGGTGACCGCGTTGACCACACCGGTCGTCCGCCGTCTGTCCTTCGGGACCAGGGCGTTGACCAGTGTGGTCTTGCCGACCCCGGAGTGCCCGACGAAGGCCGTGACCCGGTCGTTCAGCTGCTCCCTGACCCGGTCCGCCGCGTCACCGCTCGCCAGCTCGTCGCGGTTGGTGACGATGTACGGGACGCCCAGCGGCGTGTACGCCTCCAGGAGCTTGTCCGGCGAGGCCAGGTCGGACTTGGTGAGGACCAGCAGGGGGGTCAGCCCGCCGTCGTACGCGGCGACGAGACAGCGGTCGATCATGCGCGGACGCGGTTCGGGGTCGGCGAGCGCGGTGACGATGGCCAGCTGGTCGGCGTTGGCGACGACCACCCGCTCGTACGGATCGTCGTCGTCGGCCGTCCTGCGCAGCACCGAGCGGCGCTCGCCGATGCGGACGATCCGGGCCAGGGTGTCCTTGTCGCCCGAGAGGTCGCCGACGATGGAGACGGTGTCGCCGACCACGGCGGCCTTCCGGCCCAGCTCGCGGGCCTTCATGGCCATCACCGTACGGCCCTCGACGAGGCAGGTGAGCCGTCCCCGGTCGACGGTGAGGACCATGCCCTCCTCGGCGTCCTCGTGCTTGGGGCGGATATGGGTACGGGGGCGGTTGCCCTTGCGGTTCGGGCGGACGCGGATGTCGTCCTCGTCGGGGTTCTTGCCGTAGCGGCGCATGTTCTCAGGCCCCGAGCATTCCGGTCCACATCCGCGGGAAGTCGGGCAGGGTCTTGGCGGTCGTCGCCACGTTCTCGATCTCCACTCCCGGTACGGCGAGGCCGATGATCGAGCCGGCGGTCGCCATCCGGTGGTCGTCGTAGGTATGGAAGGTACCGCCGTGCAGCGGCCGTGGCCGGATGCGCAGGCCGTCCGCGGTCTCGGTGACGTCGCCGCCGAGCCCGTTGATCTCCTTGGTGAGCGCCGCCAGCCGGTCCGTCTCGTGGAGCCGCAGATGGGCGACCCCGCGCAGGGTGGACGGGGAGTCGGCGAGCGCGGCGACCGCCGCGATGCCCGGGGTCAGCTCGCCGACCTCGCTCAGATCGATGTCGATGCCGTGGATACGGCCCGAGCCGGTGAACACCAGCCCCCGGTCGGACAGCTCGCAGCCGCCGCCCATCGCGGTGAAGATCTCCCGCAGTGCGTCACCGGGCTGGGTGGTGCGTTCGGGCCAGTCGGGGACGGTGACCCGCCCACCGGTGACCAGCGCGGCGGCGAGGAACGGCTGCGCGTTGGAGAGATCTGGCTCGACCGTCAGATCGCGGCCCAGCAGCGCCGAGGGGGAGACCCGCCAGGTGTTCGGTTCACCGCCGGACTCCGGCTCGTCCACCTGCGCGCCGACCGCCCGCAGCATGCCGACGGTCATCCTGATGTGCGGCATGGAGGGGAGCGCGGAGCCGGTGTGACGTACTTCCACGCCCTGGTTGAACCGTGGTGCGGACAGCAGCAGCGCCGAGACGAACTGGGACGAGGACGAGGCGTCGATCTTCACCGTGCCACCGTCCAGCGCGCCGCTCCCGTGCACGGTCAGCGGCAGCGAGCCCCGCCCCTCGTCGTCGATCCGGGCGCCGAGCGCCCGCAGCGCGTCGATCACACCGGTCAGCGGGCGCTCGTACGAACGGGGGTCGCCGTCGAAGTGGACCGCTCCCTCGGCGAGGGTGGCGACCGGCGGCAGGAAGCGCATGACCGTACCGGCGTTGCCGACGTCGACGTGCGCCGCGCCGTGCAGTCCGGCCGGGATGATCCGCCAGACCTCGCCGGAACCGTCCGGCCCCACGCCTTCCTCGATGCCGACACCCATCGCACGCAGCGCCTCGGCCATCAGCAGAGTGTCGCGGGAGCGCAGCGGACGGCGCAGCCTGCCCGGTTCCGAGGAGAGCGCGGCGAGGATCAGGGCGCGGTTGGTGACCGATTTGGAGCCGGGCACGGTGACGGTCGCGTCGACGGCGCCACTCGCGTGGGGGGCGGGCCAGAGGGCGGGGTGCACGGAACGTTCGGTCATGCCCCTTACTTTAACGGCGTCGCTCACGACGGGGAGCGGGCTCCCTACGCCCCGCGACCCCCTCGGCGCGCGGCGCCTCGGCCGTGCCCCGTCGCCTCACAGACCGAGCAGCCAGCGTCCGCCGCCGATCAGCGAGCAGAGCGAGACGGCGTGGAAGAGGAACAGCCACAGCGCGGCCGGCGCGTGGGTGAGCCGGGCCAGCTGATCCGCGTCCGAGTCGGGCGCGCCCCCGTGCCGCCGCTTCGACTGGAGCTCGAACACCGGACGCACCCCGCCCAGCAGCAGGAACCACACCACGGCGTACCCGAACCCCGACTGCACGTCCGGCGAGGTCAGCCAGGACACCAGCAGGAAGAGCGCGCCGGTCGCGACGACCGTCAGCGCCCCGTACGCGTTCCGGATCATCACCAGCATCGCCACGAGCAGGACGGTCGCCAGCCAGAGCAACAGCGTGATCCGGCCGTTCGTCAGCAGCCAGGCGCCGCCGAGCCCCAGCAGGGACGGCGCGGTGTAACCGGCCGCAGCGGTCAGGACCATGCCGATTCCGGTGGGCCTGCCACGGCTCACGGTCAGACCGCTGGTGTCGGAGTGCAGCCGGATACCGTCCAGCCGCCGCCCGCTGACCAGGGCGATCAGTCCGTGGCCGCCCTCATGGGCGATGGTGACGGCGTTGCGGGAGAGCCGCCATATGACGTTCGGCGCGACGGCGAGGAGCGCGGCGACGGCCGTGACCACCACGATCCACTGCTCGGGCGCGGGCTGGGTGCCGCAGAGGCGATCCCACAGATCGCCCAGTTCGGTGCTGTCCATGGTGCGGGCGGCTCCTTGCCTTCGGGGTGGTGGGTCGTGGCAGTCTGGCACTCATGTGCGGACGGTATGCGGCGAGTCGCCGGCCCGAGGATCTGACCGGGATCTTCGGGATAGAGAAGTGGGAACCGGCGGAGACCCTCGCGCCCGACTGGAACGTGGCGCCGACCAAGGAGGTCCACGCCGTCCTGGAGCGTCCTGTGAAGGACGCCGGTGACGGGCGACCGGTTCGCCAGCTACGGGTGCTGAAGTGGGGACTCGTACCGTCCTGGGCGAAGTCCCCGGAGGGCGCCGCCCGCATGATCAACGCCCGCGCCGAGACCGTCCACGAGAAGCCGTCCTTCCGGCGTCCCTTCGTCTCGCACCGCTGCGTCCTGCCCGCGGACGGGTACTACGAGTGGGTCACCGGGGCGGCGGAGCGCGAGCTGGAGGTCGAGGGGCGCAGGAAGCGGCCGCGTAAACAGCCGTACTTCGTGACACCCGCCGACGGATCGGTGTTCGCGATGGCCGGTCTGTACGAGTTCTGGCGGGACCGGACCCTGCCGGCCGACCATCCGCGGGCCTGGTGGGCGACCTGCTCCGTGATCACCACCGAGGCGGAGACCACGCCGCTCGCCGTGGCCCCGGCCGAGGGACCGGCCACGCTCGCCGACATCCATCCCCGGATGCCGCTGATGCTGACCCCGGACCGCTGGGACGCCTGGCTGGACCCCTCGCGCACCGACGTCGAGGAACTGCGGGCGCTGCTCACCCCGCCGCCCGCGGGCCTGATGCGGGCCTACCCGGTGCCCACCGCCGTGAGCAACGTCCGCAACAACGGGCCGGAACTGCTGACGGAGCTGGCCGCGCCGGAGGAGAGCACGCTCTTCTGACTTCCGCGGGGCTCCGGGCAGGATGGGCGGTGTGACCCGCGAAGAGACACCGCACGACGAGCCCACGCACGAACGGCCCGCACGCCACGAGCCCGCGCACCAGGAGGCCGTGCACACCGACGCCGGTCAGGCCCGGATCACCTGGCTGTCCGCCCGGGACGCCCGGCTGGTCCTCGCCGTCGGCCATGGCGCCGGCGGCGGCATCGAGGCGCGCGACCTCCGAGCCCTGGCCGCCGCGCTGCCCCCGCGCGGAGTGACCGTCGCCCTGGTGGAGCAGCCCTGGCGGGTCGCCGGGAAGAAGGTCGCGCCCGCCCCGAAGACGTTGGACACCGGGTGGCGCGGACTGTGGCCCGCGCTGACGGGACGCGGGCTGCCGGTGGTCGCGGGCGGCCGCAGCGCGGGGGCCCGCGTCGCCTGCCGGACGGCCGCCGAACTGGGCGCCCACGCCGTCCTGGCCCTGAGCTTCCCCCTGCACCCGCCCGGCCGGCCCGAGAGGTCCCGCGCGGACGAACTGCTGGGGGCAGGGGTCCCCACCCTGGTCGTCCAGGGCGGCAACGATCCCTTCGGCCGGCCCGCCGAGTTCCCCGAGGGGGCGTACGAGCTGGTCGAGGTGGCGCACGGCGATCACGGTTTCGCCGTTCCGAAGCGGGCGGGGACCACGGAGACCCGGGCGATGGAGACGCTCACGGACGCGGTCGCCGTCTGGCTGGACCGGCTGGGCTGACGGGCGGCACGGGGTCCGGTCCGGGTCCTGCCGCCCCGACCACCCGGCCGCTCCGTCCCGGCGCCGCCCGAGGTCTCCGCCGTCTCGCCCCCACCGGCCCGGTGCCGGAACTGCGAGCTCCGCCACCCCGCCCCGCACGTCCGGCCGACCCGGCGCCGCCCGCAGGCCCCACCGCGCCCTGGTCCTGACCGGCGTCGACTCGCCCGGCACATACCCACCCCGGCCCACGAGCCCCGCCGATCCGGCCCCGTCCAGGGCCCCGGGAATGTTGAGCGCGGGACCACTGTTGTCGGTGGCATCGGTACGGAACGCGTATGTGGAGAGGGAGTCCGTCGCATGGGTTCGACCATCTGCCCGAGTCGCTCGAACGCCACTGACCTGGAGTGGACGGTGCTGCCCACGGCCAGGACCACTTCCGTCAGGGCCTCGATCGGACCGGATCGACAGCCCGCGCCGGACCAAGGTCGACTATTCTCCGATTCGAGCGGGTCCGGTTTCGGCTCCGCCACATCGTTGGAGGAGGTGGGTCCGGTCACTGGGACCGACACAGGGACCGACGACGGCCGCGCGGAGGAGACGACCGCCGAGCGCAACGCGCGCTTCGAGCGGGACGCCCTCGGATTCCTCGACCAGATGTACTCGGCCGCGCTGCGCATGACGCGCAACCCGGCCGATGCCGAGGACCTGGTCCAGGAGACGTACGCCAAGGCGTACGGCTCCTTCCACCAGTTCCGTGAGGGCACCAACCTCAAGGCGTGGATGTACCGCATCCTCACCAACACCTTCATCAACTCGTACCGCAAGAAGCAGCGTGAACCTCAGCGCAGTGCCGCCGAGGAGATCGAGGACTGGCAGCTGGCACGCGCCGAGTCGCACATGTCGACCGGTCTGCGCTCCGCCGAGTCCCAGGCCCTCGACCACCTGCCGGACTCCGACGTGAAGTCCGCGCTCCAGGCGATCCCCGAGGAGTTCCGCATCGCGGTGTATCTCGCCGATGTGGAGGGCTTTGCCTACAAGGAGATCGCGGACATCATGGGGACACCCATCGGTACGGTGATGTCCCGACTGCACCGGGGCCGCCGCCAGCTGCGCGGCATGCTGGAGGACTACGCCCGCGACCGCGGACTCGTCCCCGCCGGCGTCGGAGAGTCGGACGATAGGAAAGGCTCGGCCTCATGAGCTGCGGAGAGCCGCACGAGACGGATTGCTCAGAGGTTCTCGATCATCTCTACGAGTTCCTCGACCATGAGATGCCCGAGGGCGACAGCACCAAGTTCCAGGTGCACTTCGAGGAGTGCTCACCGTGCCTGGAGAAGTACGGCCTGGAGAAGGCCGTCAAGAAGCTGGTGAAGCGTTGCTGCGGTCATGACGACGTACCGGCCGATCTGCGGTCCAAGGTGATGAGCCGGATCGATCTGATCCGGTCGGGTCAGGCGGTGCCCGACCACGACGTCACGGTCACCGTCGCCGAGGCCGACGTACCGACCTCCGCCAAGGAGTAGCGTCCGGCGCCACGGGCGCCGCCGATCGCCACAAGCGACGTACGACCACGTCGTACGGGCAGGAGGCGTGTTCGCAGCCGCCGACCGGCCGAGTGGGGTCACGCATAGCTCCCACCCCCGGCCGGAAGCCGCCGAACCGGCCGGGGTGGGGCCGTGCAGGGGGGTCCCCGCAGGGTCGGGCGTACAACCGGGCCCCACTCACGAACCGGGGTGCCACGCCCGGCCCGAGGAGACACCCCGGAGGGGCCCCACCCCACCCCGCCACGACACAGCGCCCCGCCCCCGCGACATCGCGGGCACGCCCCCTGCCCGCGTTCACTCCCGCCTCACCCGAACGTGCTAATCGGAAACGTCCGCCCTCCGCCCCTCCGGCGCCCGCCCAACCAGTCAAGGGTTGTCCCGTACTCCCTGGTGGAGCGGCGCGCGTCCACATCCTGACCGTCGCCGGATGCGCTCGTCCTGTGCGCACTGCCCGCGCCGCACCCCGGCGACGATCTGCCCCGAACCGCGTTCGCGCTCCTCACGGCGGTCTGTCCGGTCTGCGAAATTCCCGGCCGCCCGGTCGTCACCTCGTGCCCCGAACAGGACCCGGAGCCGGGCACCGCACCGCTCCCAGGGCGGGAACTCCCGGGCCAACGGCCGTCCACGCAGCCACCCGAACAGTTTTCCGAACAACTGCCCGCACGCTCGTCCGTCCCCGGCCAGCGAGAACCACCCCCCCTCGGCACCGCCGGGGCACTCGCGTACGCGCCGCTGGGCGGCAGCGGCGGCGAACCCAGCACCCACGGCGTCCCTCAGTGGTCGCCGTCCTCGTCGCGGGTGCAGCTCGTCGCCTGTGTGCCCCACGTGGCACGCGGCAGCGGCCCGGCCCTGCCGGAGGCCGAACAACGCCGGATCGCGCTCCCCGGCGGGGCCGTGGTCCGGCGGACCGGAGTGGCACCGGCGGACCGGAGTGACACCGGCCGTCGCCGTCGTGGTGGAGCGGCAGGCCGATCCGTGCCATGAGCAGCCGCTCTCCGCCCGGGTCGTGCGGACGGCCAACGCATACGACGGCCTCTGCGGGGAAGGTGTCGGCGGGTCGTCGGCAGCACTGGAGCGACTACGGCTCGGCACCGGCCGAGACCATCAGCCGGAGGTCGTGGAATCGCTCGCCAGAGTCCTGGCGCGGGGCGGTCTGACCCCTGTCCCGCCTGGGTAACCCATGGGTAATGAGCGGGCGTCCGGCCGGGCATGGTTGGATGCGAAAGTAGGCGTGGAACGAGGGTGTCCAGTCGGGACAGGCGGGAATCGTGAGGATCTTCGGGAAGGTACGGCATCGGCCCTCCGCCTCTTGGCGGCAGGCCACGGACCGCGCGTTCACGCTGATCGGCGACGGCCGGTACGAGGACGCGGGAGCACTGCTGACCAGAGCGGCGGACCTGGAACCCTGGCTCTCCGAGTCCTGGTTCAACCTCGCGCTGCTGCACAAGTTCCGGCACGACTGGGAACAGGCGAGAGCCGCGGGCCTCAGGGCGGTCGCCCTGCTCGGCAAGGAGTCCGGCGCCCCCGACTGGTGGAACGTCGGGATCGCCGCCACCGCGCTCCAGGACTGGCCGCTCGCCCGGCGGGCCTGGCAGGCGTACGGGCTCAGCGTGCCCGGCACCGGGCAGCACCCCGCGTCGGCCCGCACCGAGCCGGTCGGCATGGACCTCGGCAGCGCGGCCGTGCGGCTGTCGCCCGAGGGCGAGGCCGAGGTCGTCTGGGGCCGCAGACTCGATCCGGCCAGGATCGAGGTGCTGTCGATCCCGCTGCCGTCCTCGGGCAGGCGCTGGGGCGAGGTCGTCCTGCACGACGGTGTGCCGAACGGCGAGCGGGTCACCGCGGCCGGCCCGTCCTACCCGGTCTTCGACGAGATCGAGCTGTGGGCGCCGTCGCCCGTACCCACCTGGGTGGTGCTCCTGGAGGCCGCGACCGAGGAGGACCGCGACGCCCTGGAGCAGCTGGCGTCCGACGCCGGATTCGCCGCCGAGGACTGGTCGTCCTCGGTGCGGCTGCTGTGCCGGTCCTGTTCGGAGAGCAGCATGGAGAGCGACGAGGGCGACGGCGAGCACCTGGACCCGCACGATCACAGCGAACCCGGTCACCCCGGTCCGCTGGGCCACCGCACCGCCGGTGAGCTGTGGGTGCCCGAGCGGGAGTGCGGACTGGCGGCGCCGCCGGGCCTGGTGCGCGGGCTGCTGGACGGCTGGGTCGCGGACAGCCCCGACAGCCGGGAGTGGCGCGATCTCGAAGAAGTCTGCTGACAGGTGCCCGTAGGCTGTACGCGCACCGATTCCGGTGCGGTCCACATGGTTCTCAGGGTTTTGCAGGAAGGCGTACGGCGGACATGGCGCAGCAGGAGACGGACGAGCAGATCAGCGTCGACGACGAGGGATTTCTCGTGGACACCGAGGACTGTGAGGCGCGCGAGACGGCACATCGCGAGCGCGGCACGTCCCGCCCGATCACGGTCGTGGGCAATCCGGTGCTGCACAAGGAGTGCAGGACCGTCACCTCGTTCGACGACGAGCTGGCGCGGCTGATCGACGACATGTTCGCCAGCCAGCGGACGGCGGAGGGCGTGGGCCTGGCCGCCAACCAGATCGGCGTGGACCTGAAGGTGTTCGTCTACGACTGCCCGGACGACGACGGGGTCCGGCACGTGGGCGCGATCTGCAACCCGGTGCTGGAGGAGCTGGCCCCCGAGGAGCGTCACCTCGACGACTCCAACGAGGGCTGCCTCTCCGTCCCGACCGCCTACGCCGCGCTGGCCCGCCCCGACCGCGCCGTGGTGCGCGGCCAGGACGCCAAGGGCAACCCGGTCAAGGTCCGGGGCAACGGCTACTTCGCGCGCTGCCTCCAGCACGAGACGGACCACCTCTACGGCTACCTCTACATCGACCGGCTCTCGAAGCGGGAGCGCAAGGACGCGCTGCGGCAGATGGAGGAGAACACGCCGCGCTACGAGACCGTGCCCAACGACTGAGCATCCGTCTCACCTGGTGGACAGGGTGGTGGCGCCGCCACCCGTCACCGGCTCGGCCGGACCGCGGAAGGCGCGACGGTACGCGTTCGGCGTGGTGCCCAGCGCCCGTACGAACTGATGACGCAGCGCCGCCGCGGTCCCGAAGCCGGTCCGGTCCGCCACGGCGTCCACCGTCTCGTCCGAGGTCTCCAGCAGGTGCTGGGCCAGCAGCACCCGCTGGCGCAGCAGCCAGCGGTACGGGGTGGTGCCGGTCTCCTGCTGGAAGCGGCGCGCGAAGGTGCGCGGTGACATGTGCGCCCGGTCCGCCAGCTGTTCGACGGTCATCTCGCGGTCGAGATGGCGTTCCATCCAGGCCAGGGTCCCGCCGACCGTGTCGCAGCGGGTCCGGGGCAGCGGGCGCTCGATGTACTGCGCCTGGCCGCCGTCCCGGTGCGGCGGCACCACCATGCGGCGGGCGACGGAGTTGGCGACGTCCGGGCCGTGCGCCCGGCGGAGCAGATGCAGACAGGCGTCGATCCCGGCCGCGGTGCCCGCCGACGTGATGACCGGCCCGTCGTCCACGTACAGCACATCGGGCTCGACGGTGGCCCCGGGGAAGCGACGGGCCAGCTCGGCCGCGTGGGACCAGTGGGTGGTGCAGCGGCGGCCGTCCAGCAGGCCCGCGGCGCCCAGCATGAAGGCGCCGGTGCACACGCTGAGCACCCGGGCCCCGCGCTCCACCGCCGCGCGCAACGCGTCCAGCACCTCCTCGGGGTACTCCCGGTCCCTGAAGGCGCCGCCGGCCGGAACGGCGATCAGGTCGGCCTCCTCCAGCCGGTCGAGCCCGTACGGCGTGGACACCGAGAACCCGGCGTGGGTGGACAGCACCGGGCCGTCACCGGAGACCACCGCGAAGTCGTGCACCGGCAGTCCCTCGCCACTGCGGTCGAGGCCGAACACCTCGCACAGCACACCCAGTTCGAAGGGATGGACCTCGCCGAGCAGCAGGACGGCCACATTGTTCAGCATCCGGACAGTGTGGCAGTAATTCGATGGTTGATGACAGTCCTGCCACTGCCCGAATTCGCCGCCGACGACGAGAGTTGACGGCATGACCACATTCCTGAACTACCTGGGCATACTCGCGCTTTTCGCTCTGGTCGCCCTGCCCGCCCTGATCGGCGCCGCACGGGACCTCCGCGTCGACCGCGCGCTGCGCCGCGCCGAACAGGGACGCGACGACGGACCACCGGGCGCGGCGAGTGACGCGCGCCCGGTGGTCCGTCGTGCTCCGGTCAGGACATCGGTGACCGGCCGGGCTCAGAAGTCGTCGTCGAAGCCGACCGAGCCCTCCACCGCGACCTGGTAGGCGGACGGGCGGCGCTCGAAGAAGTTCGTCAGCTCCTGCACGCCCTGGAGCTCCATGAACGAGAACGGGTTCTGCGAGCCGTACACCGTCGGGAAGCCGAGCCGGGCGAGCCGCTGGTCGGCGACGCACTCCAGGTACTCGCGCATCGACTCGGTGTTCATCCCGGGCAGCCCGTCGCCGCACAGATCGCGGCCGAACTGCAGCTCCGCCTCCACGGCCTCCTTCAGCATGTCCGTGACCTGCTGCTGGAGGGCGTCGTCGAACAGCTCCGGGTCCTCCTTGCGGACGGTGTCCACCACGTCGAACGCGAACGACATGTGCATCGTCTCGTCACGGAACACCCAGTTGGTGCCCGTGGCGAGACCGTGCAGCAGACCGCGCGAACGGAACCAGTAGACGTACGCGAACGCCCCGTAGAAGAACAGCCCCTCGATGCACGCCGCGAAGCAGATCAGGTTCAGCAGGAAGCGGCGCCGGTCGGCCTTCGTCTCCAGCCGGTCCATCTTCTCGACCGAGTCCATCCAGCGGAAGCAGAACTGCGCCTTCTCCTTGATGGACGGGATGTTCTCCACCGCGTCGAAGGCCGCGGCGCGGTCGTCCGGGTCGGGCAGATAGGTGTCGAGCAGCGTCAGATAGAACTGGACGTGCACGGCCTCCTCGAACAGCTGCCGCGACAGGTACAGCCGCGCCTCGGGGGAGTTGATGTGCTTGTACAGCGTCAGCACGAGGTTGTTCGAGACGATCGAGTCACCGGTCGCGAAGAACGCGATCAGCCGGCCGATCATGTGCTGCTCTTCGGGCGTCAGCTTGGCGAGGTCCGCGACGTCCGAGTGGAGGTCGACCTCCTCCACCGTCCAGTTGTTCTTGATCGCGTTGCGGTAGCGCTCGTAGAAGTCCGGGTAGCGCATCGGACGCAGGGTCAGTTCGAAGCCCGGGTCGAGCAGGTTCTTCTGGGTCTTCTCCGGTGTGGTGGTCATTACTGGCAGGCCTCGCAGGACTCGGGGTTTTCCAGGGAGCAGGCGATCGCCTCGGGATCGGCGACCGCGGCTTGTACGGGGACGGTGGCGGCGGCCGGCGCCTGACCGGACGCCGCGCGGGCGATCCGCGTCGCCGGACGCGACCGCAGGTAGTACGTCGTCTTCAGCCCGCGCTTCCAGGCGTACGCGTACATCGAGGAGAGCTTTCCGATGGTCGGCGTCTCCAGGAACAGGTTCAGCGACTGGCTCTGGTCGAGGAACGGCGTGCGGTCCGCCGCCATGTCGATCAGTCCGCGCTGCGGGATCTCCCACGCCGTGCGGTACAGGGTCCGGATCTCCTCGGGAATCCAGGAGAAGCCCTGGACCGAGCCGCTGGCCTCGCGCAGCGCCTCACGGGTGCGGGCGTCCCACACGCCGAGCCGCTTCAGGTCGTTCACCAGGTAGGCGTTGACCTGGAGGAACTCACCGCTGAGCGTCTCGCGCTTGAAGAGGTTGGAGACCTGCGGCTCGATGCACTCGTACACACCGGCGATCGAGGCGATCGTCGCGGTCGGGGCGATGGCCAGCAGCAGCGAGTTGCGCATCCCGGTCGTCGCGATCCGGGCCCGCAGCGCGGTCCACCGCTCCGGCCAGTTCAGCTCGGTGTCGTAGTGGTCGGGGTGCAGCACACCACGGGCGGCCCGGGTCTCGGACCAGGCGGGCAGCGGTCCGGACCGCTCGGCGAGGTCGCAGGACGCCTCGTACGCGGCGAGCATGATCCGCTCGGCGATCCGGGCGGAGAGCGCCCGCGCCTCGGGGGAGTCGAACGGCATCCGCAGCTGGAAGAAGACGTCCTGGAGGCCCATTGCGCCCAGACCCACCGGCCGCCAGCGGGAGTTGGACCGGCCGGCCTGCTCGGTCGGGTAGAAGTTGATGTCGACGACCCGGTCGAGGAAGGTCACGGCGGTACGCACGGTGGCGTCCAGCCGCTCCCAGTCGATCGTCCCGTCCGCCACGAACGCGCCGAGGTTGACCGAACCGAGGTTGCAGACGGCCGTCTCGCCGTCGTCCGTCACCTCCAGGATCTCGGTGCAGAGGTTGGACGAGTGCACCACGCGGCCCGGTTCGGCCGTCTGGTTCGCGGTCCGGTTGGACGCGTCCTTGAACGTCATCCAGCCCTGTCCGGTCTGCGCGAGGGTGCGCATCATGCGGCCGTACAGCTCGCGGGCCGGGATCGTCCTGCGGGCCAGCCCCTTGGCCTCGGCGGCCCGGTACGCGGCGTCGAACGCGTCGCCCCACAGGTCGACCAGCTCGGGCACGTCGGCGGGCGAGAACAGCGACCAGGTGCCGTCCGCGTCGACCCGGCGCATGAACTCGTCCGGAATCCAGTGCGCCAGGTTCAGGTTGTGCGTGCGCCGCTGGTCCTCGCCCGTGTTGTCGCGCAGTTCGAGGAACTCCTCGATGTCCGCGTGCCAGGTCTCCAGGTAGACGGCGGCGGCGCCCTTGCGCCGGCCGCCCTGGTTGACCGCGGCGACCGAGGCGTCGAGGGTCTTGAGGAACGGCACGATGCCGTTGGAGTGCCCGTTGGTGCCCCGGATCAGCGAACCGCGGGCGCGGACGCGGGAGTACGAGAGACCGATACCGCCCGCGTGCTTGGAGAGCCGGGCCACCTGGTGGTAGCGGTCGTAGATCGAGTCCAGCTCGTCCAGCGGCGAGTCCAGCAGATAGCAGGACGACATCTGCGGGTGCCGGGTCCCGGAGTTGAACAGCGTCGGCGAGGACGGCAGGTAGTCGAGCCGGCTCATCAGCCGGTACAGCGCGGCGACCTCGTCCAGCGCCCGGGTCCCCGCGGCCGAGTCGAGCGTGGCCTCCTCGGCGAGCCCGGAGGCCACGCGCAGCATGAAGTGCTGCGGGGTCTCGATGACCTGACGGGTGAGCGGGTGACGCAGCAGGTAGCGGCTGTGCAGCGTCCGCAGCCCGAAGTAACCGAACCGGTCGTCCGCGCCCTCGGCGAGCGCCTGCCCGACCAGGGCGTCCAGGGCGTCCGCGTGGAAGGCGGCGAACTCGGCCGTACGGTCCCCGATCAGACCCTCGCGGTGACCGACGGCGACCGAGGCGGAGAACGAGACCGCACCCTGACCGGCCGCCTCGTCCGCGATGCTGCGGGACAGGAGGCGGGCGGCGAGCCGGGAGTAGGCCGGGTCCTCGGAGATCAGACCGGCGGCGGCCTCGGTGGCCAGACCGCGCAGCTCCGCCGCGTCCGACCGGGCGCTGCGGCCCCGCAGCGCGGCGGCGGCGACGCGGCCGGGGTCGGTGTCCGGAAGGTCGGCGGTGAGGTCGGTCAGGAGCCGCAGCAGTACGGTTCCGGGCCCGTCGCCCTCAGGTCCGTCGGTCTGGATCTCCGCGACTGAAGCCGGATCGGCTGGCGCGATGGTCACGTGGTGCTCTCCCTCGCTCGGCTCGGGGCCGCGGTGGGGAGGCGGGGGCCG